>JBEEHU010000006.1:0-13193 GCA_041167565.1 Verrucomicrobiota bacterium | reverse complement strand
TCGAGCAGTCGAATGGCGGCCCCAAAGTCCCTGCGGGCCAGCGCCCCCGCCACGAGATCATGCAATGCGTCAGGCGGTAAAGAATGTGAGCCAGCGACCAGGCGCTCCGCCAGCATAAGGCGAAACTCGTCGCTGTTCTGGACAGCCAGAACCGGTTCTCGGAGCTCCGAATGGCGCAGGTAAAGATCCAGCTCAGCTAACCAGTTACTTCCGGACATTTCCGAGCGATACCGTGTTTCGCGAAACAAAAAGAGCGGCTCGATCCATTCCTTCCGTTCGTCAGGCCACAGAGCACGGATGAAAGAGGAAGCGAAAAAGCGCTCCAGGGCGCCAGAGCTTTCGAGATAACTGTAGCCCAGTTGATAGGCTGCTTTCAGATCAGGCTGCGCATCGGTCAGGCGCCTGGGATAGAAATCATCGAGCGGTTGGACGCCTTGAGTCATCCGATCGATTTCCTCCGCATCCATGACGAATAAAGCGGACATCTGCTCGGGGACCTCGAGACCGATTCGGACCAAATCGGATCTTGAACGGGCATCAGTCCAAAGCCGGCGTGCGTGTTCTTCGTCAGGCATTCGCAGAGACGATTTCATTCCGATCATGACCCATTCCAAATCGGAGCCCGCCCAGACAGAAGCGTTCGGGAAGACGTTATGAAAGGCGCGCAGGATTGCTTTGGTTTCGTTAGTGGTAAGCTGGTAGAGCGGCAACCAGAAGCTGGCGATACCCCCCTCCCTTAATCGCGCCTTCATCAGCGAAAAGAATTGCTGGGTGTAAAGGTTCACCGTTCCTGCTGTCTTCAAGGGCGGCGGCTCCCCGGTAATAATGTCGTAACTTGCGGGACACGCTTGTAAAAAAAAGCGGCCATCTTGCACGAAGGTCGTGACACGCGGATCTCGCAGCGGATTTGAGTAGCCGGGGCCGGTATAGAAGTCGGCCAGGTCGAAGACCTCCTGAGAGATATCGACGATGTCGAGATGTTTGAGATGTCCGTCGCGCATGAAAGCATCGGCGGTGACACCGACACCGTAGCCAATCAAGAGGGCGTCTTCGCTTTGTGGCCGGAGCACGAGCGGCAGGTAAGCGAACATGCGCATGTAGCGCTGACTCCGCGGGAGTGTTCCCGACATCGAGTAAGAGTTAGTGACCAGGCGATAGGAGTAAGGCTTGCCGTAAAGATCGCGGCGGAGCAGTTGAAAGGTATCCGCGGTGCCTTCGATTTTTTTAAGTAGGACGGAACCGTCGCCTTCATAGGGGCGACGGGCATTCGCGAAATGGATCTCGTCGCGATGGTAGGGAAAGAGCCCCAGGACGAGGAGAAAGAGCGCGCTGAGCGAAACCATTGCGATTCCAGAGAGCCGCCGCAGGGACCAGCTCTGTTTTTGACTCGTTAGCAGAGCGAGTCCGGCATAACCGGCCGCGCAAAAGATCAAGCTCGACTGGAATCCAAGCCGAGGCAGGAGAAGAAAGCCTGCGAGGAGCGGCCCGAAGGCGGCGCCCATGGTATTGAACAAGATGGTAAGACCCGTGCAGTTCATCCGGTCGGTCACCTCGGATTGAACACAGGAGACGATCGCTGGGAGCAGGGCTCCCGAGACAAAGGCGACAGGAAACATCAAGGTCAATGAGAGCAGCCCAACCTTCCGCGAGAACGCGCTGTCGATTGCAGGAAGGTTCGGTGGCAGGACCGGCACGGGAAAGAGCAGATAAGAGAGAAGCGTTGCGCAGGCAGCGAGCAATAGAAGGACGGGCACAAGCTGCCGCCGCGGGATGATGCGCTCTGGAATTGCGCTCGAAACGAGACCGCCGGCTCCGATGCCGGCCAGCACCACCGCGAGCATGATGGTGAAGGCGATCGAAGTTGATGCGACATACAGCCGCAGGAAGCGAAACCAGATTACTTCGAGACTGAGAAGAGCAGCACCGGCGCCGGCGCTCACAAAAAGCAGATTCCATGGCGGCCGTGTTCCTAACGAGAGCCGCAACCGAAATCGCGCTGGAGTTTGGCCCACTGCTACCGGCTTTGCGCCCGCGAATATCAATCCAATCACGGCTGCTCCGCAGCAGACGCCGGCGGAGGTTAGTGCCGTCCCGAAAAGTCCGCAGGCCCGGACCAGATAAGTCTCGCCAAGGAGCGCGCCGGCCATCGCACCCAGGGTGTTGGCTCCATAAAGAAGGCTGATGCTGCGGGTGAACTCCTGACGTTTCAAAAGCGGGTCTTCCAGCAAAATGGGAAGAGTTAATCCCATGGCCGTCGTCGGAATTAGCAGAATCAAAAAGGAGACCGCAACCCGGAGGACGTTGAGGAATTGCTGGTGATTCCAAAAAGCTTGAAAAACGGGACCCATCCAATCCCCGAGCAGCGGAAGCCCAAACACGAGCGTGCAACCAAAGACGGCGACAATCATTTCCAGCCCGGCGTAGACCCGCAGCGGTCGCAGCCGCGGGAGGGTCGTCGAGGCGGCGATGGCGCTTCCCAGCGCGAGGCCCCCCATAAAGCTTGAAAGAATCAAAGCCGCGGACCAAACGGAATTTCCGAAAGCTAAACCGCTGAGTCGGAGCCAAAGAGTCTGGAAAAGAAGCGCGCTACATCCGGAAAGGAAGAGAATAACGGAGACAATCGCGACACGCACTTTGTCCAAACCTGGATGCGCCGCTGGCGCCACAAGACGGCGGCAGCGGCCCGTTGATAATTAAGTGCGGTAGGTGCTTAGAACTTCTTCGTCAGGCGCACGTAGTAGAAGCGTCCCGTCGCGTCGTAGGTAAAACCCGGATAACCGGTCGCATTTCCACCAAAGCCTGAGGCAAAGGGCGGATCTTTGTCGAAGAGGTTATTGCAGCCGATGGTAAAGGTGGTGCCCTTCAAAAGATAGTCGCAGAAGCTCATCTTGCTTGAAGCTTCGGTAGCAGGAGCCTTGGCGTCTTTGGAATAGTTAGGGCCAGTCTCCGCCGAGGTGGTAACAAGGGCGCCGAAATCGTAGGAGGCTTGAATATCGAACAGCCATCGCCTATCGACGTTACGAGTGTTCCCGTCGGCATCCAGCTCAATAAAGCCGCTATTCAAGCGAACCGTTCCGATGAGATCGAAGCCTTTCCAAGCCCAGTCGAGGCGGCTATTGCCTCTCCACCTGTAATAACCTTCCTGGGACGCGCCAGGATCAGTCGTTACGCCGGCTAGTTGTTCGATTGGTCCGCCGGCGACGCGTTGGACTTCAAAAGAATTGAGATAAGTAACCTGCGTTATCGAGGTAAAGGTACCGAAGGACTCCGTGGGGTACTGGTATTGCAGTGCGAAATCGACCCCATTGGCCTTCTGAGACGCTTCATTACGATTGGACACGACGATGCGTGTGATCGTGCCGTCCGGCAGGCGTTCCACCCGCTCGCCCGGCAACAATGTGCCAGCCACTTCACGCGCCAAAACCGCATCGAGAAAAGCGGATTGGACTACGCCCGTCCGGTCGATCTGCCAGATATCGGTCGAGATGGTCAGGCCAGGCATAAACTTCGGCGTCCAAACAAATCCGCCGCTGAAGGTCTCCGAATCTTCGGGGGCCAGGTTTGGGCTGCTCTGGATGAGGGTGGTGGTTTCCGGCTCGAAGGCCCCCCCATTCTTAGGATCGTGCGACGGTTGGATGTCGGAGATGGGCGCCGAATATAATTCCTCCAGCGACGGTTCGCGGAACCCTTTGCCCCAGGTAAATCTCAGCGTGAATGACTCGTCGAACGGCTGCCAGCGAAAACCAATCTTCGGCACCGCTACGTTAGTGTTGTTGTTGCGGAACTCCTCGTAGCGGCCGGCGGCGGAGATATCGAAGGCGTGAAATCCGGGGATTGCATTTTTATCGCTGAAGACCGGGATGAGTGTCTCCACGAAGACGCCATAAGACTTCCGGCCCCCACGCGCCGTGGCGATCGACGAATTGCCGGAGATATCGCCGCTGATGTTGAGCTGGTCGGGATCTTCGTTCAGCGATTCACGCCGGAATTGCCCGCCAACGGCAAAGCCAATGCCGCCTGCCGGCAAGGTGAAGAGGTCGGTCGTGTAGATGGTTGAATCGAGCGTGGCCAGTTTCGAAGTATCTATGTCTCTCGGATGGACGCGAGCGAACTCGATTGAAGCCTGATTGGATGGAATGGGAACGCGGAAATCGCCGAATGGGTTGAAGGCAACCGTCGTGCCGATGTATTGGGAAGAGAGCGGATTAAAGATTGGATCGGCTTGGTTCAAGATGCGGTTAAAACGCGAGATGGAAACTTGCGTTCCTGTGGTGGTATTCCTGATCTGGCTGTAGCGAAAGCCAGTGTCGTAGCCCCACGAGCCGTCAAATAACTTGTTGCCGCGAAAGCCGATCGTGCCGAGGTAGGCGTCACTTTCGTTGTCGAAAAGACGGTTGCCGAATTCCGCGAGGCGCGCGCGCGTTCCGCCGGATATGATTTGGTTGAAGGGGTTAAAGGGATTGAACGCGCCGGGAGTCACTCCGGTTTCGGCATAAGTGGGCCCGCCCAACGGAGTCGTGCCCGCAGGATTGGGCACCCGGGGCGGGATAGCGAGCGTGGTGAATCCGGGGCTCTGGAAATTCCCTGTCGCCGGGGCGGCCAGCTCATTGTGCGTCTTCACATTCTGATACATGCCGTCGGCGTAAATCACGAATTGATCGCCGAAGATTTTGTGATCCATCGCCATGTAACCGCCAAAGCGCTCGGAATCGGGAAACGAGAGAGAAAATTCATTGAAATTAAAGCCATTGGGCCCCGACCTCGGCCGGCCGGCCCCGTAGAGATACGTGCTGGCCGGAGCCAATCCGTTCGTGCCGTTCGGCGCGCTGGCGAACTGGTTCCCGCTTCCACTCGGAATCACGGCCCCGCCAGCTTGCGCCACGGCGGCGTTTGTCACCTGGAGGTTATAAGGGCTCGCATTGCTGCTCAGAAACGGCGGCACCGCCGAATAATCGCGGTCGTGATTGAAGATCGAATTACGATGGTAGTAGTTGATCGTGCCGGAGATGTTCGTCTTTCCATCTCCTACCCCAAAGAGGAGTGAGGTGCTGAACAGGCCCGAGTCTCTGTCAGTCGTGTTGCCGTACTCGACCCTCGCCTCCGCGCCGCGATAGTCGTGAAAGCGCTTGATGTTCACCACGCCCGCCACCGCGTCCGCGCCGTAAGTGGTCGACGCGCCGTCCTTCAGGATTTCAATGCTCTCGATCGACGCTTCCGGAATCGTATTCAGGTCGACGAAGACGACGCGTCGGTTGCCCGTGGGATAAGGCGCAACGCGGCGGCCATCGAGGAGGATGAGGGTTGCCCGTGCGTCGAACCCGCGCAGCGCGATGGTGGCTGCGCCCACCGCGGTGTTCGAGCCGTTCTCGTTGTTTGAAACCGCCACGCCATTAGCGTTCGCCACTGGAAGATTGCGGAGAAGCTCCTCGGTATTGCGCTCACCGGACTTGTTGATCAGATCGCGGGTGACGTTCAGCACCGGGTTCGGCCCCACTTCCCCGGCGGTGGGAATGGCCGAGCCGGTCACGATCACACGTTCCGTGGAAGCTTCCTCGGTGCCGTTGTCATTGAACGTCCGGGCCGTGGTGGTTGTTGTGTTCGGTGGGGGCGATGGATCCTGTGCAAACGCACTGGTCGCCAAGACAAGGGGCAGACTGACTGCGAGGGGTAGTCGGAAAAATCCAAACTTCGCCAATCCAATTTTGATCATAAGGTCTCCTTCGGTTCCCGAAGGGACTAACAAAAAGCGCCAGAGGCCATCAAGACATTTTTCACAGACGTTTTTTCGAACGCCTGTTTTTGCCCGTGCCGATCAAAGAATGGCTAACGAGTTCGCCAGCTTCTTTTCGGCGAATAACAGTAGCTCGCTATTTAGCGATCGTGACTCTTACCGTCTCTTCCAGCTCGTCGTTAACGTAGAACTCGAGACGATATTTTCCTTCGGCCCACCCGTCCGGTGGCCTGCCCAGAGTAAAGCGAGCGCTGGCATCGGGCGCCGCCGCAATCGTCTCCGTTTCGTCGACGATAAAATTGGGTTCCACCAGATCGCCCACGTCTTCCGCCACCCACGCGACCCGCACTCGCGCGCCCTCGGCTAAACCGCGGCCGTGCCAGCGCACGTAAATGTTCGCAACGTCGGATTTGAACTCGGTCTTTGATCCGCCCCCTGGATCGGCGGAAACCTCCACGGTGAGCTTTTTCCCAGGCGGGACAGGGAGCGTCTCGATTTCAGGACCACGGATAGGCGCCGTTGGGGTGGGACTGGGCCGCGCAGCCGATGGAGACGGAGTTACTTCAGGCTTCGCGACAACCTCCGGACGCTTCTTCAATTCGAGCGTAAGGCGTTGCAGCAGTCCACCGGTGGGCCCTCTGACCACCGTTGTCTCCTTCACGAAACCCAGGCCCGGCATGAACCACCGATCGAGCGTGATCGACATGACCGACGAGTCCGCCGCGTGAATGTGGAAGGCGCGAAATGCGCCCGCCGGCACTCTCACCATTTCTTCGGCGACAACAGTGAAGTGCTGTTGCATCTCCATTCCCGCTACTTCCCCCTCGGAATCCCACGTATCCCCAACCTTCAGTGCGGCCGGAACGATCGTCGCCGGCGGATCGACCTTCACGATTTTTCCATCTCTGCCACCGCGCGCCACGCAGATCACGCCGCGATCAGTCAGCGTCACGAGCTCGGTCTTGATCACGCTCTCGTCGGTCAGCGTGTCGAGTTTTACGAACTCCTTGCCTTCGAACAGTTGCTTTCCCGCTCTGATGGTGATCGTCGAACGGGCGGCAGGGACGGCATCCGGTCCGCCAGACTCTTCATTGGATTGATACAGCCAGGTTGTCCCCTCCGCCGTGGGCAGGAGTTGATCGGCGCGCGCCAGCGCTGCCAAAAAAATCAGGGTGGCGGTAAGTCCGAGCCTTCTCATGAGCCGCAACTCTCAACCAACTGGTTTGGCTTGGCGAATGCGCAGATAAAATTCGAAGCGGTAGAGGGGAATGACCGGAGTCTACGGGGCTCGAACCCGCAAACCTCCGCCGTCCACCGGCCGCTACCTGAGATTTACAAAAGGCGCGATGAAGCCAAGCTTGTTCCAATGAGATCCCCCGTCGTCGGTCTGCTCCTCTTTTTGGGCACTGTCCTGCCGATAACAGCAGCGCCCAGTCCCGAAGAGCTGGTCGGACACCTAAAGAAAGCCGCACACTCTGACGCGAGAACGTCGCAAACGGCAAAAGAGGCGGTGGTCGAGGCCGGGCCGGAGGTGATACCATTCCTGCTCCCGTTACTTAGCGATGACGATGAACAGGTCAGGACCCTGGCAGGCTGGGTGGTGTCAGAAATCAAGGGATTAAGCGAGGAGCACCTGGATATCCTAATCCAGGCTTACCGTAGAGGAGTTCGACTAGTTGGCCCTGGGATTGCGCGAATTGGCAGTCCTCGCGCGGTCAATTTCATTGTCGAAACGTTGATTTCGGACCCTCACTCTGGCGAAGGACTCCTGCTTCCAAACGCGGTCGGGCTGTTGCGCGCGAAGTTAGTGCCAGGATTGGTTCAATTCTACCGGAGCGATCGAGAATGGGATGACGGCCTGGACGCGAGGATGGCTCGTGTTTTCGGTAATCTCCGCACCAATGCGAAGAGCGCTATCGGGCCGTTGTTGGAGATCGCCAACGATAGGACTATTTCGGTGAAGAGTAGGGTCCGGGCCATTGCGGCCTTGGGCGCGATTGGGGTGTCGATTGATGGCGAAATGGCAAGTTTGCAGCGGTTACAGAAAGATGACGACAATCTGATTCGCGATGCCGCGCTCGAAGCCCGCGCTTTCATCCGGGTCGGAGATTCATTCGAGCGAACCCTCCAGATTCGTGATTTGGCCAGGCAAGGAACGCTCGCGAAATACGCCGGTCCCGATCTCGTTAAGAATCTCGAAGCAGAAGATTGGGACGTTCGCGCCGCAGCGGCGCGCGCCATTGGGTATATTGGCTTCGAAGAGGCGATCGATGTGTTGTTACCTCTGTTGCATCACAACGAGGACTGGAGACTCGTCTACTCTGCGGCAGAATCGCTCGGTCGTCTGCGCGCAAGAAAGGCCCTGCCGGCCTTAGCAGCGGTTTCCAAGGAATATTGGTATCCGCCGGCGCGTGAAGCAGCAAAAAGAGCAATGGCATCGATCCGTGATTCCGTTGTCCCAGCATCCGGATCTCCTGAGGAGACCGCCAATTACGATGACGATTTTTTTGACCGCGGTAAGACTGGCTCCGATTGGATCACTGAGAAGGAGGCACGATCCCTCCGATTTCCGGTCGCGGTAACACCGGACGATCTGGTGTCGATCCCGGTCATGATGCGGGGCGGTCGAGATGAGGAGAAGATGCGCGGCGTCAAAGTGGATAACGGTTATCTTGTCGGCTCCAACCGTGGGGAATGGGGTGGCGAAATTGTGTATGTTACTCGTGCAGGGAAAGCGCGCATTCTCATGCCTCTGAATACCGAAGCGATTTACAGGACCAAGGCCGGGATTGTGGCTGTGACGGGCCTGGCGCATATGACTTTCAACAGCGGCTGCCTTTTCAGAATTAGCAAAACAGCCGAGGGCGAATGGAATGCTTCGAAATGGCGTGTTTTGCCAGGCGCCCCCCGAGTCTCGCGCCTACTGAAAGACGGAAATCTCTTTATAAGCTGCCACGGTGGAATGGTGTTGATTTCCACAGATAGCCGGATGCGTTCCGTGACGCGCAGGGAATCGGGATTTAAAACGCAGGAGCCTGCAGAAGTGATCCTGGAAGACATCCCTTAAAGGCGGGAACGGACGGAAAGGCAGAGAACGACAGGTTACTTCGACCAAGCGCACGATCACGAGCACGAGGGCGGTGCGGAACCGCCGGAGTCTACGGGGCTCGAACCCGCAACCTCCGCCGTGACAGGGCGGCGCTCTAACCAATTGAGCTAAGACTCCTCGCGAAAAGCGATGCAGGTTAGGTCGCGCCCTCCGCGCCTTCAACCTCTTTTTGAAATGGAGGGCGGAGCTCTGCGACGCCGCGGTCTCGCGGGAGCTCGACCCTCCATTTCCAATTTTCCGCCATGAGTTTGCGGCAGGCCGCGCGCAGCTTATAATCGAGCAGCCTTAGGCATGGACGAAGAGCGCAACAAGGAATCCGAAAACGACGAGCCCGCGGGCAAGCGCGAGCTGAGCTTGCTCGAAGCGTTCGATCTCGTGGTCGCTTCCATCCCACCGGAGCATCGGCATCGGCGGGAATTGTACATCGTGCGCTCGGAAATCGCGGCGCAGGAAGAAACCATCGGCGAAGCGCGCCAGATGATCGAGAAGCTGGAGGAAGTAATCAAGAAGGTCACTTCGCCGGCCAACCGCATCGGCACTTATCTCGACAACCCGGCGCGCGACACAGCCCACATCGTCGTGGGTGGCGCGGACTATTATTGCAACGTCGATCCGCGGATCAGCCTCGCGAAGCTAAAAAAAGGGACGCGCGTTTTGGTGAACGAAGCGTACGTGATCGTGGGCGATCTCGGCTTCGAGACGGCGGGACCCGTGACGAAAATCACGGAGGTACTCGGCGAGGACCGGCTCCGGGTTGGCTCCGAGCACGGCCTCCAATCGTTGATCCTCCAGCGTTCCGCCGAGCTGATGAAGGCCGCTCTCAAATCCGGCGACGAAGTGCGGGTCGATCCGAATTACCGGGTGGCGCTCGAAGTTCTTACTCATCCGCAATCTCGCGAACATTACCTCGATGACGTGCCCGAGCTTCCGTGGGAAAAAGTCGGCGGCCAGGACCAGGCGTTGCAGGCGATCAAGGATGCGATCGAGCTCCCGCTCATCCACGGCGAGCTCTTCCAAAAATTCCAGCACGCGACGCCGAAAGGTTTTCTGCTCTACGGCCCGCCGGGCTGCGGGAAGACACTCATCGGCAAAGCGACCGCCTACAATCTGACCAAACAGCTCCGGGAAAAAAGCGGCGAGGAAATGAAGGAATACTTCATGCACGTCAAGGGGCCGGAAATCCTGAACATGTGGGTCGGTGAATCGGAGCGCATCGTCCGCGAGATCTTTTCGACCGCGCGCGAGAAACGCCGCGAAGGTTATCTCCCGTTTTTGTTCATCGACGAGGCGGAAAGTATTCTCGGCACCCGCCGCGCCTCGCGCTACTCGAACATTCTCTCGACGCTCGTGCCGATGTTCTGCTCGGAGATGGACGGGATCGATTCGCTCCACGATGTCGTGATCATTCTGGCTTCGAATCGCGCGGACCTGATCGACCCGGCAATTCTGCGTCCGGGCCGGATCGACCGGAAAATCAAAGTGAATCGGCCGAACAAAGAGGGCGCGCGCGAGATTTACCGGATCTATCTCACGAACGATCTGCCTTACGACGGTGCGCTGGCGAAGGAGGCGGGCAATATCGGCGCGGCGATCGACCGGCTGATCGAGCGGATCCTGGAAGTGCAGTTCGCTCGGCGCGAGGAAAACAAGTTTCTCGAAATCACTCTGCGGAGCGGCCGCAAGGAAACGCTGTACCGGAGCGATTTGCTGAGCGGCGCGATCATCGCGTCGGTTGTGGAGCGGGCGAAGGAATTGGCCATCAAGCGGGCCATCGCTACCCAGCAGAATGAAGGAATTAGCGAAAACGATTTGCAGCAGTCGTTCGTGGCTGAGTTCACTGAGAACGACATCTTCCCGCCAACCGACATGACCGAGGATTGGTTCAAGCTGATCGATTTCGATCCGGAAAACGTGGTAAAGATTTCGCCGGTACGGCGCGACGCCAACGCGAAGACTACGCGCGGTGGCGTCATCTAGGTGGATCGAGCGCTCCGTCGCTCGATATTTCGGTTTGCGACTACGTCGCGGTTTTGTAATCCAGAAAACGGCGGTTTGTAAACCGCCGCTCCTTGTGACTAGCATCAATGCCATGAGATCGATCATCGCCTTGGCTCTATTCACGGCCACAACACTATCCGCTCAACCGACGCCGGAACCGCGGAGCGATGTTTCAAACAAGTCGCTGATCACAAAATCAACGCCGGCCAATGCCGAGACCACCGCGCTTCGCAAGACGGCCGATGAATTCTACGCGTGGCGAAACGAAAATTATCCAGTCGGCAGCAGCGACTCAGGCCTCCACACCTGGGATAACCGGCTCACCGATTATTCCGCAGCGAAAATCGCCGAGCGCGCGCAGCATGTCCGCAAATTACTCGACCAAGTCCGGGCGATGCCGGCGGCGAAATGGGCGAAGGACGACCGCATCGATTGGATGCTCTTCCGAGCGCAACTGGAAGGATTCGACTTCGGCAATCGTGTCCTCCAATCGGAAAAAACAGATCCGCAGGTTTACGTGGGCGAATGCTCGAACGGGATTTTCTCGCTCCTGAAAAAGGAGTACGACACGCCGCGGAACCGCGTCCTCGCGGCGACTTCCCGCCTGCGGCAAATGCCGGCGATGCTCGCGCAAGGTGAACGCAACCTGGAGAAGCCGGTGAAACTTTACGCGCAGCTCGCGATCGATTCCGCGCGCGCCATCGATCCGCTCTTCAAGGATAGCCTTATGACGCTGGCGCGCGATCTCGCGCCTAACGAACGCGATGACTTAGTGAAAGCGCGCGATGCGGCCCTCGTCGCCATCCATGGATTTGCCGATCGCCTGGAAAAACGCCTTCCTACGATGGCCGCTTTCGTCCCAATGGGCGTGGTGAATTACAATTATTATCTGAAGCACATCCTGCTGCTTCCGCTCGACGCCGCTCAGGTGGAGATGCTCGGACGCGCAGAGCTGGCGCGTTACCGCGCGCTCGAATCGCTCCTGCCCGATCCTTCGCTGGCCGATCCGAATCCGTCCCGGAGCCAAAACATTCCGCCCGACCAAGCCTCGTTCCTCAAGGCGTACGAGAGCCGCGAGCAGGAGATGATTAATTTCCTGAAAGAGCACAAGCTCGTAACGGTGCCGGATTACCTCGGACGGTTCGAGATTCGGCAGTTGCCGGAAGCGTTCAAGCCGACCAGTCCCGGCGGCTTCATGAATCCGCCCGGCGTTTACGATAAGGATCCGACCGGTTTCTATTTCATCCCGACCTACAATCCGCAATCGAAGAACTTTTACATCCGCGCCGCGATCGAGGACCCGCGGCCGATTCTCGGGCATGAAGGTATCCCGGGTCATTTCATGCAACTCTCGATCGCGAACCATCTTCCGAATGAGATCCGGCGGCAGCACGGCGACGGCGTCTTCATCGAAGGCTGGGCCCTCTATGGGGAGGAGATGCTGATGCGCACCGGGCTTTACCCCGACAACTCAGCGGCGCAGGGACAGATCCTGCGGCTCTCGCGCTACCGCTCGGCGCGCATCGGCGTGGACGTGAATCTGCACACGGGCAAATGGAGCTTCGAGCAGGCCGCCCAATATTTCATGGAGGCAGGCGGGCTCGATCGCGAAGCGGCCGAAGGCGAAGCGGCGGGGGCGGCCTCGAGTCCGACGCAAAAGATCAGCTACATCGTGGGGAAATGGCAGATCATGAATTTGCTCGGACGTTATCGCGACAAAGCCGGAACGACCTTTCGGCTCGGACAATTTCACGATGACTTGATCAAGAACGGCAGTCTGCCGCTTTCGATTCTCGAGTGGATCCTGCTCGACGATTCGACATCGATCGACCAGGTGATGCGGTAAAGGCAGAAACGGCGCTACACTCCGCCGTGAACTCTGTGCTGGTTATTGGCGGCGGCCCTGCCGGGCTCCGCGCGGCTGAAGTCGCGAACGCAGCCGGTTCTCGCGTGACGGTCTGCGATGGGCAGCGCTCCGTCGGCCGGAAATTTCTTGTGGCCGGCCGCGGCGGACTCAATCTCACGCATGGCGAACCGGCGGAAAATTTCCCGGCCCGTTACGTCGACGAACCGGAGCGCTGGCGCGATTTACTGAAAGACTTCGGACCCGATGATCTCCGCGCCTGGGCCGGGGACCTCGGCGTTGAAACCTACGTCGGTACTAGTGGACGTGTTTTTCCGCGCGGACAAAAAGCTGCCGGGCTTTTGCGCGCGTGGCTTCGACGTCTCCGCGCGAGCGGCGTTCAATTCCGGACCGGCGCCCGGTTCCTCGAACTCGTTCGCCAGGCAGATGGCTGGCGCGCGACATTCCAAACGACCGTGGACACTTTCTCGATTGTCGCCGACGCGATCGTT
>JBEEHU010000005.1:0-13831 GCA_041167565.1 Verrucomicrobiota bacterium | reverse complement strand
AACGAGAACCTTTTTCATGAAAGCATAAGCGAACTCCGCGGCGATAGCGGCCCGGTCACCCCGAAAAAACTAGCGCACCGGCTCTTCCACCCGATCCGGCTCGCCGGCCTGGCCCGTCTCCGATTCGGCTCGCTCTTTGAGCGCCGCTCTTCGCGACAGTTTCACCCGTCCCTTGTCATCAATTCCGATGCATTTCACCCAGATCATTTCGCCGATTTTGGCCACGTCTTCCGTGCGTTTCACCCGGAAATCCGCCAGTTCGGAAATGTGGACGAGACCATCCTTGCCCGGAAACACTTCGACGAAAGCGCCGAACTCTTTCACCGAAACGACGCGGCCATGATAAGTTTCGCCCACTTCGATCTCGCGCGACATGCCGCCGATGATTTCTTTCGCGCGCGCCATGCTTTCGGGGCTCGTCGCGTAGATGTGGACGGACCCATCGTCTTCGATGTTAATCTCCGCGCCAGTCTCGGCGACGATGCCTTTGATCGTCTTGCCGCCGGGCCCGATGAGCGCGCCAATCTTCTCGGGATTAATCTTGAGGGTCTCAATGCGCGGCGCGTATTTGCTCAAATCGCTTCGCGGCTTGTCGAGCGCTTGCGCCATGATCTCGAGAATCTTGGTGCGCGCTTCTTTGGTGCGCATGGTCGCTTCGGCCATGATCTTGTGGCTGACGCCCGGCAATTTCAGATCGAGCTGGAAGCCAGTGATGCCGGCTTCAGTCCCGCAGACTTTGTAATCCATGTCGCCGAAATGATCTTCGGAGCCGATGATATCGGTGAGCAGCTCGTAACGCTTCAACTGGCCGCTGTCGTCGTTCTCCGTGACGAGACCGACACTGATTCCGGCGACCGGTGTCTTGATCGGAACGCCGGCATCCATGAGCGCGAGCATTCCGCCGCACACGCTCGCCATCGAGCTGGAGCCGTTTGATTCCATAATCTCGCTCGTAATCCGAACGGCATAACGGAAGTCCTCAGTGCCAGGAATAACGGGCTCGAGCGAGCGTTCCGCGAGCGCGCCGTGGCCAATCTCGCGACGGCTGGCGCCGCCGGTCCGGCCCGTCTCGCCGACGCTGAACGGCGGGAAGTTGTAATGCAGGAGAAAGCTCTTCGAGGTTTCGCCACCGCCGTAAGCGTCGATGTTTTGCGCTTCTTCGATGGGCGCGAGCGTCACGAGCGCGAGTGCTTGCGTTTCGCCGCGTTGAAAAATTGCGGACCCGTGGGCGCGCGGCAGCACGCCGACTTCGCAGGTGATCGGACGCAGGTCTTGATAACCGCGGCCGTCCATCCGCTTCTGTTTGTCGAGCACGCTGATGCGGAAAGCTTTTTTCTGCACGTAATCGAACGCCTGCGAGATCGCGAATTTGTCGGCGTCGGGGAATTTCGCGAGCACCGCCGTTTTCACTTCTTCCTTCAAGGCGTTCACCGCTTTGCTGCGGTCGACTTTCTTTTCGTTGTAAAGCGCGCCTTCGATGCGATCGCCGGCGACCTGATACGCCACTTCAAGGATTCCCTGGTTAACGGTCATGAGCGGCATCTCGCGCTTCGGTTTTCCGACTTGCGCCGCGAGCTCGCGTTGAATGCGAATCATTTCTTTCGCGTGTCCGTGGGCGAACTCGAGCGCCTTCACGAAATCCTCTTCCGGAATTTCCTGCGCGGCGCCTTCGATCATGATGACGTCGTTTTCCGTGCCGACGTAAACGAGATCGAGATCGCTCGAGTTACGTTCGTCGTGGGTCGGGTTCGCGATGAACTGCCCATCGACGCGACCCACGCGCACCGCGCCGATCGGGCCGGCAAACGGAATGTCGGAAACGGTCAATGCGGCCGAGGCGCCGTTGATCGCGAGAATGTCAGGATCGTTCTGCCCATCGGCGCTCAACAACATCGAGATGACCTGCGTATCGTAAAGATATCCGGCCGGAAAGAGCGGACGCAGCGGGCGATCCGTCATGCGCGAAGTGAGCGTCTCCTTTTCGGAAGGCCGCCCTTCGCGTTTGAAATAGCCACCCGGAAATTTTCCGACGGCCGCGGCTTTCTCGCGGTAATCGACCGTGAGCGGAAACCAATCCTGGCCTTCCTTGATTTGCGTCGCGGAAACCGCGCTGACGAGCACCATGGTGTCGCCGGTGGAGACGACGACGGAGCCGTCGGCCAGCTTGGCGATTTTGCCCGTTTCGATGGAGACCTGCGTGGACCCGATCTGGGCCGTGACCTTGTGTTGCATAACTACTGTTTCCTGGATTTGGCGAATCCCAGGCCGGTCACCCTGATTGTAGGTTTTAAGCCCGAGCCGTGTCGGGATTAAAACCTCTAATCAAAGTGGACCATCGGCCTGAGCGCCGGGTTTACTTTCTATTTAACGAATCGTTACGACCGAAAGAGCAGACGAAAGACGAAGCGTGAGCCGTAGACGAACCTGCGGTTACTTTCGCAGGTTGAGTTTTTCGAGCAGGTTTTTATACCGGTCGGACTCCGACTTGCTCAGATAATCGAGCAAGCTCCGGCGCATCGCCACCATCTTAAGGAGGCCGCGGCGCGACGAATGATCTTTGGCGTGGCTCTTGAGGTGGTCGGTCAGCTGCGCGATCCGGCGAGTGAGGAGCGCAACTTGCACATCCGCGCTGCCGGTATCCTTCTCGTGGAGCTGAAACTCCTTCATGTCCATCGTGTCACTGCTTTCTGCCATAAACGAGCCGGTATTCTAGGTGAAGAACCGGCGTTGGCAAGGGCCTGTTCACCCGGTCCACCTTTACTGCGCCGCTACTGCTTCATCATCGCCCGGAGTTCGCCTGAACCCTTCAGCGATACCTTGTGCGCGCGCGAGATTTGAGTCCAGCTTTGGCCGCTCTTCTTCAAGGTGACGATCGCCTCGAACTTTTTGTGGGTGGCGAGCGCGAGGGAATGCGCCACATAGATGTCGCCGAAAGTGAGGCCGGTCCGCGCCTTCTCCTGTTCCAAGGTCGTCACGGCCACATCGGTGTTGATGGTGATGATGCTGAGCATCCGGTGCTTGTCGGTCCGGACCGCGGCATTGATGTCGTTGATTAACTTGGCGATCGCCGTCGCATCGTCCGCGCCCGCGATAGCCGCCGTCACCAGAAGTGTGACAGCAACCAGGGCGGAGGCTTTTATTTTCATCCCACGCAACTATCCAGGCGCGCTCCGTGAAGCCGGCTCGCGCGTTTTCGTTTCACGCTTCCCAGCGTACCAAATATCCAACTTTTCGCGAGAACGAACGGCGCGCTTTCCGCCAGCAACGATCGCGAACGAGCGCGCCAAAATATGACGCGCTGAGTGCATCCGCAGCTTCCGGCCCGAAGTGACGATCGGCTCGCCGAGTAATTTGAATCGGCCGAGTTTTTTCAACGCCATGGTGAAATAAACTTCTTCCCCGGCGAAAAACTGTTCGTCGAAGCCGCCGGCGGCGTGAAAATTCTCGCGGGTGGTAAACAGAAACGCGCCGGCGCCGAGGTTTGCGAGCGTAAAATAGAAAACGGAAAAGGTGCGGACGAAGACGCGCCCCCACCACGGCACTGAACCTTCCGGAATCATACGCGCTCCGCCGCCCGCGCAACCGGCCTCGAGCGCAGCCAGCGCGCCTGTCACATGAACAGGAGAAATCCAGGTGTCGGCATCGACGAAGAAGAAGATATCGCCGCGGGCCGCGCGGGCGCCGGCGTTGCGCACCGCTGCAATGTGTCGATAGCGCACCGGGACGACGATCGCGCCAGCGGCCTTCGCAATCTCCGCCGTTGCATCGGTAGAGTCATCATCCACGACGATAATTTCATAGGACCGCGCGGACGCATCCGCGGCAACCCGAATGGCCGCGAGAGTTTGCGGCAGTTCGTGCTCTTCGTTGTGCGCCGGAACGATGAAAGAGTGCATCGCGCCACTCTAGCAGCTCGGCAGGCGTCAGGCCGGGATCAAATTAAATTTGCCGCAGACGTAAAGCAGGATCAGGGCGCCGATAACCGACATGAAAAACCCAGCCGGATGAAAGGAAGAACCGGGCGCCGGTTTGGAGAACAAGCGCGCGATTAACCCGCCGAGGATCGATCCGCCGATGCCGAGCACCGTCGTCCAGAGAAAGCTCAGATGCTCCACCCCCGGCATGATTTTCTTGGCGATCCAACCCACGATGAAACCGACGATGATTGACCAGATGATGTGCAGCATAAGTGTGTGTGTTTGTTAATTCCGAGACGTCCGGAGATTAGCAGCCGCGCAAAAGAGAACGCGACACATTTCTCTGGAAGGTGCGGCTTTTTCAGCGCGCCGCGGCCTCTTCGTCGAGCGCGATATATTCGTTGCGCGGCGGGCTAAAGGTATCGAGCACTCTCGTCTCCTCGGGCGTCTCGACGCCATGCGGAACATTGCTGGCAAGGTAGTAGGATTCGCCGGCGCGCAGTTCGTGCGTGCCGCCGTTCGCGAACACTCGCATCCGCCCCGAAAGAATGTGAATGATCTGCTCCTGGGGATGCTGGTGCTCGGGCATCTTACTGCCGGCCTTTAGCTCGGCGATCATCTGATACATCGTCGCACCATGCGTGACGGTCCGCCGCCGAATGCCAGGGCAGATATCAATCCACGGATTTCCCTTTACTGATTCGCTCATGAAATATCTCTAATGGGGACCATCGATCACCTCAACCGTGTCGTGCCCAAATGGCGCGACGGCTGGCTTCACCTCTAATTTCGACATCTCGACGCGCAGATAATTCAAAACCACTGGCGAGAGGATCATACCGGGAACTCCCATCAGTTTTTCGCCGATGATCAGACCGATCAAGGTCAGCCAGATCGGATTGCGGATCCGGGCGCCGATGATTTTGCTGTTCAGAAAATATTCCAGCTTGTGGATCACGATCAGAAAGATGAGCGCGCCGATCGCGACCTTCGGCGAAACGAGAAAGCCGATGAAAACGATCACGGTGTTGCTCACAACATTGCCGACGATGGGGAAGAGCCCGCACAGAAACGTCAGCCCGATCACCACCAGCGCATACGGAATCCCGATGGAAAAGACGAAGATCGCGGTGAGAACGGTGTTGATGGCGGAGATCGTCATCTGCGCGCCGATCACGGTCGAAAAGCTGCGGTAAAACTCGCTGAAACGCGCGGTGATTTCATTGCAGCAGACCGAGTAAAGGTTGTTCCGCACCTTGTGGCTTTCGCGAAAGAGATCGAGCTGGCTGTTGAAGAAGAGGCTCACCGCGCAAACGATGGCGATGATGATGAAGATAAAGGTGGTCGAAGCATGGCGGGCGAAGTTCGCGAAATCGCCCAGGTAGCGCGCCTCATCTTTTACCGTCGTCATGGCGTGGGCCTTGAGACTCTCGAAGTCGGTAAAGGGAAGGTTGATATCTTGCGCCTGAAACCAGGTAATGATGGCGGGAATGGACTTATCGGCAATCTTCGGCAGGGCGACGATGGCCGCCCGAGAGAAGTGCCCCGCCGTATAGGCAATGCCCGCGACCAGGAGAATAAAGATGGCGAGCGTGATCCACTTGTTGGGAATGAATCGCCCCAAGTTCGTGAGCACAAAATAAGAGAAAAGGAGGGCGAGTAATGGCGCGCCCAGTTGCAGAAATCCGACGAGAATGAGCACGGCCGCCAGAACGGCGTAGGACAAGCGGGCGTGATTCGTCATGCAGATCAAGGTGCGTTTCGGGAGTTTCTTGTCCAGCAAACTCTATTCAGGAAGCTGATATACCAGGAGCGGAAGCTCGCGACGTTCGCCTTCAATCTCAGTGATCTGGGTCCCCACGTGTCTTGCCCCCATGCGTTGATAGAAGCCTTCCGCATTCGGGTCCGCTTCGATTTTGATCGTCTGAAATCCCAAGGTTTTTCCCTGCTCGACGGCATGCCCGAACAACAGGCGTCCGATTCCGCGGCCTATGGCGGACGGAATGATCCAGAGATGGTCGAGATGCACGCCGTCGCTTTCGGTCGTGAGAACATAGAAGCCGACGGCGCAGCGGTCTTCGTATGCGCAATACACAACGTTAGCGTCGATAAATTCAGGGCGCATTGTCAGGATGTCCCGCCACGTTTGGATCCAACTCTCCGGATATCGCCAATGGCGCTTGGCCGCGAAAGCGATCTCCGTGAGGCGAGATGCGTCGGCCGATGTGGCCGGGACTATTTCGATCATGCGACGCGCCCGGCGTTAGGGCGCGAGGCGATCGATCTGCCACTTGCCATCAGTTTGCCGCGAATAACGAAACCGATCGTGGAGCCGATTCGGCCGGCCCTGCCAGAATTCGATCTTGTCCGGCTTGACCCGATACCCGCCCCAATGCGGCGGCAGCGGGATATCGCCGCCTTCGAAACGCTCCGTCATCGCGGCCAATCTCGAATCCAAAATCTGACGCGCGTCGATGACCTCGCTTTGTTTCGAAACCCAGGCGCCCAGCCGGCTGCCGACCGGTCGCGAATGAAAATAGGCAGCGGAATCTTCGCGCGATGTTCTTTCCACGGCGCCGGAAATCCGAATCTGCCGCTCGAGTTGCACCCAATAAAACGCGAGCGCCGCGAATGGGTTTACCTCGAGGTGCTGGCCTTTCTCGCTGTGATGATTCGTGAAGAAAACGAAGCCCCGCTCATCAAACCCCTTGAGCAAAACAATCCGCACGGACGGCTTACCGTCGGGAGTCGCCGTCGCCAGGCTCATCGCGTTGGCATCGCGCACATCGGCGGCCATCGCGGCCGCAAACCAGGCGCTGAATTGCTCGATCGGATCGGAATGAAGATCGGCGCGGCGCAATCCGTGCGCGCCGTATTCACTTCGAATACCGGTTAGCTCCGGCAGAGGCGTCTTATCCATATTGGAAACGCCCTAAGATTATTGGAGTCGGATCGAAATGTCGAAGCGCGATTGCGCGACCAGCTAGTTGATCTGGACGACTGTGCCGACGGGGATTTCGGCGAACAGTTTCTTGGCGGCGTCGGACGGAAGACGGATGCAACCATGCGACGCGGGATAAGGCTGCACGACCCCTTCATGCATGCCGAAATCGCGGCAGTTGAGTCGCATGAAGTACGGCATGGCGCATTTGTAGATGGTGGAACGATGGTCGCGATCTTTATCGGTGACGACAAAGTAACCCATCGGGGTGGTGAATCCCTGGCGGCCGGTGGAAATCTTCGTGGTGAAAATGGTGATGCCGTCCTTGATCACCATCGCGTTTTGCTTCGCGAGCGAAATCTCGACCCGGAGCTGATCGGGCATCGGGCCGCCGCCGAGAAGCATCTGAACGCACTGCCAGTTTTCGGTCCAAGCGGCGAAATAAAGCGGCAGCATTTTCTCGCGCGGCGTCGCTCGGTTGCGATCCGCGCCGGCGTCGAGCAACGCGCGGACATAATCGGCGCGCCCCAGTCCGGCAGAGAGCATCAGCAGATTAATGCCAGTCTCGCCCTCGATATACATGCGCAGATATTTCGATTTGATGAGGGCCATGAAATCCTTCTCGCACAGTTTCGGGATGACAATGTTCGGGTCGCTGCCGCAAGCCAGCAGGGTATGGAACATGGCCGGATCGTCCCTCGCGATAGCGTAGGCGATGAGCGGAACCGTGCCGCCTTCCCTGGTGGGTGGCGCGGGATGTTTGCTCAAGAGAAGCCTCACCTGGTCCTTCATGTCCGCATTCAAAGCAGCTTCGAGCGCGAGGCGCGTGCTCGATGTCCAGGCGAGCGTGTTGGGCAACCGCTCCAGGACAGCGTGGAAAATCCTAATGTCGCCGGTCTGGAGTGCCGTCGTGAGCAGATCGCGTCCGCCACCGCAAGCCGCCGCGAGATTCGAACTGAGAGGCAGAAGAAGCTGGACGGCCTCGAGTTTAGCCCCGGCCATGGCGTAATAGAGCGCGTTGTGTCCCTCGAAATCCATGAAGTCGACCCGCGCCTGGCGTTCCAGCAGGGTCCGGAGCATTTCGACGTTGCCCTGTCTGGCGGCGACCATCAGCGCGGTGAGACCGGTCTCGTCCGCGGTCTCGATGGCCGCGCCGGCATCGATAAAGTGGCGAACAGTTTCCCAATCCTGCTTTAGGGCGGCGGTGATGACCGCGTTCTTCTCTCGATTTGCCGGCGTGCTGATCTCAACCTCGGCGCTAAAACAGTGATCGATAAGATGCGTTCGGCGGATTGGAGTCACCGGCAATTGGATCTCGGGCGCGGCGCCGATAGCCGGACCGGCAATGAGAATCGGAGCCGGGACCGGCGCCGCCACGAGTGCCGGGCGTTGCGCCTTTGGAGGGGAAGGCAGACTCATCGTATAAACGATAAGGCCCGCAAGCGCGAGGCTCCCGATCAAGGTTCGAATGGTGGCTAGGCGCATGTCAGGACTTTTCGATGTGATGTTACTACGGTCGTCAAGCAGGTATGAGCACGATCGTGGCCAGGGGGTTTTGCGCAGAAATCCCGCCCGTTGGCAATACCCCTTTCCCAAATCGGCCTTGACGGAACATTTCGCCGCCAAATAGGATGCGCCCGCTCGAACGAAATGGGCATTTCAGCCCGCGTTCGGAGCTTCTGCTCCAAACTCCACACCGAAAGACGAAACAGATGAAGATATGGATCCTTGCCGTCACCGCGCTCGTTGTCGCCGCCGCCCCATTTACGTTTGCCCAGGAAACAGAATTGAGTCCCACCCCGGCGCCTACCCCGGAAGCGACCGCCTCCGATCCGAGCGTGTCGGTTACTACCGAAAAATCGGTTTCTCCATCACCGACCGCTAGCAGTTCACCAAAGCCAACCAAGTCGTCCTCTCCCGCCGCGGAAAGCAGCTCCACTGAGACACCGACAAAATCCTCATCTCCGGCCGCCGTTATGCCGGTAAAAAAATCGACGCCTGAAGCCACCATCCGTGAGATCGAAGACAAATGGGAAGCTTCGGTGATGACGCACGATCTCGCGGTCGCTCAGGCGTATCTGGCCGATGATTTCCGCGGCATCAGCTCAAAGGGCAAAGTGATGAGCAAATCGAACCTGCTGGCTGAGATTAAGAAGGATACCGACACCTATACCTCGACGAAAAACGGCAAGGTGGATGTGCGCGTTTTCGGCGGACAGTTTGCGATTGCGACTGCTATTTCCACGGAAGCGGGCAAAGCAAAAGACGGGAAAGAGTTCAAACGCAGCTTCCGTTGGACCGACGCCTGGGTCCTGCGAAATGGGAAATGGCAGTGCGTCGCTTCGCAGGCGATGCTGGTGAAATAACCACGCGTTTCGTTTGAAAACGTGACAGTTGTGTCGCGAAACCTGACGCGAAATTGCGGCCTAACGACAGCTCTCCCACGGTAAAGGCCGGAGGTACGGCCGCTGCTAAAGAAAGAGGCATGTTCACGATTTCCGCTTTCGTCGTCGCTCTCGGCTCTGTCTTCACGAGCGTTTTGTGGGCGTGCAAAGAAGACACCGCTGATCGCGTCTAGTTTTCCAGAGCCCGGGGAAGATTCTCCAGCGATCTGTTTACTCGTACGCGCAGGGCGCTAACTTACACGCCCATGCCGATCTCAGAGGAGCAGATCACCGAAGCGCTGAAGCGAGTAAAATATCCCGGCTTCAGCCGCGACATCGTTTCGTTTGGATTGGTGAAGGGAATCCGAATCGAGGGCGGCGCGGTCACGGTTCAGTTGGCGCTCGCCACCAACGAGCCGGCGATTCCGCAGGCGATTAAGATTGAGACGGAGAAGATTTTGGCGGAAATGCCGGGCGTCGAGCAGGTCCGCGTCCTGATCGATATTCATGCGCCGCCGGCCGGAGCGGGGGCTGCGGGCGTCGGCACGACGCGCATTGAGGGCGTCAAACAAGTCATCGCCATCGCGAGCGGAAAAGGTGGGGTCGGCAAATCCACGGTTGCAGCGAACCTGGCGGTCGCGCTCGAAAAAACGGGCGCGCGGGTCGGGCTCTGTGATTGCGATATTTACGGCCCGAGCATCTCGCTCATGTTCGGCACCCGCGATCGGCCGATGGCGACGGAGGAAAACCGGATTCTCCCGATCGAGCAATACAACTTGAAGCTGATGTCGATGGGTTTCCTGCTCGATGACGCCGCGCCGGCCATTCTCCGCGGCCCGATGGTGACCCGCTACACGCAGCAATTCCTCCGGCAGGTGGAATGGGGCGAACTCGATTATCTCGTGCTCGATCTTCCGCCGGGCACCGGCGATATCCAGCTCACCATCGTGCAAACCGTTGCGCTCGCCGGGGCGATCATCGTGACGACGCCGCAAGAGGTCGCGCTCATCGACGCGCGCAAGGCCGCGACGATGTTTGAAAAAGTGAATGTCGCGGTGCTCGGGTTGGTGGAAAACATGAGTTACTTTCTGTCGCCCAGCGATGGGAAACGCTACGACATTTTCGGATCGGGCGGCGGCGAACGCGAAGCAAAGAGGCTCCGGGTGCCGTTGCTCGGCCAGATCCCGATCGATATCGCCACGCGTGAATCCGGCGATCGCGGCATGCCAATTACCGCCGAGGCGCCAGATTCCCCGGTGGCGCAAGAGTTCATGAAAATCGCCCGCTATCTGCGCGAAACGCTGCTCTAATTACCCGCCTTGGAGACGGCCTGCCCTCAGGCCGCTGAGACCGGAGCGGCCTTCGCCCCAACGGCACGAGGGCGTGCCGGCTCCAGGAATTGAATAGGTACGGCCGCTGCTACATCTAAACCAGCACGCATGGTTTATGTTGACCTGCGTTTGCTTATATGAAAAACAGTCCCGAGATGACCGCCGCGCCCGGGGAGCAATCTCAGTTCGTGAAGAACTCTGTTCTCTACAAAGAGTTTCTCGCCGAGAGAGAAGAAATTTTGAAACACAAGTGGATCGAGAGCGAAAAAGCCGGTTCCGATATCGGCTTTGAAAAAGCGCTGCTCGATTGGATCGTGAAATACCGGTCCAGTTGGCGGAACAAGCGGATGAAGGAGGTCAGGGCCGAAGCGACCACAGCCTGAGTTCCGCCGTTTCCTTTAAAGCGATCCCGCGAGGTCGCCAAGGAACATGAAACAAAACGCACCCACTTCTTCTCTCTCCACCACCGGCCCGGTGATGGATGCCGAGGTGATCAGCCGCGTCCTGCGCCGGATCGCGCACGAGATCATCGAGCGCAATCCCGATCTCAGCGCGGTTGTTCTCGCGGGCATTCCGCTGCGCGGGATCGAGATTGGCCGGCGCATCGCTGAAATCATCCGGTCGCTGAGCAACATTCAAGTCGGCAGCGGGGTCATCGACGTTTCGATGCATCGCGACGATGTCGGAACGCGCGCGGTCCTGCCGCGGATGCATGCCTCGCATCTGCCGCTTCCGCTCGACGGCAAAACGGTCATCATCGTCGACGATGTTTTCTTCACCGGCCGCACCGCTCGCGCCGCGATGGATGCGATCAGTTCCTTTGGCCGGCCCGCGCGCATTCAACTGGCGGCGTTGATCGACCGCGGTCATCGCGAGCTGCCGATTCGCGTCGATTATGTTGGAAAAAATCTGCCGACCGCGCCGGGCGAGCGCGTGCGCCTGCGGCTTGAGAATGTGGATGGCGAACCGGATGCCGTCTGGTTGATCAAGGAGGAGAAAGCCTGATGGAACCGGCGAAATCCGAACTGCACTGGCAGCGCAAGGATCTGCTCGGCATCCGTGAGCTGTCCGCCGAGGAAATTGTTTTCATTCTCGAAACGGCCGACGCCTTCAAGGAAGTCGGAACGCGCGAGATCAAGAAAGTGCCGGCGTTACGCGGCAAAACGCTCGTCAATTTTTTCGCCGAACCGAGCACACGCACCCGGACGTCGTTCGAGATCGCCGCGATCCGCTTAAGCGCTGACGTCATCAATATCTCCGCGAGCTCTTCCAGCCTCGCCAAAGGCGAAACCCTCAAGGACACCGCGAAAATTCTGGAAGCGAACCATGCCGACATCATTGTCCTGCGACACAGCTCGTCCGGCGCGCCGCAATTCCTCGCGGAGCGCCTCACGTCGAGCATCATCAACGCGGGCGACGGCGCGCATGAGCATCCCACCCAGGCGTTGCTCGATCTCTACACCATCCGGGAAAAAAAAGGGACGATCGCCGGTCTGCACGTCGCCATCATCGGCGATGTCCTTTTCAGTCGCGTGGCCCGATCGAATATTTTCGGTCTGCTCAAACTCGGCGCCCGCGTAACCCTTGTGGGTCCGAGCACGCTGGTGCCGCGCGAATTTGAAAAGCTCGGCGTCGCCGTCTCGCACAACATCGATGAAATCCTGCCGAGCGCCGATGTGGTCAATCTGCTCCGCATTCAACATGAGCGGCAACGGAAGGAATACTTCCCCGGAATCGGCGAATACATCCGGTTGTTTGGCCTGACGAAAGAGCGCGGCAAAATGCTGAAGCCCGATTGCCTCATCATGCACCCCGGCCCGATCAATCGCGGGGTCGAGATCGACAGCGAGTTGGCCGACGGCGCGCAAAGCGTCATCCTCAACCAGGTCACCAACGGTCTCGCGATCCGGATGGCGGTCCTTTATCTCTGCGGAGGGATCGCAAGATGAACACGGTCATTCGCAACGGCCGGATCATCGATCCTGCGAACAAACGCGATGAAGTCGCCGATCTTTTTCTCGTCCACGGAAAATTCGCGGCGAAAGCCAATGGTTCGGAGACCGAAGTTATCGATGCGACCGGATTGATCGTAGCGCCCGGCCTAATCGATCTCCACGTCCATCTGCGCGAACCAGGTTTTGGTTGGAAGGAGACAATTGAAACCGGGGCGCGCGCCGCGGCCGCCGGCGGATTCACCACCATCGTTTGCATGCCGAATACGTCGCCGCCAGCCGACAGCCCGAGCACCATCGCCTGGATAAAGGACCGCGCGGCGGAAGTGGCGTGCGTCAACGTCCTGCCGACCGGCGCTATTTCAAAAGGCCTTCTGGGTGAAGAACTCGCGCCGATCGGTTCGCTCGGCCTGGCCGGTGTCGTTGCGATTACGGATGATGGGCGTTGCGTCCAGAATAACGAGCTCATGCGCCGGGCCGTGGAATACGCACGCATGGTCGGCCTGCCGGTATTTGATCATTGCCAGGATTACAATCTCGTCGGCAACGGCGTCGTGCACGAAGGCTACTGGAGCACGCTCCTCGGTCTGCCCGGCTGGCCGAGTGCTGGCGAGGAAGCGATCGTAATGCGCAACGTTCTGCTGGCAGAACTCTGCGACCATCATATCCACTGCCAGCACATCAGCGCCGCCGGCAGCGTGCGCATTTTGCGCGAAGCGAAAGCGCGTGGCGTGAAGATAAGCGGCGAGGTTTGCCCGCATCACATCGCGCTCACGGACGAGGCGATCCAGAACTTCGACACCAATTACAAAATGAATCCGCCCTTGCGCGCGAAGGAAGATGTGGCGGCGCTGCTGGAAGGGATCGCCGACGGGACAATCGGAATTCTTTGCAGCGATCACGCGCCGCATGCGCAGTTCGAGAAGGAGGTCGAGTTCGATGCCGCGCCCTTTGGCATCGTCGGATTGGAAACGGAGCTGGGATTGTTTCTCGATCTGCTCGTGCACAAAAACAAAACGATCGATCTGCCGCGACTGATTGAGATGTTCACGGTGAGTCCGGCGCGGCTTTTGCAGATCGAGGCCGGAACTTTGTCGGTCGGTCGGGCTGCCGACGTCACCTTGATCGATCCGGAACTGGAATGGACGTTCAACGCCGGCGCATCGCAATCGCTCTCATGCAACACGCCATTCGACGGTTGGAAGCTGAAAGGCCGCGCCGTCCGGACGATCGTGGGCGGCAAAACGGTTTGGCAGATGTAGAGGCGCTTGTGCCAAGCGCCTACCGCGGAAAACAGGCGCTTGGC
>JBEEHU010000004.1:0-78798 GCA_041167565.1 Verrucomicrobiota bacterium | reverse complement strand
CGGTCGCTTCTTCGATCGGGGTGACCTTTGATTTTCCGATGTTGATGCCGACGGGAATTCGCGGCCAACGGCCGCTGCCGCGCAATTTCTTCAGTCGCGCGGCAACAGCGTTCGCGCCGTCGTTGTTGAAGCCGAGCCGATTGATCAGCGCGCCTTGCTCGGGATAACGGAAGATGCGCGGCTTCGAATTACCGGGCTGAGGGTTCGACGTGACGGTGCCGATCTCGACAAAGCCAAATCCCAACGCCGCCCAGGCTGGAAGGGCGACGCCATTTTTATCGAAGCCGGCGGCAAGGCCGATCGGATTCGGGAAAGTAAGACCGAAGATGGTTTTTGGTTTCTCGGCTGGCTTGAAACGTTCGAGCGCGCGGAGCACGGCGGGCAGAGAGGAGGCCGCACGCAAATTGCGAATCGCGAAGTTATGCGCGGTCTCGGGGGACAGAGAAAACAGAATTGGCCTGACGAAACGTTCGTAGGCTTCGTCGGCGTTCATTTGCCGATGCAAAACTGCGCGAAAACGGAATCAAGAATTTCTTCGACGTTATCTGCGCCGGTAATTTCGCCGACTGCGCGCAAAGCCGCCCGTAGATCGACCGCCGAATATTCAGGCGCGAGCCCGGCTTCCATCGTGCCGGCGGCGAGGTCGCAGGAGGCAAGGGCGCGAGCGAGACAATCGCGATGTCGCGTATTGATCGCGACTGCGCTTTCCGGGCGCAAATGCTTCCGCGAAATCTTGTCGAAGATCGCCTCCTCCAAGCCGCGCAATCCATTTTCCTCCAGGCACGAGATCCGCAAGGCATCGTAATTCTGCCAATCGGGATGTTCCGGCAGATCGTTTTTGTTCAACAGCACGATGCGAATCTGGTCGGTCGGAGTTTCGTTGAATGCTGCGGAGCGGGGCGCATTACGATCGAGAACTTGAAGAAGAAGGTCCGCGCCGGCGAGTGACTTTTCGGTGCGCGCGATTCCCGCTCGTTCCAGTTCATCCGCGGAGTCGCGCAAGCCGGCGGTGTCGAGTATTCGAATCGGGATGCCGCGCAGATTGATCACTTCCTCGATGGTATCGCGCGTGGTGCCCGGCGTTTCGCTGACGATCGCGCGATCGTAGCCGAGCAGCCGGTTCAGCAGGCTCGATTTGCCGGCATTGGTCGGGCCGTAGATGACCGCGCGGATCCCTTCGCGCAAAATCCGTCCCTGGCCGGCAGTGGCGAGCAACTCGTGCATTTTTTGGCGCACGGTCTCGAGACGCGCTCGAAGCTTTGCGCCTTCATCGGGTGCGATGCCTTCATCCGGAAAATCAATCGCGGCCTCGACGTGCGCGATCATTTCGATCAGTTGCGTTCGAAGCTCTCTGATCTCGGCGCCGAGCCGGCCTTCCAATTGTTCGTTGGCCGAACGCAGCGCAAGATCGGTCTGCGCCCGAATCAAATCCATGACGGCCTCAGCCTGGGTCATGTCCATCTTCCCATTCAGAAAAGCGCGTTCCGTAAATTCGCCTGGACGCGCCGGACGCGCACCGGCTTTCAGACAAGTCTCCAAAACGCGCGCGGTGACGAGCACCCCGCCGTGGCAATTGATCTCGACCAAATCTTCGCCGGTGTAACTGGCAGGCGCTCGATGGACCGCCAGCATGACCTGATCGATCACGCAATCACCTTCGACGATTCCTCCGAGGCGCTGGGCGTGCGAAGGAAATTCCGATGGCTTCTCTTTGCCGCGGTAAATGCAATCGGCGACTGCAATGGCATTCTCGCCAGAGAGGCGGACGACCGCGATGGCGCCTTCGCCTACTGGAGTGGAGATGGCAGCGATTGTGTCGCCCAACTCCACGTTTGGCGCGGGCGCCGTCACGCGGGCTGGTTGCACAGCACTTCCTGCAACGCTGCGACGCAACTCCGATTCTGCTCCATTGTCCCGACTGAAATCCGAACCCATTCCGGCAGATTGTAACCCTTCAGGGCGCGAACGATAATGTGCCGATCGAGGAGGGCCCGGAAAATTCTTGCGCCGTCTCCGACATTCACGAGAACAAAGTTCGCCGCGCTGGGAATGAAGCGAAGATTCATGGCCGCGAATTCTTTTTGCAGCCAGGCCCGGCCTTCGTCCGTGACGCGCTTCGTCGCCTGCCGGTGTTCGTCGTCATCGAGGCTGGCGAGCGCGGCGGCCTGGCCGATGCCGTTTACATTGAAAGGCTGCCGCGCTTTTTGCAGAACCTGGATCAACTCCGGCCGCGCCATTCCATAACCGACGCGCAGACTGGCGAGCCCCTGAATTTTTGAAAAGGTGCGCAGGACCGCGACGTTGCGGCCGGCGCGGACAAACCGCAGCGTGTCGGGTGGATCGTCGAGATATTCGAAATAGGCTTCATCGAAAACGACGACGATGTGCTGCGGCACTCGCTCGATGAAGCGGTCGATTTCTTCCTGACGCGCGAGCGTGCCGGTGGGGTTATTGGGATTCGCGATGAAGATGAGACGGGTCTTGGGCGTGATGGCGGCGATCATGGCTTCGAGATCGTGGCGCAGGTCCGGGCTCGGCACTTCGATGGTGCGGGCGCCAAAGACGGAAGCCACTAATTTGTAGGCGATGAAGGCGTGCTCGGAGGTGATGACGTCGTCGCCACGATCGAGGAAAGCGTGTCCGAGGAATTCGATGATCTCGTTCGACCCGCTGCCGAGAATGAGGTGCTCCCGACTCAGACCCAGTCTTGCCGCGAGCGCCTCGCGTAAGTAAAAGCCGCCACCATCGGGATAGAGATGGGCGGATTCGAGCGCGGCCCGCATCGCGAGCAAAGCTTTCGGCGAGGGGCCGAGCGGATTTTCATTTGAGGCGAGCTTGATGATTTTGCCGGCATCGGCGCCGAGCTCGCGCGCCGTTTCTTCGATCGGCTTTCCCGGTTCGTAAACGGCGAGGTCGCGCAATTGCTCGTTCGCGATATCCCAGATAGACGGCATGCGGGTGGAACCTTAGATGGAATTCAAAGGCGGAGCCACACCGATCACGCGCCTTCGCCAAAAACTCCGGCGGCCAGGCGAGGCGTTACGAATTCAGTTTTAGCTGGAAGTGGTGCGAAGTGATATCCATCCCGCGATTCAAATAGAAGCGGTGGGCGGCGAACCGTTGCACACCCGAATCGAGGGTGAGGTGCGCGCAGCCCTCCTCCTTCGCGTGCTCGATCAGCCAATCGAAAAGAGCGGCCCCGAATCCGCACGAGCGGTCGGAATCATGCGTGACCAGATCGTCGATGTAGAGAGTGCGGCCGGAAAAGAGCAGATTGAAGATGCGGAAGCCCGCGACGGAGCGAACCACGCGATCCAGTTCGAGATAAGCGAGCTGATATCCTTCCTTTTGTTGTTGGAGCACGCGCGCGGCGAAATCGATGGCTTTGACGTGCGGGCGCAGTTCGCGCATGACCGAGGAGCAGTGTCCGATCTGCTCCGGTGTCGTCGCGAGTGCGATTCTCCACAAAGGCGGTTTGGTTTGAGGCATGGGATTTCTTCGCCAGCAGCGCGGCGAGATCAAGCGCGGGATTAAGAAGAAAAGCCGGCGGTTTGTAAACCGCCGCTCCTTGGCGCAACCTTGCCTCTTATGAACAGCTTCCAGTTTCTCGCCGAGACATATGTGTTCGGGATCCTGATCCACCCGTGGAAAATCGTGGGCCTGGCAGGCAGCCTGGTTTTCGGACTCCGCTTTCTCATTCAATGGATCGCCTCAGAACGCGCCCGCAAAAGCGTGATCCCATTTGGCTTTTGGGAATGCAGCGCGATCGGAAGCCTGCTCATGCTCAGTTATTTTGCGATCTACCAGCGTGATTCGGTGGGCATCTTGAGCACGGCGATGCCGTTGCCGATTTACCTGCGTAATCTCTATTTTCGTTATACCCACCGCGCGCCGCAGCATCCGGGAAATGCTCCCAGGCCTCCGGAGTAGTCCCGAGAGCGCGCTTTACGCCGGGAACGCGGTTACCTAAACTCGATGCTCCATGATCTCGAAAGAGCAGATCGTTTATCTCGATAACAACGCGACCACGCAGCTCGATCCGGCCGTGCTCGAGGAGATGCTGCCGTTTCTGACGGAGTATTACGGGAATCCCTCGAGCGGCTATGGGTTCGGCGCACAGGTGCGGCGTGCGATCAATCTGGCCCGGGAACGCGTGGCCGCGCTGCTCGGGTGCGAGCCGGCGGAAATTGTGTTCACCAGTTGCGGCACGGAATCGAACAACGCCGCGGTCAATTCCGCGCTGCAACTCGATCCGGCCCGACAGCACGTCGTTACCACCGCCGTGGAGCACAGCGCGACGTGGCGGCATTGCGAAGCGCTCTCGAAAAAAGTTTGCTCGCTCACGGTGATCGGCGTCGATGGCGAGGGAAATCTCGATCTGGAAGAACTGGAAAACGCGATCACGCCGCAGACCGCGATCGTCTCAGTGATGTGGGCGAACAACGAAACCGGCGTCCTCTTTCCGGTGGAGAAAATAGCGGAAATCGCGCGAAGAAAACGGGTCCTGTTTCATACCGATGCGATCCAGACGGTGGGAAAAATTCCGATCCAACTTGCGAATTCGACGATCAATTCCCTTTCGCTCTCCGCCCACAAGCTGCACGGACCGAAAGGCGTCGGCGCGCTTTACGTGAACAAGCGATCGGTGTTCAAGCCATCTCTCATTGGCGGCAGCCAGGAAAACAATCGGCGCGCCGGGACGGAAAACGCCGCTTCCATCGTGGCATTGGGGAAAGCGGCGGAATGCGCCGGGGCGGCTCTCGCGGAAGAAGGGACACGCGTCCGGGTCATGCGCGATCGATTTGAAACGGCCATGCTCGAGAAAGTGCCGAACACGTTTGTAAACGGGGATTCAAAGGCGCGCCTGCCGAATACTTCGAACCTTTCCTTTGCCGGCGTTGACTCCGGCGCGGCGCTGATGATGCTGGATCGCCATCACCTTTGTTGCTCCGCTGGCTCGGCTTGTCGCACGGGGGCGATCGAGTCATCACACGTCCTGCGCGCGATGAAAGTGAACGATGACCTCGCGCGCGGGAGCATGCGTTTTTCCTTCGGCCGCTTCAATACCGAGGCGGACGTGGACCGCGCTTTGGAAATCGTCCCTGCGGTGATCGCGCGGTTGCGCGAACTTTCGCCGGCTAAGGCGGTGCGCGAAACTGCCGTCGCCTAGCGCGCGTTCCGCCGCATCCTGGCGCGGCGTTGCACGAAAACGGTGAGCCCGATCGCGATAAGGCAGCTCACTGAAGCGGAGATGGCCGGGTTGATCTCCGGAACCGGCGTGAAGGAGACATCGCCGATGGCGATGTCCTGGTAAAAGGGAGCCCCGGCGTTGTTGCCAAATGTGAAAAACACGTCGGTAATAATGGTAGCACCAAAGCCGATCGTAGCGTTGCCGTTGGAGGAATTGTTGGGCGAAGCTGCATTGCCGCTCAGCACCTGATTCAACATAGTGCCCGACGGCGTGATATTGGAGCCGATATTGGTGATGGTCGCGGCGACATGAGTTCCATCGAGAGCTACGCCATAAATGTTGTTGATGATGTCGCTGTTTGTGGTGACGTCGATATCGAAAATCGTGAAGGAAACATTGGTCGCGCCGTAGTTCACACCGGTAAAACTGAGTTGAAGCGTGACCCTGCTGTTCGTGTGCAGGTTCGCCGCCAGGATCAATGAGTTCCCCGAAACGCCGCCGGTGATCGATTGGTTGACCGCCGGGGTCATGTCGCCCGACACCGGGTCGTTGGTCCAGACGTTGGCATTCTGGGCCGTAAGCGTAACGGTAATGTCATTGATGCTGTCGCCATTGAGATCGTAGGAATTGCTGAGCGAACCCGGGTTCCAAGTAACCGTATCCCAATCCAAAACGACAGCCTTCGCGGTGGCGGACCACCCCGCCAGCAACAGGGCGAAGAAAACCAGACAGATCATGAACCGGGAAATGCGCATCTATAATTTCCATAAAGCTACTTCCGGGCCAGCTGAGAGAAATAGGCGGTCACCGCCCTTGCTCTGCCGCCTTTATACGTTGTTCAGAAAAATTGAGGGCGCGCTGCCCAAATCCTGTCGCCGACACTCCAACACTCACTGAAAACGGCCATCCGCCGCGAAGGGCGGGATTAAACCAGGCTGGCTTTGAGTTCGCTGATGGCGCCAATCAGCTCCCCGCTCTTGCCCGGCTTGTCGATCACCCGATCTACCCGCAATTCGGTGTAACGCTGGCGGTCCTCCGGGCTGAGAGAATTGGCGAAGACGATGATTTTGCCCTGAAAGCCGGCCGACCGGGCTTCCCGGACAAGACCAAACCCGTCTAATCGAGGCATTCGCGTGTCGGTCACGATCAGCTGAAAGAAGCTCGGATCTTCGGCGACTCTCGACGCCGCGGCGCGTCCATCGGTCGCCACTTCCACGTGATGACCCGCCGATTGCAAAGTCTTCGAAAGCATATCCAGGACAAGAACGTTATCGTCCGCACAAAGCACACGGAGCGGCTGCGGGGGCACGATCATGGGTCGGTACGCTTCATTCGGCGAATGGGAACGTTACACTACGGGCGTTACTTCTTCCAAGGCAGGAATGTGTCAATAATAAATCCGGGATAACAAAGCGGGCGGGGCCCCGTGAGAAACTGGGGGCGCAAGAGAAGAGAGAAACGGTCGCATATGCGGGCTGCCTCTGTTACATTCATTATTCGGATTTGAGCAGGGCCCGGCATGGAACGCACAAAAGCTCGCATTCTTCACGTGGACGATCATCAGGACACCAGGCTGATGATGGCCGCATTGCTGCAAGATTGCGGTTACGGCGTCCTCACCGCCGGCAGCGTGGCGGAAGGACTCGAACTGGCCAAAGAAATTCGCTTCGATCTTTACATCCTGGATGTGCGCCTCCCCGATGGCACCGGCGTTGAGCTGTGCCAGAAACTACGAGCGCTGCATCCAACCACGCCGATCCTCTATTATTCCGCGTACGGCGATGAAGCCGACCACCAAAGCGCGCTCAACGCCTGCGGTGACGCCTACCTGAAAAAGCCGGTTTGCATCGCGGACATTCAGGATTCCATCGCGAGATTGCTGGCAGAACGCAATGCTACAGACTGAGTAACGCCACGGGATACGACCAGGTGCATCTTCTTCGAAGCTGCTGACTAATTCGAGGCCGTAACGGGTCCGGCGCCCGGGGCGGGGCGCGGCTCGATCCACTCCCAGGAAGCAATGCTCCGACGGAAGACGGTGTTGAATTGAGCGAAGTCCTCGTTGGGTGAAGTGAATCGAAAAATCAGGCGGTCCTGCGGGCAATTTACCAGAAGGGCGGTCCGCTGGAATGTCTTGCCCCACAGCTGGTAGGAAACCATTACCTCGAAAGTGGAATGTCCGCCGGGCATGATCGTGTTTTGCGCCTCGAAAACAGTTGTGACTGCAGTGCTTCCGCCGGGCAGCGTTGCCAGGATCTTTTCTTTGAATGCAGCCATGGCCGCTTCATCGAGAGGTTTTGGGGCGGGCAGCGGCGTTGCCTCCACGACCGCTTCCACCAGATTCTTCTCCGGATTTAGTTGAAGCCGATTCCCCTGGCTCCGCATAGTCCAGCCTGCCGGCGGAAAAAACGTGACGCTGCCATCGCCATTCTTAAAATTGACCTGCCGATAGGTCACCCCCTCTTCGACATACTCTTTTGAGCGCGGCGTCAAATCCAGCCCGGCATAAGCCTGGCTAAGAAGGATGCAGAACAGTAATGGAAGAATCGCTTTAGGAGACATGGTCGCGAGAAGCAGACTTAATACACCTGGTACCAGCGCTGTTGCTGGAGGTAGGCCGCGATGAGGAGATTGCCAGGAGGCGCGCCATCGCTAAAGGTTGCGTAATCGTAAAACCAACGGTTCGCGTTCGGGTTTTTAAACCAATTGCCACTGGCTGAGCCGCCCGTGTTCCCCTGGGCGCTCTTGAAGAGCTGGCTCATCGACCCGTAATAGACAAAGTTCTGCGTGCGCCAGTCCTCCTGCATTCGGATGAAGCCTTCACCGCCACCACTGTAGTTCCCATTTCCGCTCGGAACGATCCCGCTTACCAACGCCGTGTTGATCGTTGTGTTGATCGCGGAGCGGGGATTGGCGACATTATAACCACCGCTGGTAATCGACGAAGTAGAATTGGCATCGGTCCAGTTGCCGGAGAGAACGTTGATCGCATCGGCCACCACCGCGGAGGGCAACCGCACGTAGCTGCCGGCAACGGGAGCACTCGTGACGGTTACGTTAGAAGGCGGCGTGGGCGCCGGGGAAGCTGCCGCGGCCGTATTATAGTTGCCTTTAATATAGACAGGATTGATCGACACCACGGTCAATCCGCCAACATTTGAGTCTTGCGCATTAGCAAGGGGCAGCGACCATCCATTGACCAGCCGGATGGCGCGCTCGCTCGTGCTCACGAGGGTACCGCCGCTGGTGCCATCCGTGCTGCCGAGGCGCGCCTGCGGGCTGCTAATCACCTGGCGGATCGGAGGGGAGCTATTATCGTAGGCCGGCGTCATATCCGAAATGTAAAGCACTCCGTTAAAGCCGCTGATTTTACCCGAGCCACCGTGAGTGCAGGCCGCTGCGATCTTACTGACATCGAGCTCAGTGATTCGAACGTTAACAACCTCTCTGGCATCATACAGGGCCATGTTCGTCTTCACCGCGCTGATGATGAGGTCATAGATGTTTTTATCATTGCCAGAAGACCCCGAGGTGCACTCCACGATTTTCGAGGCGTCGAGAGGGTAGGTGGCATCCGGGCGGAACACTCTGATCGTGTTGGTGGCAGCGCCCGTCGTAGCCGCGGTCGAATTGATTATCACCTTGATTCCGGCCTGATTGTAGTAACGAATATTCGCCAGGGGGTCGACATCGGTGGAGGGCGGGATCGGGTAGTTCTTCGGCGGCTCGATTATCTCGCGGTACCCATCATTATTGGCGCTCACATCGCCCGAGTTGAGCGTGAGATTCCATCCGAAGGGCAGGTAGGGTGAGACCTGCGACGGGGGACAATCCGATAGCGTGAGGGTGGAATCACTTTTTGCAAATGATGGTGTGGTGAAACCTGATCCCGGGTATCGAGGATCCTTTGGATGATAGCCGTTCACATAATCTCCTCCATACTCGATTCTCCCGGAGGTCGGGTTCGGAGTGGGGGCGGCGTAAGTGGGAGAGGCGATCGTGAAGTTATTGCTCCCAATATAGAGACTGCCGTTGGTGTGGATCGGGCCTGTTACAGTAAAGGTAGAGCTAGGCTGGAATTCGAGGTCATCCACAAAAAACAGCGCGTAGGTCCAGGGAAGATCGAATTTTTTCTCGAACACCCGTCGTACCTTGGCGGTAACAGTGCCGGTTGTCGTGGGCACGGTCACGTCGGCTGCCGCCAGGTAATAGTAGCTGTATGGGTAGTAGTAGCCGTAAGGCCCCAAGTTTGGCCCGTAGGCCCCGGGCGGTTGTACATTAGGAGCCAGGGCGACGAGATTGCCGCCACCCTTCGAGCCGCTTTCCACCATCGCGTTCCCGCTGGCATCGAGGTTAATCATCGGATCTACCGCCTGGATACGGTATTGGGTAACCTGGTAGTCCGCGTTCGGGCCGAAGTTCGAAGGAGAGGGTGTTGGGATGACCGGAGGGGTCGTCGCCGGGTTCATCCCCGGGAGGGGGGTGGCGAGGACACTTGGCGTGGCAGCCGTAGTGGCGAAAAAGTTTGTTCCGCAGACCGAGTAGTCACTGCCGCCTGTATTCAGGCCGTAGGTCACCCAGGTGCTGCGATAAATATTTCGCCAGTTCGTGTAGAGCGATTCCAGGTGCCCATCTGCAATCTCCATCGCCAGAGCGGTCTTCCGGTTGCGCTGGGTATTGCGCGATACCTGAGTGCTGTAATCTACAGCCACGCCGAGTAACACCAGCAGCGTAGCAACCACGATGATGGTGACGACGAGAGTGCTGCCTTTTTCGTTTGAGGTTTGTCGTTTCATTGGAAAATGGTCAGGCGCGAGCGGTAATCGATCTTGGTGTCGAGGAGTGATGCGGTCGCGATGTAGCCACGGTTGGTCGACTTCGGTTCGCGTGCGCTGAGCTGGACCTGGATATACTTATTATCGGGTCCTCCATAGCGATTCAATGGAACCGAAAACGGCTTCGGGCTACTCAGATAGCGTGCTACCGTGGCAGTGTCCTTCCAGTAAAGCGTGCCGGCGACGGATGGGTTACCGGAAGTAGAGCGTTGCTGGTAATAGTGGAGTTCGCCACCTTCATAACGGTATTGTCCTGTGCCTGGAGTCACCTGGCTGTAAACACCGCCGGCAAGGGTCAAGTCTCCTTTCGAGTCGGCTACGTATTGCCCATTCTGAACCATATACATGACGCGATTCGTGTAGTAGGTGATGGCGTAGCTTGTGCCGCCGAAAGTCTTCGGGTTTTTCATGTTTGTCTCCAGAGCGTGGACCGTGAAGACGTTTGAGTGACTGGTGCTGCCAGCGGCTGATACTCTCTGAATGTCGTCCTCGATACCCCAGGCCGGGATGACCAGTCGCATGCCCGGGCTCGGGGCCCCGGCGCCGTCCTTAATCATAATCAGAGTCGCATTACCAGGATCCTGCCACACATAGTCCGGGCAACCCGGGACGACATTCTGGAATGAGATACCGGCAGCGGTAGGCGGTGTTGCGCTCGGGGAGGCGCTTGGACTGAGCGTGGAATCGACCACGTTGAAGCTTGTATCCCGCAGCTGGGGGACAGAGACCGAGGCGTGAATATCACGCGTTAATCTCAAAACCCCCTGGCGAGCCTCTTCGTGCGCAGCGTTTACCGCGGTATTCTTAGCCGATAGGGTAAGTCCCGACTGAAGAACCTGGAAAAATACAAGGCCGAGAAGTCCAAGCACGCCCACGGCAACACCCATTTCGGCAAAGGTAAAGCCAGCCTTGGAATCGGTAGAGGAGCGGTTAAATTTCATTGGTCTGCTGTCCGGAGCGTATCCATGGCCACGTTATAGGATCTCCCCCGAAAGTTATAGGTCACGGAAACGTTCGCCTTGCGGGTGTTGAGCGGACTCGCCGTTGCCCCTGGGGACGGGTCGGCAAAAGGCGCCATTGTCGCTCCCGTGTCGATCACCGTGGAGGTAAGGGTGCCGGTCACCAGGATTGTGCCGGTCACGGCATCGCGATAGATGAACGCCTGCCTTTGGAGAGGCTGGCCTCCGGCTGTTCGGTAGTAGGGGTAATATGGATAATAAGCGTCGGTTTTGGCCGGAGTGGCCGTCGGCGCTTGAGTGGGAAATGTCACACCACAAGTAGCACTCGCCGCCAAGGCGTCGAGCTCACTCGTCGTCATGAGTTCGGCCGGTACTTTACTCAAGCAAGGATCGAAAGTTCCTGAGATTTTTGCCGCGGCGATGTCGAACGGCTCCTTCGAAAGGACCAGGTCGATTTGATTCTGCGCGGCAGTCTGAGCCTCGCTGTAGAGCCGTGAACTAACGGCATAAGTGTTAATGGAGTTGAATCCGAGGTAAACCCCGGCGGCCATTACTCCGAGCACGGCCAGAGCAATCACGATCTCGATGAGGGTGAAGGCCCTTTGCAACGGCATTCGCAACGAGGCAGAGCGATCCGGCCCGAACTGGCGCTTGAGCGACAACATTATGGTTTCTATAAGCAGGACGCATGCCTATGCTCAATACCCGCGGCACCTGACCGCCCCCTCGGATTCCGACAATTCGTCCCGATCAGACCCGGCACCCATTCTGCTCAACCCGACACCATGATCCTGATGCATTCCCGACCAAAGGAGCAGCGCGAAGCCGTGCGCCAATTGATGCATTCCGTCCTGACCCGCGACATGGGCACCTTCAATCCGGAGCGCTTCAAGGATTGGATCAAAGATATCGATGCGCGATTTCGCAAGGTGGGCCTGACGCTCGCTTTCACCATCAAAGACCGTTCGGTTTTCTTCACGATCAAAGAATTGCGATCTAGTCGGACCGCTTTCAAGTTTGCCGCATCCACTCACGTCCCTTTCGAAGATCGCGATGTGGTAATGACGCTGGAGTCATCTGGACAGGCGCGCTAGAAAAGCAGCGACCGCGCGCCGGGGCCGCCACGATTCAGTGTCATCCCCCGCATCATGGTCAAAAAACGCGCGCGCTCCTCACATTGGCTGAATCAACGCTGGTGGAAGCTCGCGGTCGCGGAGTGGATCGGCCTCTGTCTCTTCTTCATCACGCTGGTCGTCATCTTTTGCCTCTTCTTCATCCGCCGCAAATCGCTCGAATATAAACTCGAGCACACCTTTTCGGTCAGTTCCCCGGAGTTTTTCGGATCGGCGCTCGCCCTGACCAATCCGGTGCCGCAGCCGGGAAACAAAATCGAACTGCTTCAAAACGGCGATCAGTTCTTTCCCGCCATGCTCGAGGCAATTCGTTCCGCGAAAAAAACCGTCAACTTTGCCGCCTATATTTTTAAATCCGACGGGACGGGCCGCCAGTTTCGGGACGCGCTCTGCGAACGCGCGCGCGCGGGAGTGGAAGTGCGTTTGCTGCTGGATGGGATCGGCTCAGGCTGGGACCTCGATAACTCGGATGTCCGGCTGATGACCGATGCCGGCTGCAAGTTCGCCTATTATCATCCGGTGCAATCGTGGCGGATGGATCGCGCGAATCGCCGCTCGCACCGGCGGATGCTCATCATTGACGGCAAAGTTGGGTTCACCGGCAGTGCGGCATTCTCGGACAAATGGAGCGGCCATGCGCAGGACAAAGACCATTGGCGCGACCTCCATGCGCGGCTCGAAGGTCCCATTGTCGCCGAACTCCAGGCCGCTTTCCAGGGCCACTGGATCAAGACATTCGGTGAAGCGTTGACCGGCACGGGACAATTTCCCAGTCTGTCTCCGACCGGCGACCTCAAGGCCCAGATCGTGGAGTCCCATTCCTTCTCGGCCGCCGCGCCGGTGCCGATGGTGCAGGCGGTTGCCTTCGCCGCTGCGGAGAAGCGAATTTGGATCACGAACCCGTACTGCACTCCTTCCGACGATCAGGTCGATCTTCTCGTGAAGGCAGTGCAACGAAAAGTTGACGTCCGCTTTCTCCTGCCCGGCCCCTACAATGACCAGCCCATGACCGAATCGGCCGGACGCACGGCTTACGGCCGGCTGTTGGAAGGCGGCGTAAAAATCTTTGAGTATCAGCCGACGATGATCCACGCCAAGACCCTGGTGGTCGACGGGCTCTTCTCAATGTTCGGATCCTCAAACCTCGATCCCAGATCTTCGGAGATCAATGAAGAGATCGACGTCGTTGTTTACGACGAAGGCTTTGGCCGCCTGATGGAGGAGACCTTTGAGAAGGACTTGGCGCAATCGCGTGAGTACACCTTGCAGCAATTCAAGCAGCGTTCACTCTGGGAGCGGACGACGGAGTGGCTCATGATTCCATTCCGCTCCCAACTGTAATCAAGAGGCGGCTTTTCCTTCAGCGCGTTTCTTGATCGCTCGTAACCACATCCGGCGAATGATGTCGCTTCCCGGATGAATGATCCGCCAGTAAACGGCGAACCGGCGCAGCGCGGATGTGTCGTTGGCGTAAATGCGAGTCTGGGTGGAAACGATCGAGCCGCCGCGCTCGTCCGGCAGGACGAGGAAATTCATGGTCGCGAGCGCAACGCCCGGCGGAAGTTTCCGCCGGAACAGGTCAGGCGTCAGCCCACTGGACCGTGCTCTGGTCCCATGAGGAGCGGCGACGACTGTGCCGATCACTATTTCGCGCGGTGGCTCTTCGGCAAGGAGCGCGAATGTTGTCTCCGTCGCAACATCCAGCAACGATTTCTCCTCCGCCGGGTTCATGATGCTTTCCGGCCCAGTCTGGCCACAACGACGGATAGCGATCAGGGTTCGAAAGAGAAGGATCTCATCCGCGCGCACAGCGTGAACGGCAGCAAAGACAGCTTCGGGCCGCGCCGCCACCCGGATGGTATGCTGCTCGCCGATCTGCCAGCGGGGCATCCATTCATCCAGCTTGCTCCCTTTGGCGGAGACTTTCTCGTTTCCGGCTGGCAGGAAGAGCGCGACGATAACAATTAACAGTCCCCCGGCAAGAACCATTGCCGCCACTCGCCGGCTCTGGATGTAAAGGAACCGAATCGGCCGGATAAGCGACAGCAACGCCGCCACCGTGATAAACAAGCCCAGGTAAAAGAGGAAGGAATCCAGCATGTTCCCCGCGGCGAACTCGAGGAACACTCCCACCATGACAGCTATTGCTCCGTTTTGGCGCGTGCCAAGGCCCAGCCATCGCACCGGCTTGATCACCGCCATCAAACCGGCAGCGATGAGCACAAACCCTAAAACGACAAGTAGTGAATCGAGCATATTGTCCTATTCAACCCCGAAAGCTTTCGTGGTTCCACTGCACGCCCCACAGGGGCGTGGCCACAACGCGCTTCTACACCCTATTTCAGGTTATAGATCTCGACCAGGCCGATGCCGATGCCACCGTCCTTGCCCGAAAGGATGGCGGTGAATTGTCCCGGCGGCGTCAGCGAGATGAAGATGCCCGACTCTTTCGGATCCGACAGGCCGAGGCCGTTGGCCGTGAGATTCGCGGCCGAGACCGGATCGCTCTGCCAATCGTCATTGACGACCATGATGGTTCCGTTCTCGTTGCGCAACTCGAGCACCGGATTGGCCAGCAGAGGGCTTAGATTAAACTGGCTCAGCGATGGCCCCCGGCCGCGTACCGCGATGCGGGTGGCATTGTTGGGGCCGCCCAGGGTGAAGCCGCCGATCATGACCTTGTCGTCGGTCCTGACCATGCCGCGCGTGCTGATGTTACCCAGCTCGGAGGCGGCGGCCGGATTAGTATCGTAGATTTCCACCAGACCTATGCCTTCGGTGCCGTCCTTGCCGGTCAGGAGCACGGTGTAGGCCCCGGCATTTAGCGTGATCACTATGACCGACTCCCGTTCGTCTTTCGGCTCGAAGTTGGTCCCTTCAATCTGACTCAGCTGATCGTCTTTCCAGTTCTTGTTCTTGAAGATCAGATTATTGTTAGGTCCGCGCAATTCCAACTCTGGATCGAGCAGCAGATCGCTCAAGCCGAAGCTGGAGAGCGAAGGCCCGAGGCCGCGCAAGACCACTGACTTGGAAGCGTTCCCAGTGATGATGAAGCCGCCGATCATGGCCTTGTCGCCCAGTTCTGTCCGCATCCGGGTGGAGATGTTCAAAGCCTGGGCCGGCGTTGCGGTCGGTGTAGGTGTCGGCGAAGGCGGCGGGCCATTGACGACAAAGGTCTGGCTGGCCACGCCGCAGATGGTCGCGACAGAGTTGTTGTTGGCGTCGCCGTTATAAACCGCCACGAACTTATACGAGCCCGGCAAGGTCGGGGTAAAGGCATCCGAGGTGTAGTTGGCGTTGCCGGCCACAGTCCGAGTCGAGGTAAAGATTGGGGTGGCGCAGTTCTCGATGTTAGGTCCGTGAACGGTGAAGGTGATGGTGCCGGTAGGATTGGTTCCAGCCGAAAGCGTCGCCGTATCGGTGAAGGACGTTCCGATATTGCCAGTAGCCGGTGCCACCGTGCCGGTGATCGCCGGATTCGCCTTGGTCACAACCACGGATTCGTTCGCGTCATTGCACGCCCCCGCCACGGCATTGTTGGCGGTATCGCCACTGTAGCTGGCGATCCAGCGGTAGGTGCCGGGCGCAGTAGGTGTGAAATTGCCCGAGGAATAGGTCGCGTTGCCGTTCACCGGGATTGCGGCGGAAGTAAACACTGCGGCGCCACCGCAAGTGGCATCGTTCGGTCCGTAAAGCCGGAAGGTGATAGATCCCGTCGGAGCGGACCCACCGGCGAGAGTGGCCGCGTCGGAGATGGTCCCGGCGCCAAGGTTAATTCCGGTTGATGCCTGGGTAATGATCGTAGGATTGGTCTTGCCCACGGCAATCGCATTGCTCGTGCCGGTAATGGTAGAGTTACCTGTGTCGGTGGCAGTGATGGTCTGGCTGCCCGGCGTCGTAAGGGTGGCGTTGAACGTCCCTGTGCCACCGCTGAGAGTGCTATCAACCGGGAGGATGCCGGCTGCATCGGTGCTGCTGAAATGAACCGTGCCGGGGTAGTTCGTGGGCGGGTTGTTGAATTGATCGAGCGCCGCGACCGTGAAGGTAAAGGAAGTGCCCGGGATCGCACTGGCTGGAGCGGTCACGGTGAAGTGGGTCGCCAGGGTGTTAAACGTAACTGTATTGTCCGTCGAGGTGGAGACCGTGCTGGTGTTGCCGGCCGCGTCCGTGGAGCCGCCTGCCGGGACCGTGGCGGTCACAGTCCCCTGCGAGGTCATGCCGCTGACGGCCACGTTGTAGGTGGTCCCGGAACCGGTTACGACTTTCGCCGTAGCGCCGGCCGTGCCGGATAAGGTTACGCCGCTGGAGCCAAACCCGCTGACCGGCTCGGAGAACACCACGGTAAAGTTGATGGGCGATGACGTTGTCGGGTCGGCTTGTCCGGCAGCCTGATTGATTGTTACCGAAGGCTGCACGTTGTCATAAGTCACCGTGTTATCAGTGGAGGTCGAGACGCCGTTTGTGTTACCTGCTCCGTCCGCTGCTCCTCCCGCCGGCACCGTGGCTATCACTGTTCCTTGCGATGTCATGCCGCTGACAGCAACGTTGTAAGTCGTCCCGGATCCTGTCACCACTTTTGAGGTCGCACCGGCTGTCCCGGATAAAGTCACCCCACTCGCACTAAAGCCGGTGACCGACTCGGAGAAGACGACCGTGAAGTTGATCGGTGAAGCATTGGTCGGATCAGATTGCGTGGAGGCCTGGTTAATGGTGACCGAAGGCTGCACATTGTCATAGGTGACGGTGTTATCAGTCGAAGTGGAGGTGTTATTCGTGTTACCGGCTCCATCCGCGGCCGCACCGGCCGCCACACTGGCGATGACCGTTCCCTGTGAAGTCATGCCACTGACAGCTACGTTGTAGGTCGTGCCGGAACCGGTTACGACCTTGCTGGTCGCTCCCGCTGTCCCGGACAAGGTCACGCCGCTGCCGCTAAAGCCAGTGACCACCTCGGAGAACACCACCGTAAAATTGATGGGCGAAGCGTTGGTCGGATCAACCTGGCCGGAGGCCTGATTGATCGTTACGCTCGGGTTCCCCGTGTCGTAGGTCACCGTGTTATCGGTCGACGTGGACGCCGTGTTAGTATTGTTAGCAGAGTCGGCCGCGCTGCCCGCCGGAACCGTTGCAATCACCGTGCCGTCGCTGGTCATCCCGCTTACCGCGACATTGTAGGTGGCGCCAGAGCCTGTTACGACCTTCGTCGTCGCGCCCGCCGTGCCGGACAGGGCCACGCCGCTGGAACCAAACCCTGCGACCGGCTTGGAGAAGACGACCGTAAAGTTGATCGGTGAAGCATTGGCCGGATCCGATTGAGCAGCGGCCTGGTTAATGGTCACACTCGGCTGGGTCGAATCGTAGTTAACACTGTTATCGGTTGAGGTGGACACGGTATTAGTATTGCCGGCTGCGTCCGCGGCGCCTCCCGCCGGCACCGTGGCGATCACTGTCCCGTTGCTGGTCATTCCGCTTACCGCCACGTTGTAGGTTGTCCCGGAGCCCGTCACCACCTTCGTCGTGGCACCCGCCGTTCCGGACAAGGTCACGCTCCCAGAACCAAACCCTGTCACCGACTCGGAGAAGACGACCGTGAAGTTGATCGGTGAAGCATTGGTCGGATCAGTCTGGCCGGATGCCTGGTTAATACTAACCGAAGGCTGCACATTGTCGTAGGTCACGGTGTTATCGGTCGAGCTGGAAACCGTGTTCGTGTTCCCGGCCGTATCCGCTGCGCTTCCCGCTGCGACAGTGGCAATGACCGTTCCCTGTGAAGTCATGCCGCTGACAGCCACATTATAGGTGGCTCCGGAACCGGTCACGACCTTGCTGGTCGCACCCGCTGTCCCGGACAAGGTCACGCCGCTGCCCGTAAAGCCGGTGACCGGCTCGGAGAACACGACCGTGAAATTGATCGGGGAAGCATTCGCAGGATCAGCCTGGCCGGATGCCTGGTTAATCGTCACACCAGGTTTCGTCCCATCATAGGTAACCGTGTTATCGGTTGAGCTGGACGCATTATTAGTGTTCCCCGCCGCGTCCGCTGCTCCTCCGGCCGGAACGGTCGCGATCACCGTGCCGTTACTGGTCATCCCGCTTACCGCCACGTTGTAGGTAGTTCCCGAACCTGTTACCACTTTCGTCGTCGCGCCCGCTGTCCCGGACAAGGTCACGCTCCCAGAACCAAACCCTGTGACCGCTTCGGCGAAGACAACGGTGAAGTTGATCGGCGAAGCATTGGTCGGATCTGGCTGGCCGGAGGCCTGGTTGATGGTGACGTCAGGTTTCGTCGTATCGTAGGTCACGGTGTTATCGGCAGAGGTGGAAGCCGCATTAGTGTTCCCCGCCGCGTCCGCTGCTCCTCCCGCCGGCACGGCGGCGATCACCGTGCCGTCGCTGGTCATCCCGCCCACCGCTACGTTGTAAGTCGTCCCGGAGCCTGTCACCACTTTCGTCGTCGCACCCGCGGTGCCGGATAAAGTCACACTACCAGAACCAAAGCCTGTTACGGCCTCGGAGAAAACAACCGTGAAGTTAATCGGTGACGCATTCGTCGGGTCAGCCTGAGTGGAGGCCTGATTAATCATCACCGCGGGTTTCAGCGTATCATAGGTGACCGTGTTATCCGTCGAGGTCGAAACCGTGTTCGTGTTCCCCGACGCATCCGTTGCGCCTCCCGCCGGCACGGTCGCGATCACCGTGCCGTCGCTCGTCATCCCGCTCACGGCCACGTTGTAAGTGGTCCCGGACCCTGTCACCACTTTCGTCGTCGCGCCCGCTGTCCCGGACAAGATCACACTGCCCGAGCCAAACCCTGTGACCGATTCAGTGAAGACGACCGTGAAGTTGATCGGCGAAGCATTACTCGGATCTGGCTGGCCGGATGCCTGATTGATCGTTACGCTCGGTTTCGTCCCATCGTAGGTGACCGTGTTATCGGTCGAACTGGACGCACTATTAGTGTTCCCTGCCGCGTCGGCTGCTCCTCCTGCCGGAATGGTCGCGATCACCGTGCCGTCGCTGGTCATCCCGCTTACCGCCACGTTGTAGGTGGTCCCGGAACCTGTCACCACTTTCGTCGTCGCCCCCGCTGTGCCGGACAAGGTCACACTGCCCGAACCAAACCCTGTGACCGATTCAGTGAAGACGACCGTGAAATTGATCGGTGAAGCACCAGCCGGATCAGCCTGGCCGGAGGCCTGATTGATCGTGACGTCAGGTTTCGTGGTGTCGTAGGTCACGGTGTTATCCGCGGAGGTGGAAGCCGCGTTAGTGTTCCCGGCCGCGTCCGCTGCTCCTCCCGCCGGCACAGTGGCGATCACTGTGCCGTCGCTGGTCATCCCGCTTACCGCCACGTTGTAGGTATTCCCGGAGCCCGTCACCACTTTCGTTGTGGCGCCCGCTGTGCCGGACAATGTCACACTGCCCGAGCCAAAGCCTGTTACCGCCTCGGAGAAAACAACCGTGAAGTTAATCGGCGACGCATTGGTCGGGTCAGCCTGACTGGAGGCCTGATTAATCATCACCGCGGGTTTCACGCTGTCATAAGTGACGGTGTTGTCCGTGGAGGTCGAGGCTGTGTTTGGATTAGAACCCGAGTCGATGGCCGCGCCAGCCTTTACGCTGGCTATCACAGTTCCTTGGGCACTCATTCCGCTCACTGCGACGTTGTAGGTCGTACCGGAACCCGTCACTACGGCGGTCGTTGGGTTGGCTGCGCCGCTGAGAGTTACTCCGCCCGATCCGAATCCTGTCACCGCCTCAGAAAACACGACCGTGAAATTGATCGGCGAAGCGTTGGTCGGATCAGCCTGGCCGGATGCCTGATTGATCGTTACGCTCGGGTTCGTCACGTCGTAGGTGACTGTGTTATCGGTCGAACTGGACGCATTATTAGTATTGCCAGTTGCGTCTGCGGCTCCTCCGGCCGGAACGGTCGCGATCACCGTGCCGTCGCTGGTCATCCCGCTTACCGCCACGTTGTAGGTAGTTCCCGAACCTGTTACCACTTTCGTCGTCGCGCCCGCCGTGCCGGACAAGGTCACGCTCCCAGAACCAAACCCCGTGACCGCTTCGGTGAAGACAACGGTGAAGTTGATTGGCGACGCATTGGTCGGGTCAGCCTGGCCGGAGGCCTGGTTGATGGTGACGTCAGGTTTCGTCGTATCGTAGGTCACGGTGTTATCGGCAGAGGTGGAAGCCGCATTCGTGTTCCCCGCCGCGTCCGTTGCTCCTCCAGCCGGGACGGTCGCAATCACCGTGCCGTCGCCGGTCATCCCGCTCACTGCCACGTTGTAGGTATTCCCGGAACCCGTCACCACCTTCGTTGTCGCTCCCGCGGTGCCGGACAAGGTCACACTGCCCGAGCCAAAGCCTGTTACCGCCTCGGAGAAGACAACCGTGAAGTTGATCGGTGAAATATTGGTCGGGTCAGCCTGACCGGAAGCCTGGTTGATCGCGACCGTGGGCTGCACGCTATCGTAAATTACGGTGTTGTCCGTGGAGGTCGAAGCTGTGTTTGGATTCAGGCCCGGGTCGGTCGCCGCGCCAGCCTTTACGCTGGCTATCACAGTTCCTTGGGCACTCATTCCGCTCACTGCGACGTTGTAGGTCGTACCGGAACCCGTCACTACGGCGGTCGTTGGGTTAGCCGTGCCGCTAAGGTCCACGCCCCCCGACCCGAATCCTGTCACCGCCTCAGAAAACACGACCGTAAAGTTGATCGGCGAGACATTGGTCGGATCAGCCTGGCCGGAGGCCTGGTTGATCGTCACAGAAGGCGGAGTGTCGTAAGTAACAGTGTTATCGGTCGAAGTAGAAGCCAGGTTCGCATTACTTCCGCCGTCAGTAGCGGCGCCGGCGTTTACCGTAGCTATCACTGTCCCGGGCTGCGCAGTCATGCCGCTCACGGCGACGTTGTAGGTGGTGCCGGAACCGGTCACGACCGCAGCCGTTGGATTGGCCGTGCCGCTTAAGGTCACCCCGCCCGAACCAAAGCCAGTCACCGGATCGGAAAACACTACCGTGAAGTTGATCGGCGAAACCGCAGTCGGATCGGCCTGGCCCGAAGCCTGATCGATGGTAACGGTAGGCGGCGTATTGGTAAGCGAGAAGTCAGCAGTCGAGGCAAGCCCTGTTACACTGGCCGCCACGATGTAAGGTCCGCCCGCGATCGCGTTGGCCGTGAAGGCAGTCGACGCCACCCCGCTGCCGTTTGTCGTCGCAGGATTGGTTGTCGCGGTCCCACTAGCTACGTTGCTGGCGGGCGGCGTGAAGGTAACTGAAACACCACTCAGCGCCGTGCCCGATTCCTTGACCGTCGCCTGTAATGCCACCGGGAACGCTGTGTTTACCTTCGTGCTCTGCGGCGTGCCCGCAGTAGTAGTTATGGTGAAGTTGGTTTCCACCGCGCCGATGTCGACCGCGGCTCCGACCTTGCGCGGGAAGCCGCGCTGATCGAAGGCCGAACTCACACCTGCTCCGCTGGTATGCGCGGCAGCGGTGGTGGCGTTGGCGCCGCGCGTCACCGTAAGGGTATTACTGACCACAGCAGTCACGCTCATCTGTTCAAGGTCAATGCGGATGGTGGAACCAACCGTGATACCGCTGGGGTCTGCGACGGTAATTGTGGTTTGGACGTTATCGATGTTGCTGCTGAGGGTCGTCCAGTCAGCCGCCGCATTGGTTACCTGGCTGCCCAGTGCAGGAAGACGCGTCTGAGTTGGTCCGCCATTGCCGGCCAGGCTGCCGAGGAGCGGGTCAAAGGCCGCGCCGAGTAGGTCCCCCGGCTGCGGACTGTTGCAGAGTTTCGAGCTGGTGGCGTCGTCAATCAGGTTGTGACCGCCCGAGTTAAACTTCTGGTTCCCGGAGCAATCCGCGTCAGTCCGGGTGAGGTCATTTCCATTGTTCTGACTCAGGATGGTGTTCGTGAGCGTCACGGTGCCGCCGCCGCCAGGGGCAAGGCCAATGCCGCCCACGCTATTATTCGCGATGGTGCAATTAGTCACGCCCACCGCTGGGCCACCATCGACGCGCACCGCCAGGGCCGTGTTATTTGAAATGGTGGAATTAACGATCGTCGCAGGCGTGCTGCCGATGTGGATAACGACTTCCGTCGTATTATTTCGGAACGCGCAGCCGTTAATATTCAACCTGGCTGCCGCACTGGAAAAGATGACGTCTCCGGCCGCCGTCTTGGTGTTGGCAAAAAATTCGCAGTTATTCAGGTTGAGCGTCCCCACGCTATTGAACTCGATCGCGCCGCCGTTCGTGCCGGCGCCGGCCGGATCAGCCCTGCCTCCCGTGAACGACAGACCCTGGATGGTTGCCGTGCCGCTGGCCGGCAGTGTTATGTTCACCAATCTAAAGATGTTGTTGCCTCCGACGGTGAGAACGTTCGCGCCTGGGCCATTGATGGTAACATTTTTGCCGACGACTAACTCACTCGCCAACGTGATGGTATGCGGACTGCCATCGTAGAAGTTCACCGCACCCCCCGCCGTGGTGTTCGAGAATGTAATCGTGCCACCGTCGCAGACATCGATTAATGCCTGACGCAACGAACCAGCCCCGGCATCCGCATTCGTAGTGACCGTCGCTGGATTGGCGCAGAGTAGAGTGATGGTCGGGTCGGCCGCTCCGGCGGGCGGATTATCGGAGTCGGTGTTCGGATTGGCGACGGGGACGCCATTAACCGTGGCGAAGTTAGTTCCGCTGACGGTCCCCTGATTGGAGATCTGGGTTGTGCTTGTCGGGCTCAGCGGATTCTCGACCTGGACCTGGAAGGTAACGACAACCGTCTTCCCGGGCGGGATATCGCCGATCGTGTACTTGTCGCTCGCAGCCGGAGACGCGAGGAACTGCGGCGTGGTTTGAGCATTGGGTTTCGCGCCAACGGCGTCGCCAGCAGCAGGAACGCGGCGCTCGCCAGTGGTCAGGAAGCCATACATCACCTTGTCGCGGTCCTTCTCATCGTAGCTATCGGGGAGACCCAGGGCATGACCCATCTCGTGCATGATCGTCGTCAGCAGATCAATTCGTCCGGCCGGTGCGCTTGTCGGGTCGGTGTAACCACGCTCACCCGACACGTTAGTTGCGAATTGAGCGTCATCGTTGCCGACGAACCACCCATTCCCGCCCCCGTTCTTGTCCACGCGAATCAAATTGCCATTCGCTTCGCCAAGATGTAAGGCGGCCAGAGCGCCAACTTCGAACTTTAGGCTAAGCAGGACCCCGAGTTGTCTCGCGGTCAAACCTGTTGCCTGCCAGCGCGCAATCGCGGCAGCGACAAGCGAATCGAGTCGCTCCTGTGTGAGTATACCCGACGAGTGGACTCTGGATTGCTGCCGCGGATCGGCGACGCCTTGGATCGCGGAGGGGAATGCGGGAACAATACCCCGGAGCTTAGCTTCATCCGCGATCGCCGGGTGTGAGGAGAATGAAGCGGCCGGAGTGCGCGCATCAATACCACCGGGTGCTAGGATGAGGAACGACGGGTTGGTCGGTGTTAGCACGGAGCCGACGGTTCCGAAGGTTCCCGTAGTGTTCACCGTATCTCCACTGTTGTTCGCGCTCACCGCCGCGATTCCGCCTTGAATGTTGTAGGTGCCAGCCAGCTGGCGCAGTCGGATTTCGCCCGCCGCCGAAGCGCCCAACGTCGTATTGTTGCCGGTGATGTTCAGGTTGAGAGTTTCGTGACTGCTGGCGCTGCTGTTTAGAACATCGAGCACGTGGCCCGTGCCCGCCGTGTCGACGTTGGTCAGAGTATTGTTCGTGATCGTCGCGTGGAGTGTGGCACTGCCGCTCGCTCCGCTTGACCCGATATTTGTGATATCCAAGGTGCCGCCGGTCGCGTTATTCGCCGAATTGACACCGGTGTTGCCGGAAACCAGAAGCTTGTTGCCCAGCACCGCATTGCTGCTCGCAATAACATCGACATTGGTCTCGAACTCGATTGCCGAAGAGCTGTCCGTATTATCAAGGCCAACTCGAATACCGTTGTTGGTTCCAGCGGCGCCGAGGCTGTTCCCGGTGATAGTCCAGTTCGCGTCGGTAACGCTGCCGCCACCGACCGAGACGACCGAGACGTGAATCGCATTGCCCTGGACGTTGTTAACCGTGTTGTTGGTGATGGCGACGGCCAGCTGTCCCAGATTGTGCGAGTCCGCCTCGACTTGAACGTCTATCGCGCGGCGGCCGTTTACGAAACCGGCATCGTTCCAGATGTTGTTGTTGGTGATCGTGCCGTTGATCGTGCCACCAGCCGGCGTGCTGCCGTCGCCACCCGCGCAATCCACCTGTACGACGCCGGCAAGCGTGGTCAACCGCGCCAGGTTGTGGAAGGTGTTACCTAGCGCGCCCGCCCCGCCAATGGTGAAGTTGTGGTGCCCCTCGTGGCTATTCGACAAGAACAATGTGTTGTTGCCGTCGCCGGCGGTCCCGTCGGCATCGTGGAAATTATTGCCCTGCACGATTGTACGAATAGTCCCCGAACCGTTGTTGATGACCTGCGCCGCGTTCTGGTCGATGAGCGTGAATTCCGTATTCGTTATCGTCACCGCACCAGTCGTCGCGCCATTCAGGTTCGAGTGAAAGCCTGGCGCGCCGGTCGCAGACGTGTCGATCTTAGAATGGTCGAAGGTCAACGAGGTAAAGTTCGTGCCCGTGTTATGGAGTAGGAAGGCGTTCGATTGCGATGCCTGCCAGTTCGTGATGCGCGAGTTATTATCCATCGCGTTGACCCCAGTAACGTTCTCGAGTCGGACGCCATTACCTGTGCCGAATCCGTCACCACCCGCAGCCGGGTTCGACGCGCCCGGTGTGTTGATGAAAACGGCGGAGAGTTTAATAGTGCCGCCGCCCGTCGCTTTGACGCCATCAAGCGCCGGGCTCGTGATCCTCATCTGCCGTAGCGTCACGTTGGACGCATTCGTCAACGACACCGCATCGCCGGTCGTTTTTTGGATGGTCCCGCCCGTTCCATTTTCGACGAGGAATCCGCCGCTGGTCGCGCCATCGCCGGTCACAGTGAATGCGCCCGTGGTGCCATTGAGGATAATGCCATTCACCGCGCTGTTCGATGCGCCGTTGCTGACGGTAACGCTCTTGAAGGTCACGCCGCTCCCGCCAATGTCAGTTGGAGTCGCAATGTTGACGCCAGTCCCAGTCGTGGTGGTGATCGTATTGGTCGCACCGGTAACGTTGACCGTGCCCCCTCCGGTGGCGATGAAACCTGCATTGACACCCGAACTGATCACCACGTTTGAGAAATTGAACGTGCCGCTGCCGTTGCCCACCAGATTCGCGCCGGTGCCACCGGACGTTGTCAGCCCGGTGAAGGTTAGTGTTCCAGCGGTGCCGGAGAAAACAACTCCAGTGCCGCTCGTGGTGGCGATACTCACCTCGCTCACACTTACTCCCGTAATGGCGGCACCCGGGTCGTTCATGCCTGTGCTCGTCGTGGAATTGATCTGAAGTCCTCTTACAGTCGTGTTGGTGTTTAGCGTCACCGTGCTGGTGGTAATGTTCGTAACCGTGGCATTGCCGCTGTTCATCGCGGGCAATGTACTGCCGCTCGGGACGGTAAGACCAGTAATGGTGGCGAGGGTTGCCGTCGCGTCCTGGCCGATCAATTTCTGGCCCGTCCGCAACGTCACCGCGCCGGAGTAACCGGCAGCGCTCTCGTAGACAAAGATGTTGTCGTTGATGTCTGGATTAAGTCCGCCGGCCAGGGCATTGGCGGTGTTGAAGGCGGCGAGGGTGGTATAAGGATTCGAAAGACGCCCATCGCAGTTCGACGAGCAGGCGCCGGCGTTGTTGTTAATAAACCAGATCATCCCGCTCACGTTCATAGTCACGGTGGCCGAGGTAGAAGTAAACGTACTGTTGTCCGTGATGGTATAAGTGAAGGTATCGGCGCCTTCATAACCTCTCGGCGGATTATAGGTAAGGGTGCTGCCGGCGATGGTAATACTTCCGCCCTGGGCCGTCGCGTTACTGACCAGATTAAAGGTCACCGGACTGTTGTAGATGTCGTTGGCGAGGAAGACCGAGGTGGCGATGTCGATACTGACGTTACCGATGACATTGGGAGGACCAAAGGTATCGTTGACTGCCTTGGGCCGCACTTGCACCGTGACCGTCGCGTCCGAGTTGCCCGCGACATTGCTCAACCGGTACTGGAACGTGTAGGTGCCCGTAAAGCCAGTCGGCGGAGTAAAGGTATAGCTCCCGTTGGCGTTCACCACGATCGAACCGGACGCGAAGGTTGGCAGCGGAGTAGTTGTCGTGCCCGCGGCATGGTCGGTGACGGAGCCACCCATCGATCCGCCGCCATAGGAGCTGATGTTGGCGATCGGGAATCCGCGCGAATCGTTCGTGAGCAAATTCGTCGGACCGGAGGATAATCCGGTGAGCGTTGTATTCGCATCGATTATGCCAGGATTGTCAGCCGAGGCGACCGGCGGCTGGTTCACAGTAAGCGTAAAGTTCTGGGTCGCGTTCGGCGTTACTCCATTGTTGGCCGTGATGACAAGCGGGTAGGTGCCGCCCGTGTTGGCGCCAGGTGTCCCGGCAAGCGTTGCCGTGCCGTCGTTGTTGTTCACAAACGTCACGCCGCCAGGCAACGCCCCGCTCTCGCTGATTACCATGCTGGCATTGGTCGGGAAGCCCGTCGTCGTCACGCTAAAGGTCCCGGCGATGCCAGTCGTGAACGTGACGTTATTCGCGCTTGTGATCGCGGGCGCTTGCTGAACGGTCAGGGTGAAGCTCTGGGTCGCATCGGGCGTAACTCCGTTACTCGCGGTGATGGTCAAGGGATAGGTGCCACCAGTGCCCGCCGCAGGCGTTCCCGCCAGCGTAGCCGTGCCATTATTGTTATTAACGAAAGTCACTCCACTCGGCAGCGCGCCGGCCTCGCTGATGGCCATGCTGGCATTAGTCGGGAAGCCAGTCGTAGTGACCGAGAAGGTCCCAGCCGTGCCGACCTTGAAGGTCGTGTTATTCGCGCTCGTGATGGCGGGCGCTTGCTGAACGGTCAGGGTAAAGTTCTGCGTCGCGTTGGGCGTCACGCCGTTGTTGGCCGTAATGGTGATCGGGAAACTGCCACTGGCGGTCGGAGTGCCCGCCAGGGTCGCCGTGCCGTCATTGTTATTCACGAAACTTACTCCACCGGGCAGTGCTCCGGTTTCGCTGATGGCCATGCTGGCATTGGTTGGGAAGCCCGTCGTGGTTACAGTGAAGGTTCCTGCCGTATTAAGTTTGAAAGTAGTATTATTCGCGCTCGTGATGGCGGGCGCTTGCTGGACGGTCAGGGTGAAGCTCTGGGTCGCATCGGGCGAGACTCCATTGCTGGCGGTGATGGTCAAGGGATAGGTGCCACCAGTGCCCACGGCAGGCGTTCCCGCCAGCGTAGCCGTGCCATTATTGTTATTGACGAAAGTCACTCCACTCGGCAGCGCGCCGGTCTCGCTGATGGCCATGCTGGCATTGGTCGGGAAGCCAGTCGTAGTGACCGAGAAGGTGCCGGCCGTGCCGACCTTGAAGGTAGTGTTATTCGCGCTCGTGATGGCGGGTGTTTGCTGAACGGTCAGGGTGAAGTTCTGCGTCGCGTTCGGCGTCACGCCGTTGTTGGCCGTAATGGTGATTGGGAAACTGCCACTGGCGGTCGGAGTTCCTGCCAGGGTCGCCGTCCCGTCGTTGTTATTCACGAAACTTACTCCACCGGGCAGCGCTCCGGTTTCACTGATAACCATGCTGGCTCCGGTCGGGAAGCCAGTCGTGGTTACAGTGAAGGTTCCCGCCGTATTAAGTTTGAAAGCAGTATTATTCGCGCTCGTGATGACCGGCGCTTGCTGAACGGTCAGGGTGACGGTCGCCGTGTCGTTAGGCAGTTGGGTATTGGTTACCGTGTAAGTGAACGTGTCCGTTCCGGTAAAGTTGTTGGGCGGATTGTAATCGAAGCTGCCGTCTGTGAATACCGTGAACCCGCCATTTTGAGACGTTGTCCCACTGTTCGCAACCGCGCTGGGCGTGGGAAGCCCTTTGTCATTGGCGAGGAGGCCGGAAGGGGTCGCGTTGACGTGCAGCGGGTTATTTTTGCTCGCGTCATAGGCGTCTGGAAACGCGAGGGGCGAGACCTTTAACGACCCAGCCACATCGACCGTGTGTCCCGGCGGAGGATCCGTCAGGGAAACGCCGACGGCGGTTTCACTCCCACTCGTGTTCTTGATCGTGACCTTATAGTCAATCGTTCCACCGGCCGTGGTTGACCCGCCCGGACCGCCCGCGGTTGTAGCTTCCTTCGTCGCCGTCACCGTGGGCGTCGCGACCGCGAAAGACGGCATCGCCATTACGCCGAGCAAAGCCAGCGCGAACAGCGCGCCACCGGCGCGGGCGCGAAGCTGGGTGACCAGGTCGGACAACTTAATTTGAGATTTCAAAGGGGGCGTAGGATCAGCAATTTAGAGACCGGTCGGCGTAGTTTTTAATGGAAAGGCGGAAACGTGTCCAGATTTATTTCGGAATTGTCGAAATCTCTGGGATCACGCCTTTGATCTGAGTTCCGGCGACTGGAACGCCTGCTCGATCCGGCTCGCGTTGTCGAACGCTTCCCGCCAATAGACATCCTCCAGAAGAGCGGCGTCGACCCAGCCGCGCGTGTCCTTTTTCACCTGCTTGCCGAGCACTACGTAAAGCCAGACCGCGCCGTCGGAGTACGATTGACCAAAAATCTCGCGCACCCGGTCGAATTCCCCGATCGCGCTTCGCGCGCTCATCCCGAGCGCGGATTTGACCGAACTGGAAATCAACGGCGTGGCGATCGCGCTTTTCATGTCCTCTGTCCCGGCCAGCGCAACGAATGCCGGCAGGCCGCGGACAAACGCTGCCGCGATCGGATAGGCGGCCTTCGGGTGCGCGGTCGATTTGACCAACTGCGCTTTCCACGTCGCAAAAGGTTCTCCTTCCGGCACCGCTGCCGCCCGCGCATCTCCGGTCCCGCGCATGGCGACCGCCAACGCCTCCGGAGTTTTCGTCGGACGATTGACGAGTTTCAGCTCGCCCGCGTTCAGGCTTTCCAGCGGATCGTCCAGTTGTTTCGCGATCGGATCGTAGCTGAGCGCATCGTGGGCGAAGACGATTTTCTCGTTGCTGGTCAACTGCGCAACCCGCGCCCCGAAATCGACCGGCGACAGGTTTTCGATCACATGGCCGCTACCCTGCGAAGCGAAGGAAAGCGAGTTCGCCTTCGCATAAAAACTCTTGAAGGGCGCGCGGAGCGTCGCTTCGGCGAGCTTCGCGAAATCGGTCACCTGCACGAGCACGCGCATTCCGCAGCCGCTCTCCGGTTTGAAATGGCCCAGGACCGAAGCGCCGGTGAGCCTAACGAGCGAACTGTAGCTCGAGATGAAATCGAGGAGACGTATCTCCGTCGCATCGAACGAAAGGACTCCGGGAGTTTTCTCCCCGAGGGCAAAAAGCGACCGGGGACGCAGAAGGCTTCCACAGACCAGCAATGATCCGACGCGGAGAAAAGAACGGCGATCGGAGATCATTAAGTAAATCGGAGGCGCAACTCGACCAAATTTCGCATCCCAAGTCAAGATCCATTTCGGAAAAGACGACCGCGGAGCGGGGGAACCTCACACAAAGGTCACCCGTAACGCAGCGCTTCAGCGCGAGGCCGGGCTTTCCACGGAACACAAAGGATAAATCTGGAAGCCAGGAGACCAGGAAAAGAACAAACGCAGAACCGAATTCACCTCATGGATTCTTGGTTTCCAAATTCATCCGCGCAGAATCGTTGTGCACCGTTGTGACCTTCGTGTGAGATTCTTCTCTGATGCTGGAGCTCGATAAAGTTGAATGCGAACAATTTGCGGCCTGGCCGGGAAGAGGGACCTGACACGACGGGCACGAAGAGACACAAAGGATAAATCTGGAAGCCAGGAGACCAGGAAAAGAACAAACGCAGAACCGAATTCACCTCATGGATTCCTGGTTTCCAAATTCATCCCGTATTTTTCCGTTGTGCACCGTTGTGGACTCTGTGTGAGATTCTTCTCTGATGCTGGAGCTCGACAAAGTTGAATGCGAACAATTCGCCGCCTGCCTGAACCAGGATTTTGAAATCGTTTTCCCTGACGGCACGCTGGCTCTGAAACTTTCCGAAGCGCGTCCTCTGGGCGCGCGGCTCGAATCGATCCGTGGGCCGTTCGCGCTCACATTTATTGCATCGCGGCCGATCCGTTTGCCGCAGGGCATTTACAAAATGCGTAACGCGGAGTTGGGCGAGATGGAAATCTTCCTCGTCCAGATCGCCGCCGACCAAACCAGCAGCACCTTCGAAGCAGTGTTTAACTGATGGGCAAGTGACATGTGACCAGTGACGAGTGACGTGTTGAAGAAGAAGGCCGGCGCGGGCTTTCCCGGCTCGTCACACGTCACGCGTCACTTCCCCCCTCCATCAGCAAATACACTCCCTTGTCTTCAACGATCTTGAAACCGAGCCGCTCGTAAAGCCGCAAGGCCGGATTGAAACGCTCGACGTGGATCGTGAGCGTCTTGCCGGCTGAGCTCGCTTCATCTTGCAATGCGCGCACGAGCTGCGTGCCGATGCCGGCGCCGCGAAATTCGGGCAGGAGCGCGATGTCCATGATGCGGATCTCGCGTTCCCAAGGCGCCACATACAATCTCCCGATCGCGACACCGTCTCTCTCGACGACCTGCAAGAGAGCGCCGGGATAATGTTCCCGGTAATGCGCGCTCTGCGCATCGAATTGTCTCCCGCAGAAGATCGCCTTGTCTTCGTCGCTCCAGCCGGTGACGGCCAATTCCTCCGCCCGCGTGCTGGCATACAGGCCGGCCAAAAACGAATCGTCCTCCGGCGTTACCGGCCGAAGACGCAATGATAAGCTAGCCGGCATAGTCCGGCCAAACTCGTCACACGTCACTCGTCACTTGTCACTGTCTTTACGTCCTCGGCGGATACACTCCCTGCAACGCGATGCAGAAGTAGAAAGTCAGGTACGGCTGCATGTTGTTATGCGGCTGGTCACCGCCCGCGGGGCCCACAGCTTGGGGCGCGAGACTTGTATTGATGACCGGAGGCGTGAGGTACATCTGGTTGCCACCTGCCAGAAACATATTTTGCGGGGTCTTGAATGTCCCGTCATCTTCGACCCCTTGGAGCGCGTGGGAATGGGCGGGGATCTCAGATTGCAGAAGCGTGACAGTCTCGGACCCGCCCGTTTCGCCAAGATCATGCAGTGATAGTCCAGGTCCTTGTCCGGGATGCATTGGGGCGCGGCCCTGCAAATCGGGAAGCGCGAAGTTTGACTTACCGTCGCCACCGTAAGTGGTGCCTAACAGCGAGAACAGGGCCGTGTTCTGCGATAACGGCATCAACTGTCCGTCGCACCAGGCCCAACCTTTCGGTGCAAAGTTGAAGGGAAAGATTCTGATTTCAGCAACAAATGGATCGGCCATAATAATTCTCCTTAGGTTGGCGACGGGAAAATGCCAAAGAGTGAAATGATGAAATCGACGCACAGGTAAGGCTGGAAGTTCGTATGAGGCTGACTTCCGCCAATCGGACCAATAGATAAAGGCGACATCGTTCCCGGGTTATCAGCGAGATTGAAGTAAGTGGTCGCCTGTGTCGCTGCCAGCACCAGGTTGGTGGGAGTCTGGCTAGTCGCTGTAGCGCTGGAACCTGTTGCCGCATGGCCATGACTCGTAATTTGCTGCACCGTAAGAGTGACCTCCTCCGCGCCGCCAGTTTCGGCCAGGATAAATCCGTTACCCTGATGCATCGGAAGCCGACCGCGCAAATCCGGCAGGGCGAAGGTCGATTGGCCATCACCGCCATAGGTCGTGCCGATCAATTGAAAGAGCGTTTCATTCTCCGAGATGGGAAGTAATTGCCCTTCGCAAAACATCCACCCAGCCGGGGCAAAGTTCCCCGCGAACATTCTGATTTCACCGACGTAAGGTTGTGCCATAAGTTTTCTCCTTAGTTTGGGGACGGGAAGATTCCCTGGAGCGCGATGCAGAAAGTCAGGACCAGGAACGGTTGCATATTCAGATGCGCCTGGCTGCCGCCCGTATTCGAGATCGTAGCTGGCGCCAAAGCGACAAGTGAAGCGGCCGCCGCGTACGTATTTGCCGGAGCTTTAGTCAAAACCGCTCCCGTGGGCGCAGTACCGGTCCCGACGGCGGTGTTGGCGTTCCAAGGATGCGTATGAGTCGGCATTTCCGCGCTCGTGATCGTGTGCGCCTGCTGGCCGCCTTTCTCTCCCAGCGTGTGACCACTGCCCACATGGATCGGCACGTTTCCCCGAAGATCGGGCAGCGCGAAGTTGACTCGCCCATCGCCGCCGAAGGTCGTGCCGAGGAGTGAGAAAAGCGGCTGGTTCTGGTTGATCGGCAACAGTTGCCCGTTGCATTGCGCCCAGCCTTTCGGCGCGAAATCGAAACTCATGATTCTAATTTCGGAAAGGAATGGTTCAGCCATGGTGGATTTGCCGGTTGAGGTTAGCGGGAGATTCGTTCTTTTTTCGCGGTGTTTTCGCCAGAAAACACATCCTGTCTCGCGCGTCGAAACAGCGTCCTGTGGGGGGCGCTGATGTCGTTGTTATCTGGAGCGCAAAAATCTGTCCAGCTTTTTTTTAAGACACGAAGAATTTAACCGCGGATTACACGGATGGAAGGAATCCATGCAGCAGCGCTCCATGACCGCCAAAGCTTGTTCGAAAGACGACGCTCATAGACCGCGGCTACAGTTCCCCGATCTGAGTCATCCGAGTCATCCGCGGTTAGAAATCAGAAAATTCTTGTCCTTCGCGTCCCTTTGTGACCTTTGTGTGAGGCTCTTCACAGACCCATGAATTGGAGCGAGCTCAAGACGAAGCTGACCCGGAAGCATAACGCTCCGCCGCGCCCGATCCGTCATCTGGCCCGGCTCACCTTTGTCGCGTTCCTGCTCACCTTCGTGATCTCGCGCGTCTGCGTGATCCTCATCATGACGCGCCGGATGCCGAACCTGTTCTTCCACGCTGGCGGAACGCACGTCCATCATCTCAACTACGGGATTTTCCTTCTCTCGCTCACCGCGGCCGTTCTGCTTTTCGCGCCGTTTCCGCGAGAAAAACGCGGGCTTTGGGCGCTCCTCTACGGCCTGGCCATGGGATTGACCTTCGACGAGTTCGGGATGTGGCTCAATCTCGGCGGCAGCTACTGGCAGCGAGCCAGCTTCGACGGAGTGATCGTGGTCCTGACCGCGTTCGGCCTGATTGCGTTCGCGCCGCGTTGGGAACGCGTCCGCTCGCATCATTTCCTGAGCGGGGCGGCGCTCCTGGTCGTGGTCGGGTCCTTTTACCTGGTGCTATTCAAATCGCTTCGCCACGCGAATGAGATGCTCATGCCGCACCTCATCGAGATCGAGCAGGCTGGGCCGCGCTAGGCGCGGGTGCCATCCTCTATCCTCAATCCTCCATCCTCGCTTCACTTCAGCGGTTTGATGGAATCGACGATCGACCCGATATCATCGCCATGCGCGGTCATCGCCGTGGCGAGCCCGCTGAACATAAGGAAGTAGGCGTCGCCTCCATCTTTCGGCTCGATCGCCAACAACTCCGCCGTGATGCCCTGGCCCGACGACTTGCCTTTTACAACGTAGATCGATCCTTTGACGCCGTTCTTGTTCGTGTCGTCCCCGAGATCTTTCGATTCCACGTTCGTCATCTTTGCCGCTTTCGTGAAAGTCTTCCCCAAATCGGACAACTGCTCTTTCACCTTTGCAAAATCCTGGTTCATCTTGTTCACGTTGAGGGTGAGGGCCGGCGCATCGCCCGATTTGCAAACGAGATCGCCGTCCTTGTCCGCTTCCATCGTCCAGCCTGCCGGCAACTTGAAACTAAAGTCCGGATCGTCGGCCGGGAACTTGATCGTTTTCGCCTGAAGAGGAAGGATGGCGCTGATAAAGAGAGAGGCGGCAATCGTAATGTGAGTAAGTCTCATGTTGTCCTGTTAGCTTGGTTATTTTGTTTACCGGTCACGGTAGAGAAGAGGATGGATAGAGAATCGAGGATGCCGAAGAAATAGGACTCTATCCTCTATTCTCCATCCTCGTTTTCCCCGGCGTTTATTCAACGGCTTTGATCGAGCGAATCAGTTCGTTCATGTCTTTGTCGTGCGCTTTGTCGTGCGCTTTATCGAGTGCTGTCGTCGAGGCTCCCACCAGCGAAAAATACTTGCCGGGGCTAAGGGAAAAGACAACGGCGTTCAACGACATATCCGTCCCCTCCGACTGACAGCGCGCCTGCATCACGCTCATCCACATGTTGCGCAAGTCCCGCGCATGGACTTCCCCTGGCTTATAATTCTCGCACTTCATCGCGTCTGCCATGCCTTTGATTATTTTCGGCAGCAGCGCTTTCGCGTCCTCCGCGCTCTTAACCCCGGGCGAGGAAACTACGCCGACCTTGAAGCCATCTTCAGCGGTGCAATAGATGCGGCCGTCTTTTCCCGTCTCCGTGGTCCATGAATCCGGGATCGTAAAAGTAAACGCCGGATCTTTTTCCGGGAACTCAATGGTCTTGGCCTGGAGCGACCCGGCCGTAGTGAGCGATAGCAAAGCAGTTATCGCCACCGCGAGAGCGAGTTTTGTTTTCATGCCGCCTTCTACATCCTCCGGTAATCCTTGTCACGCTTCTCTCTCCTCGCTTTACGTCCGCGGCGGAACGGGATCCTCGGTCCCAAGCGGCACCCATGGCATGCAGCGAAACAATCTCGATGTCGTCAGCCAAAGACCTTTCGGAAAGCCGTGCACCCGCACCGCTTCTTCCGAATAAGCGGAGCACGTGGGATGGAACCGGCACCGGATAAAATAGCGGCCGGGACGTTGCAGGATCAGGCGATAGCCATCGATGACGATGACGCGGTAAAGAACAACCGAAACCTGTTTCTCGGGCGGCCGGGTCCAATCGCAAATCGCCGCCGTTGCGATCGCAACCGCCGCAATCCAAATCCAAGCCCGGTGTTTCTTTACGGGCGGCCGCAATGCGGGCAGACCGCGCTGCCTTCCATCCGCTTCTTCTGGCAGTTCGGGCATGGGACGAGATTGCCTTTCGGACGCGTGACCAGATGCACGATCAGCGCGATGACCCAGGTAAAGGGAATCCATCCCAGCACCGTCACCAGTTGGGCATTTTCCGATTGCCGGCTCTTCGCGTCCTTCATGATCCAGATGGCCGTGAAAATCCAGGCGCCGACGCCGGCGGCAATCAAAAGAAAATAGAGAGCGCAACAGGCGAACCCGAGTCCCATGAATCCGGTGGTCGCGGCGGCCACCGCTGCGGCATCTTCGGCACTGGGCGATCGGTCCGGAGTGACGCTCGGGGTGGCGCGTTGCGCCAGCAGAGTCGCCGCGGTGAAAAAGAATGGAAGGCCGGAAACGATTCGCTTCATGGATGGATGCTTAGAATTTTCCGCCCGCACAGTCAAAGCAATTAGCAGAATATCCCAACCAAACGAAATCGCCGCGGCTGGACGCGCAACCGCGGCGATTCGATTGATTCGATGATGATCGCGGCGCTTTCAGTTCACCGCCGCGAGACTGCTTGAGATATTGTTACGGGTTCGGCGGGATCGTCTTCGGACGGGTGACGAGGTGCACGATCAGACCGACGGGCCAGACCAGCCATCCAAGAACCGTCACGAGGGTCCGGTTCGGCGAGTTGCGCTTCTTGGCATCGCGCATGATCCAGATCGCGACGAAAAGCCAGATGGCGATCAGGATAATGTAGAAAATGCACACTCCGCCCAGAATGCCGGCGGCTGCTGCGCCACTCAGGTCACTTGGAGTGGGTGAATCCGTTTGCGCAAGCAAATTGGAGACGGTTAAGGCAAAGGGCAGTCCGAATATTAGTCGCTTCATATTTTTCCTCATTACGAATTTCTGCGCATGTATGTCAACGCAATTACCAAAATTTCTTTCCGGCAATCTACTTGTGCGAAGATTCGAGGATTCCCTGCAACGCGGCCAGGCCACCGAAAAAGATCAGATAGAGCGCCCAGGAAACGATTGCGAAATACCCGATGATCAAGCCGGCCAGCGCGAGGCCGCGGCCCTGCAACTCAGGCTTTTCGTTAATTTTTGACATCGCGAGATGTCCGCAAACCACCGCGCCAATCCCGAGGATCGGGCCGCCGCAACAAAATCCCAGAAGCCCGACGAGGCTGAGCACGAGCGACCAGATCGCAAGCGGCTCGGTCGGAGCTGCTGGAACCAGAGGCGTCGGCACAATCGGACCACCGGCTGGCATGGGGGCCGTCGGCGTGGTCGAGCTGCTGCCTGGAGCAGCACCGATGACTCCCGGCACACTGGACAAGGGCGCCCACCCCGAAGCGCCTTCATACCAGGCGTTATCGGAAAGGCTCAACGTGCCGGCGGCCAGCTGGCGGTTGACTTCCTCCAGCGTAAAAGGCCCGAGCTGTTTTCCATCGCGCGCTATATGGATTTGCATGCGCCGAGTTTGTTAACAGGCCGCGAAAGGCGTCAAGCCGAAATCAACGATCAGAAAGAAACGCTTGTCACCCGTCCTGCCGCTCGCCAGCATTCGGCAACCAAAATCCGGAGGAACAAATCATGTTGGCAGAACCCACGAAATCCAAGAAACCTTTACTCTTCGCCGTCGTCCTTTTGCTCATTTTCGCCGGCGCTTACGTTTTTGTTCTCACTAAATACAAAAGCGAAGGAGAGAACCGCGCCGCCTTTCTCGAGGCGGACACGCAAAAAGCCGGCGAGAACCGCATCGACGTGTCCGGCCGGATCGTGACCGCCGATGTGATAAAGGGCGACGTCGTGGTGCGCCTCGAGTTCACCCCAAAAGGTTCGTTCGCATCTGCGGACGGCGCCACGCTCGCGCGCGATCTCGAGCTGTATGTCGCCACTGCCACCGGCAAAAACGTGCACGAATTCAAGAAGGGGAAACGGATGAATCCCGTCGAGGCGGTCGTCGAAATTTACGAGGGCGAGCCGATGGATTATCCATTCGACGCGCACACCGCCGAGCTGTCGTTCTTCTTCGAACCGGCGGCGAAGGGTGGCGAGAGCGCAGGAAACGAATCGATCCCGGTGGCGGTAGAGCTGCGTGGATCGGTCGCCGGCCTGCGCATGGATACCGACTACGCGAAGGAGAACAAGCCGGATCACACGATCATCGATATCAGCATTCAGCGCGCGACGACGGCCGTTTTCTTTTCCGTGTTCATCATGATCGCGATGTGGGCGCTGGCGATCGGCGTGCTCTGCCTGGTGTTTCGCGTCTTCGCCGGCCATCGCAAGATCGAGATCTCGATGTTCTCCTTCCTGGGCGCGCTGCTCTTCGCATTTCCCGCGCTGCGCAACAGCCAGCCGGGATCGCCGCCTATCGGAACGCTGAGCGATTTCCTCGCGTTCTTCTGGGCCGAAGTGATCATCGCGCTCTCTTTGCTCTCGGTCGTGCTCCGGTGGCTTATCAAGGGACCGGGCGGCGACACAAAGTAATTTAGAAAAGTGCGCGAATTTCAGGGGGCGTCGACTCGTTAGGCGCGAACTTGTCATGAAAGAACGTCTCTCGCTCCTGCTGAAGCGGTATCCGATCCTGCAATCCTGCGAGAGCGAGCTCACGGCCGCGTTCGACGTGCTCGTGACGGCCTATCGCAGCGGAAACAAACTCCTGATTTGCGGCAATGGCGGAAGCGCCGCGGATAGCGAGCACATCGTGGCGGAGTTGATGAAAGGTTTTCTGAAACGCCGGCCAATTTCCGCCGAGCATGCGTCCCAGCTCGAACAAGCCGCCGGTTCCGCGGGAAGAGCGATCGCCGCTCGGCTGCAAGGAACGCTGGCCGCGGTTTCGCTGCCGTCCCAAGTCTCGTTGATCACCGCGATCGCCAATGATCTCGATTTCGACATGATTTTTGCGCAACAGGTTTATGGCCTGGGGCGACCGGGCGATGTCCTGCTTGCGATCAGCACTTCGGGAAGGTCGAAGAGTGTTTCCAATGCGGTGCTCGTCGCGAAGGCGTTTGGCGTGAAATCAATCGCGCTCACCGGCCGGTCCGGCGGAGATCTGGCGCCGTTGGCTGACGTCGCTATCAAAGTCCCGTCCGATGATGTGGCGGAAATTCAGGAGCTGCATTTGCCCGTCTATCACTGGCTATCGACCGAGCTGGAAGAGACGTTCTTCAGCGAGTAGATCGCTAGATTACTCGCTCGTTCCCGCCATCGACTGGAATCTGGGCACCCGTGGTTTTCGCATAGGCGGGTCCGCATAAGTCGGCCGCCAATTCCGCGACGTCGCTGCTTCTCACTTCTGTCTTAAGAACGTTATTCCGTTTGTACTCTTCAACCGATAGGCCGTAGCTCTCAGCGCGCGCCTTGAGCACATCATCGCTCCAGATCGCTGTGTCGAAGACCGCATTGGGATGCAGCGTGTTTACTCGAATGCCCGCGCGGCCCCACTCCAGGGCAGCCACCCGCGCCAGTTGGGTAAGCGCCGCTTTCGACGCCGAGTAAGCGGCAGCGCCAGGCCCCGGAGCAGCCACGTTTTTCGATCCGATGACAACAACCCGGCCACCTCCGGGGGCCAACTTCAGCAGCGGATAACATTCGCGCATCAGCGTCAGATTAGCATCGACGTTAACGGCGAAAACCCGCCGCCATTCTTCGGTCGCCAGAGTTTCGATCGGCTGGCTGGCGGGAAAGACACCGGCGTTCAACACGAGCATGTCCAACCCACCATAAGTCCGCACCGCCATTTCCAAAGCGGCGGCTACGGCTTCCTCGGAAGTGATGTCGCATTGCAACCCGAGAAAATCCGGACGCGAATCGGCCTCGGTCGCGACGCGCGGATCGACATCGAGACCTATCACGGCCGCTCCGCGTTGCTGGAAAGTTTCGACACATGCTTTGCCAATTCCCGAAGCGGCGCCGGTGACCAATGCGATTTCACCCGCGAAAACCGGCGGCTTGCCGGCGCGCCGTAATTTCGCCTGCTCCAAGTCCCAATATTCGAACTCGAACAGTTCCTCTTCTGAAAGAGCGCGATAACCGCCGAGCGCTTCCGCGCGCAAAATCACGTCGATGGTATGCGAGTAAAGATCGCGGGCTATCCCGGCCTCTTTCGCGGAGCGCCCGACCGAACAGAGGCCAAATTCCGGATCGAGAATGATCCGCGGCGCCGGATCGAGCATCGTCTTCGAATCTTTTGCCCGCGAAACATTGCGCGCGAAATATTCGCGGTAGGCTGTGACGTAGCCGTTCACGTCGCGGCCGAGCAGAGGGAGGCGTTTCGTGCGCAGAATATGATCGGGGGTCGCGGGTCCTCGTTGGGATATTTCGCGCACGTCGCCGCGTCGCGCGAAGGCGAGCGATCTCGGATCCGGGACAGCCGACATCACGAGCGGAAAGCCGGCGGCCACGGCTATGTTGTATCGCAGCGCTGGCATATGTCGCATAGGACCTATCGGACCTATAGGACTCATCGGCGGCAGCTCCCACGCTCCCTTTTTCTTCAAATAATTCTCCGCGCGCTCCACCAACGCGATCATGCGCCCGTAGGATTCTTCGGCGGTCGCTCCGAATGAGAAGATGCCGTGTTGGAGCAAAACCATTCCGCTCGTCGATGCCTTCGCCTCCGCGGGAAATTTTCTCGCGCAAGTCTTCGCCAGCTCGAATCCCGGCATGACGTACGGAACAATCACGACATCGTCGCCGTAGAGTTCGCGGATGCGCGCTTCGCCGTCAGCCGTGTTGGTAATCGCGAGGACGGCATCCGCGTGGGTGTGATCGACAAACTTGTGCGGCAGCACCGCGTGCAGAATTGTTTCGACGGAAGGCGCCGGCGCATTCGCGCGCGTGACGTGCGCCGCCAGCTCGTTCACCATCTGCGGATCGGACAACGAATCGAGTTGCGCGAGCTTGAGCAAAGGCGCCATCCGCACCGGCGTGAACCCATCCGGTGTGATCGATTCCAAATCCCAGCCGCTGCCTTTCACGTAAAGTATTTCCTCTTCCTCGCCGAAAAGATTTCGCTCCTTCACCTTCACCGAAGTGTTCCCGCCGCCGTGGAGCACCAGCGTGTCGTCGCGGCCCAGCAACCGGGAGCTGTAAACGCGCCGCTCTAAATCGGAGGCGCATTTGCCCGCTTCGGCGGCGTTCCAAAGGTTCTTCATAACGCTGAGTGCATTGAACAGAAGCCGGCCTGATTGCCAATCGGAAAAACGTTCTTGTTTGGGTTATGGATTGACCGGATACATCCTCACGCAGGCAGGAGTGTGGGAATGATTCTTCAGAACGATTTCAAGCAGCAGTGGAAGTTCGTGCAGGAACCGGCCTTGGACGCAGTCCGGCGCGTGGGCGCGAGCGGGTGGTACATTCTGGGCAAAGAAGTAGAAGCTTTCGAAATTGCTCTCGCAAAATCGTGGGGCGTATCTCATGCGGTCGGGACTGGCAATGGTCTCGACGCCATCGAGATCGGTCTGCGCTGTCTCGATCTGCAGCCGGGCGAGAAGGTTTTGACGACGCCTCTCTCGGCGTTCGCGACGACGCTCGCCATCCTGCGCGCTGGCGGGATGCTGGTCTTCGTCGACGTCGATGACTTTGGCGGTATTGATCTGGCGCAATGTCGCGAGGTCCTCGAGAAAGACCGGTCGATCCGTTTTCTCCTGCCTGTTCATCTTTATGGATTCCCCCTGCCAATGCAGGAGCTGGCGCGGCTGAAGGCAGATTTCGGACTGCGCGTAGTGGAAGACTGTGCGCAAAGCATCGGCGCGTCTCATGGAGGCAGCGGCGTGGGAACAGTAGGTCAGGTAGCGGCGACCAGTTTCTATCCGACAAAAAATCTCGGAGCGATGGGGGATGGCGGCGCGCTCTTAACAAATGACGCTGCTCTCGCGAGCGCGGCCAGGACTCTGCGCAATTACGGACAAACCGAGCATTACGTTCATTCCATGCTCGGCCTCAATAGCCGACTCGATGAGATTCACGCGGCGGTGCTGCGCTCGGCCCTGCTGCCCAATCTCGAAAACTGGACGGAGGCGAGGCGACGCACGGCGCAAAAGTATCTAAGCCGAATCAAGCATCCCTCGATTCAACTTTTTGCGCCCGATTCCGCCATGGCTCCGGTCTGGCATCTCTTCCCCATCCTTGCCGCGGAAGGATCGCGCGATGACCTTCGGAGTCATCTCGAGACTCGCGGCATTATGACCGGCGTCCATTATCCGCACATTATTTCCGAGCAGACGGCGCTAACGAAAGGGTCGTGGCAGAATGCGGTGCAGCCTGACAACGCCCGCCGGTTTTCGCGGTGCGAGCTATCCCTGCCGGTCCATCCTTTTTTAACTGATGCAGAAGTGGATCATGTGATCGCTGCCTGTAACGAATGGAAAGTTGGGCAATCATGAAAGACCAATTCCAGGGAGCGCGCGTCCTGATCACCGGAGGCCTCGGCTTTATCGGTTCCAATCTGGCGCGACGCCTGGATAGCCTGGGCGCGTCCATTACGGTGGTCGATAGCTTGATTCCGGACTACGGCGGCAACCTTCATAACGTCGAAGGATTACAAGAGCGCCTTCAGGTTAACGTGTCTGACGTTCGCGATAGCCATAGCCTGCGCTACCTGGTCCAGGAGAAGGACTATCTCTTTAACCTGGCCGGACAAACCAGCCATCTCGATTCAATGCTGAATCCGATGCCGGACCTGGAGATCAATTGTCAGGCGCAGCTTTCGATCCTTGAGACTTGTCGCGCCCACAACCCACAGATCAAAATCGTCTTTGCCAGCACCCGGCAAATTTACGGACGGCCTGATCACTTACCGGTGGGGGAGACCCATCCGCTGAACCCGGTGGACGTTAATGGGATCAACAAGATGGCGGGCGAAAAGTATCATCTTCTCTATAGCGACCTTTATGGAATGCACGCGACTGCCTTGCGCTTGACGAACACGATCGGGCCCAGGATGCGAATCAAGGACGCGCGCCAGACCTTTGTGGGTCTGTGGATCCGTCAGTTGCTCGAAGGCAATCCGATCGAGGTGTGGGGCGGAAAACAACTGCGCGATTTCACGGACGTCGAAGATGCCGTGGATGCCTTTCTCATGGCAGCCGCCAGCCCATCCACTAACGGACAAGTCTACAACCTGGGTGGTAGCGAAGTCGTTGATCTGATCAGCCTCGCGAAGCTGATGGTCGAGGTGAATGGCTCCGGTGAGTATGCCATTCGCGAGTTTCCCGCCGATCGCCGCGCTATCGATATTGGCGACTACTATGCGGATTTCTCTAAGATAACTGCCGACTTAGGTTGGACGCCGAAGAGAACGCTCCGTGAAACAATCGAGTCTACCTTGAGTTACTTTCGCGAGCACCTGTCTCATTACTCATAACTTGAAGCCGGCGGCTACGGCGTCGCGGTGAAACATTTGGACGGTATCCAGCGATAGCTCGGCCAAATCCATCCCGCCAAGCTTGGCTACCTTTTCGAGAATGTCGTGCGGCACCGTCACGATGTGGCAACCGCAGGCGGCGGCTTGAAAGATATTCAACACCTCGCGGACACTGGCCCAGAGCAGTTCCGCCGCGGGACGTTCGCGCAAAATTTCCAGCGACTCTTTCATGAGTGGAATGGGATCGACGCCGGTATCCGCTACGCGCCCGGCAAAGACCGAGACGACGCACGGAACTTCACGGCTAACCGCCTCAGCAACGCCCCGGACCTGCTCGCGGGTGAGGATCGCGGTGAGATTCAATTTCACGCCTTCAGCGCTCAGCTCCCGGATCAGGGGCAGCGCCGATTCACCGCGGGTATTGGTGATGGGAATCTTAACATAAACGTTCTCCTGCCACTTTCCGATCTTGAGCGCCTGGCGGCGCATCTCCGGAAATTCATCGGAAAAGACTTCGAACGAAATCGGCTTCTCCTTCACGACCTCGAGGACGGCTAGCGCGAACTTTTCGTAATCGGGAATGCCGACCTTGCGCATCAACGTCGGATTAGTTGTGAGGCCTTTGATGTAGGGTTTCGCATAAAGCGCTGCGATGCCTTCACGATCCGCGCCGTCAGCGAAAATCTTTATCGGCAAATCCTCGAGCAGCTTTGTCTTCATGATACCGGACGCTAGTGCTAACTCCGTGGCTCCGACAAGTCGTTTTGCGCAATCGCGTGCAGGATAGCAGCGGCAGCCTCGCTAAAATTCGAAACCGTGAACTCTGGCCGCTCTCGCAGTTTTTCCCGGTAACCGCGATCGATGAAAACCGCGCGGCAGCCGGCGGCATGGGCGCAATCGACGTCGCGCCATCGATCGCCGATGAGGAAACTTCGCTTCAGGTCGATGTGGTGCGTCGCCGCCGCGCGCAACAGCATGCCCGGTTTTGGCTTCCGGCAATCGCATGGATCGCCGTGAGCGCTGCCGGCGTGAAAACAAACTTCGATGGCGTCTAGGCTTGGGATCTCGGCCCGTAACTTACCGTGCATGGCGTCGATCGCTTCGCGCGTTTGAGTTCCGCGGCCAACATCGGGTTGGTTAGTGACAACAATAAGAAGGAAGCCGGCCTGCTTAAGTCGGGCGCAGCCTGCCGCCACGTCCGGATACAGCTCGAACTCGCTGAGCTGGGCGGGCGGGGAGGGAAGCCCATCTTTAACCAGGGGCCGATTGAGGACGCCGTCGCGATCGAGAAATACCGCGCGGTGTTTTATTTCGTGCTCTCCCATTTCGTCTGCGCGGTTTTCAGCGCGGGATGAGAAATGAACAAATGCCAGACCACCGCTTGAAACGCTTCCGCATGCGGCGTCGTATTCATCGGATTGACCGTGGGAATGATAATGCAGACATCGGCGACCTGGGCTGTGTAGCCGCCATCGCGACCGACGATGCCGAGGACCGAGCTCCCGCGCTCTTTCGCCAGTTGCAAAGCGGCGACCAGATTGGGACTCACATTTTTTTCCACGCTGCCGCCGCCGACCGATAACACGAGCAGGGCATCCTTGTCCGTAAGACGGCTCCCTTTGAGCCACTCCACGAAGACTGTGGTCCAACCTTCATCGTTCGTCCGGGCTGTCAGTTCGGAAACATTATCAGTCGGGGCATAACACTCCATGCCGGCGATCTTGCGAAAATCATTCACGGCATGAGACGCGTTCGCGGCGCTGCCCCCAACGCCCAGAATAAAAAGACGGCCGCCGCGCGCTCGGACCTTGGAGAGAAGCTCGACCGCGTTCTCGCAAAGAATCGGGTCCAGCTTTGCGACGACCTCGGCCGTTTCACGGAGATGTTGTTCGGAATAGCTCATAGCGTAACCGGGAGTTGTTGGGCGCGCAGCATGGAGTCAAGTTCAGCTAGGCCTTGCGGCGAGCCGATCTCGTAGAAGCGATGCTTCACTTCGTAGCCGGCCAGTTGTTTCTCGCGCACCAAATCCTGATAGAGATCGGCGAGGTCGAATGGCGTCACCTCAGGACGATGAGCGAAGGCAGCGGGACGGAGAAAGCCCAGGCCGTAATCGATGTGTTTCATTTCCGGACGCAGGTTGCGCTTGTCGTATTGCTTGATCTCATCCGCTTCAAACCAAACGTTACTCGGATCCCAGCGGTTTTCATTCTTGAACACTGTCATCAAGCCGGGTTTGCCGCTTTGTGCAAAAGCGCGGGCCGGCGCTGTGTAGTCAATCGGCAAATACGAATCGCCGTATAAGACCAGGAACCTTTCACCCAATAGAGGAAGCGCCTTTTTGATTGCGCCACCAGTGCCAAGCAGGTCTGGACCATCGAAGGAATATTTCAGTTCGATCCCAAAGGCGGCGCCATCGCCGAATTCCTCCTCGATCATCTTTCCTCGATAACCAACACCGAGCACCACCTTCCTCACGCCCGCGCCGTGCAGCAGCCGCAGTTGGTGCGAAAGAAAGGGCTGGCCCGCAACGTCCACCAGCGCTTTGGGAATTGTCTCCGTGATCGGTCTCAGACGCTTAGCCAAGCCGCCAGCAAGAATCGCCGCGGGCCACTCCGCCAGATCGAAGGCCTCGGCCGCTGGCTTCATTGGTTGAGTATCCTGGTGCCCTCGAAGTCAAAACGGAAGCGCACCTCAGTCAGGCCTTTTTCGCGCATCGCATGTCGCAACTTCACTTTGTCATCCGCGTAGAACATGAGAAAACCGCCGCCGCCGGCGCCGATGACCTTTCCGCCCAGGGCGCCATTTGCCATCGCGCAATCGTACCAGGCATCGATGTGTGGGTTGCTCATCCCTGAGGAGCGCTCCTTCTTGCGTTGCCAGTGCACATCCATGAGCCGCGCGAATTCGATAAGGTCGCCACTTTCCAACGCCTTCTGGCTCTGTTTACCGAGCTCCTTGATGAAATGAAGGTTATCGGACATGGCTGGGTCGGCTTGCTTACTCTTACTATCCTGTTCCCTAAGGATCGCGGAGGCGGCGCGAGAGTAACCGGTAAAGAAGAGCAACAGGTTATCTTCCAGGTTGAACAAGGTCTCCTCCGAGACCTTCAAAGGCGCGGCTTCTACCCGGCCATCGGGCATGAAACGAAAGCAAGTGAGGCCGCCATAGGCCGAGATGTATTGGTCCTGTTTTCCGGCCGGTTCGCCCAGTTTTTCCAACTCAATGCAGCAAGCTTGCTCCGCCAGCTCGGCCGGATGCACGAGATTCTTCCTCAAGGTATGAAAGGCTTTCAACAACGCAGTAGTGAAACTGCCGGAAGATCCCAGGCCCGTGCCGGCCGGGATATCCGCCATGCTGGTTATCTCGAGATTGCGCTCCTGAATGCCTACCAGCTTAAGCGCCTCGCGGATGATCGGATGTTTGATCTCATCGATCGTGGCGGCTTCCTCCAGGTGCGAATACTTTAGAAGAAAGCCTTCCACGAAGCGCCGGTGGACATTGATGTAAACGTATTTGTCGATCGCGGCCGCAATCAGAAACCCGGAATGCTCCCGATAGTAAGAGGGCAGGTCGGTCCCGCCGCCGCCGAGCGAAATGCGAAGGGGTGAGCGGGTAATGATCATGGCGAAGTTTTGCGGGCCACGGCTACCACCTGCCAGCCGAATGGTGAGTCAAGCAGGTTAGCATGGAAAAGAGGATGGAACACCTTCATGATAAATCCGGCCAGGGTCGAAGCAGCGCCGCTCGATTCGGCTTCCACATCGCGCACCAGCCGTTTGCCGCGGGCGATGACCAGAAGGCGATATAAGTTGTAAAAAGGGAACCCGCTCAGGTAAACGCCTTCGACCGAGTACCCCGCCTGCTCGATGATCCGATGCATCTTTCGGCGATCGAAATGTTGGCGATGCCCTATGTGGCGATCGAAGGCCGATATGGGACCGCCGGGCACGGTGACGATCAGGGTCGCGTCCTGCGCGAGATAATGGCGCGCCCTCTGGAGAAACGCTACGGGATCATCCACATGTTCGAGCACCTCGGCGCAGACGGCGTGGGTCGCCCAGCCGGCGTATTCGTCGAGCGATGGTGGCGGTTGGAAGATGTCGGCAACGATAAAGGTGGCTCGAGGAACCTTGCGCCGGGAAATTGCCACGCCTTGTTCGCTGAGCTCCGCCCCGAATAACTGCGCCTCAGGCAGCAGAGTATCGAGTTTCTGCGCCAGATCGCCCTGGCCGCTGCCGAGATCAAAAATGCGCGCAGGACCATTCGCGGCAGTCTGACAAAGCAAACGCGCGATGATTTCGTGGCGCATCCGTTGCGCCGGATTCTGGGCGGCCGACTCGGCGTAGTGTTCCCAATGCGCGTCCCAGTCGTCGGGCGAAGAACGAGGATCGTTAGACATTCTCGCGAGTAGCTGCCGCGAAAAGATTGAGGCCAAGCTTATGGTAACGAAGCTTGATCAAGCTCGGCTTGAAACCCGCCCGCACCAGCAAAGGCCAAAGGTCACGCTTGTCGTAATACATCTTATGGTCATCCATCTCGATCCTGGGACTAAGGCCAAGGCGGAAGGCGGAGAACTCCAGGAAGCTCTTACCGCGCCAGGTTGGAACATTGATCAGAAGCACACCCGAAGGCTTGAGCATCCCTCGCGCCGTTTCCATGACGAAGAGTGGATCGCGCAGGTGTTCCAGGACCGAGATGAGCATGACGGCATCAAGGCGTTCGCCCTCGAGCTTCGGAAGGATTTCCTCGATTGAGCCTTCATGAAACGTGAACTTTTGCGATGCCCGGGGTTCCTGAGCAATCCGGAAGTCGACCCCGATGCCACGCTTCAAGCGCGGCCCGAGCGCCCTGAGTTGCGTCGCGCGAAAGCCGCAACCCAGTTCCAGGACCTCCAAGTCCGAACGATGGGGAAGATAACGTGAGATGGCACGCTGCGAGAGCCAGACGCCGGCGCGATCGACGAAGGTGAGGCGCTGTTCGCCATAGGCCTCGTGAGTGCGGGCGTTCACGCTTTTTGTTCGGGAGCTATCCTCTGCACCATCTCCAGTAACAAGGTGAAGCAGAAAGTCTGGAAGCCGACAATGATAAGGAGCAGCCCGAAGATTGCCGGATGCGAGATCTCGTATAGACGGAATTCGGCATTCAGATAATGGTAGACGAGCGTGCTCAGTAGAACAATACCGACCAGCACGCAGCCTCCTGACATGACCATCCCGCGATCATAGGTAAGTGCCTGGCGCAATCGTCTCAGGGACTGAGCGCGCAGCCCGTGCATCACTCTCGCCAGCACTCCGATCTGAATGGAACTGTAACCGAGAGTTACGCAGGTTACTCCGAAAAGCATCCAGTAGAGGCTAAAGCCCACTCCGCCGATCGTGATCGGTCCCAAGGCCAGCGCGCTGGCGATAACCGCGCCGATGGCCGTAAGGAGAATTCCTGGCCTCAGCAGAAAGGAGTCGGGGGTATACACCAACATGACTTTCAGGTTCAACCACCCGGCAATCCAGGGAGAGAGCCAGCCCATCCGGCGGTGATGACTGAACCGCCCCTCCCGGTCTTTGTAAAACTTCACCGGCACCTCGGCGGTAGCCAGACGCAATCGTGCCGCCTTGAGCACCATCTCACTGGCGTACTCCCAAGACTGGGACTTCAAGTTGATCTTCTCCAAGGCCGCCCGAGTCAGGCCGCGCATGCCGCAATGGATATCGGAGTAGCTGCTGTGATAAATCCTATTCAAGATCCAGGTCGTCAGGGGCGTGCCAAAATAACGATGCAGTCCGGGCATCGCACCTTTCTCGATGCTGCCACGAAAACGGCTGCCCATGACAAACTCGGCGCCTTTGTGGAAAGCTTCCACAAAGAGAGCTAGTTCGCGGAAATCGTAGGTCAGGTCGGCATCACCCATGACAATCCATTGGCCCCGGATGTAGGTGGCCGCATCGATGTAGGCGCGGCCAAGTCCACGCTTGGGAGTGCGCAGCACCTCCCCGCCATGAGCCAGGACAATCTCGGGCGTCTTATCGGTCGAACTATCCACGATCAGAATCTGCCCGGTCACTCCAGCCCGCTCCAGCCCTTCCTTGCACCAGTCGACGAATTCGCCAACGGTGATCTCTTCGTTCAAAGCCGGCACGACAATGCTGACATCGACCGGAGTCGGAACCAGGCCAGGCGGCAATCGATGTTCAATATCACTCATGTTCTAGTTCTACCCGCATAGCTTTCATCGCGTCCGTCACAGCTTCAGCTGAAGTCCGCTGACAGCGCCACTCGAGAGCTTCGATCTTCGTGCAATCAAATCGCACCATTGGCACGTCACCTTTCCAGCCTCGGTCGCCTCCTGTAAATTCATAACTCGTCTTGCCGGCTGGAAGACCCATTACCTTCAGGGCTAGATCGGCGATTTCGCGGACCGTGATGTAGTCACCGGTAGCTACATTAAACATATCGTATCTCTTGGTGGAACGCGCGTCCGCGACACGGATGGCAGCCAGGACATCGTCAACATGGATGTAACTCTTCTTCTGGGTGCCGTCGCCGAGGATGCGGAGGCGGGTGGGATCGGAGCGCAAGCGCCGCACAAAATCATAACCCACGCCGTGGGTTTGCCGTGCGCCGACGACATTAGCAAAGCGAAATGCAAAGCCGCAAAGATCGAACATATGACAGTAAGCCGCGATCAGGCCTTCGCACGCGAGCTTGCTTGCACCGTAGGTGGAAATAGGAATGCAGGGCCCATAGTCCTCCGCAAAAGCTACTCCAGGATTCTCCCCGTAGATACCGCTGCCGGAGGTGTACAGAATCTTGGGCACGTGGTTGATCCGCATCGCTTCGAGAACGTTCTGGGTGAGATAGGTTCCTTCCCAAAAATCGATGTCGGGCTGCGTCACTGCCTTGGCGATGTCCGGGTTGGCCGCGAGGTGAAAGACCGCATCGCATCCCGCCATCGCCGAGGTAACGGCGGCGCCATCCTTCAGGTCCGCGTTTACGATTTGCACGCGGGCATCACTCGATACTTCTTCGATATACGACAGCCGCCCGGAAGTGAAGTTGTCAAAAATGACGATCCGCTTCACCGTGGTATCCGCCAGTAAAAAGCGCAAAAGATGGCTGCCAATGAAGCCCGCTCCTCCGGAAATAAAAACGTCGCTCCAGCCCGGAGTGTAAGTCGCCGCTACCATATCGATGAAGGCAGGGCGGCAGCAGAGAAACTTACGGGAGCGATGGGCACTGGCGAGTATCTCCCGGCACGGCTGGCAGTGTCAACCAGAGGGGTGCAGTTCGTTTTCGCGCGCGGGCAATGCGCGCCGAAAGGTAGCTATCATCCACCCGCCAAGCAGGAGCGCGCCAAGGACAGCCATAAGCAAAGAGGCGGTAAAATGTTTCGGCCAGTAGGAATAGGAAATGAGATATTTTCCGGCGGCCGGAAGATTGACGCCGCGGAAGGCGTGGTTAACACGAAAATAATTGGCGGGAGCCCCATTAACCCGCACGCTGAAATCCCCGGCGACGTAGGTCTCGGTAAGAATGGCAACGCCCGGCGCGGGCGCGTCGATTGTGAACGTGGTCGTGTTGCTTGTCAGATGATAATCGCGAGCCGGGGAGATGGTCGCGGGATTAGCGTTGTTTGACTCGCGTGATGCGGAAGCTTCGGCCGGCACGCCGGTAACATCTCCGCTCTGGACGGCCGCAAACGGATGGGAGTCGGCTTGACGCAGCATCTCCAGAAATTGTTCCAGCCGGTCATAGGTCCGGACTTTGTCGGCGAAGAAAGCGCGGGGCCAGGCGCCGTCGTTTTTAGAAATGTCCAGGTCCCAGCGCGGCCGATCGCTTGCAGGGCCGGTCGGCCGAACGTAATCCGGCATGTCCAAAAAATATCGGACGTTGAGCAGATTGTAGAGCGGCAGGTTTGCTTTGAGGCTCGACCGCTCCACGATCCAGCGCCAGCTCCAGTCCTGTTTAACTCCACCCGCGAGAAGCAGCTCATGGTAATAGGGACTAACGAGAGGGTCGGGACCATAGATCGATTCCACACCGGGAATTCCATTGTAGCCGGGGAACAAAACAGTGCCGAAGCCCACGGTTCGAAAAACGCCTCCCTCATTCTCGATCGCATTCAAGGCCGAGGATGGGGCGCTGAGATCGAGACGCGGCGCCGGATTAACAACATAATCGTCGATTTGCGTTATCCCGGTGTTGAGTTGAAGGCCGTGGCGCCAGTGCAAACCAATCAGGCAGAGAAGGGCAAGGGGGACTGCCAGTACCAGAAGAGGAGAGCGCCGAATGATTGCTCGCCCCAGCCAGGGCAAGGCCAGCAAAGCGATGACGAGAGAGAAACTGTAAAGATAAAAGAACGGATTGTGGCCGCCTGCCTGTCCAAGAGGATCGAAGGCGTTTGGAATTCGTTGCAATGCGCCGGTCAACCCAAGGTAAGAACCTAGAAGAACCACGACGGCCAAAGCGAAAAAGACGAAATCGATTTTCCAGCGTCTTTGCCTCCCGCGTTCGAGAAACGAGCTGACTCCGAATCCAGCAAGCACGACTAATTCAATCAGCAAAACGCACGAGAAGGTATTATCGATATGCCAGATGTGGTTAATCATCGGGATCTTTTCGATCAAAGCCGAGGGTATTACGCCAAAGACCAGGGCCGACGAGGCTAATGCAACCAGTCCTGTTGAGATGAAGACCGGGTTGCGTATCAAGCGCCGGAGATACACCAGCGCGAGAATGGTTCCGAGCAGAATCAAAAAATTCGCGGATGGGTTGTAGACCGAAGAGGCGGGATTAACCACGCGATAAAAGATGTCGTCAAAGAAGCCCACGAGAAGGCCAGGTTGAATCTGATACGCGAGCGCGGCTTCCTTATAGGGAATGTATGCTTTCTGCAATGCTTCGAAAAAAGTAAGCCAAACCGGAGCGGCCAAGAGAAGGAACGCCGCTCCCATGACGCAGACATCGAGGAACTTCCTTGTCCGGTAAGTCGTCGGACTAAGAAAGAATATCAGAAGACCGCCCCCATGCAGGCAAAGCAGAAGCATGTAGGCTTCCTTGACTGTGCCGCTGTTTAACTCCGCCCAGGTCGCAAGCAGCAATCCCGCAGTCCAACGGGCGCTCCCCCGCGCCGTCGGCGCCCGTGTTATCTCAAGCCAGCAAACAAGCAGCCACGGCGCGTAACAAACACTGAAAAAAGCCGGATGATTAAATCGATAGGAAAAAAAGCCGATGAAGGCTGAAGAGAAAGCGAACAAGAGGGCTGTCGGCAAATGCCTGGACGAGGCGCGGACCGCGAGACCAAGGCCGAAACAAAAAAGTATCTTGGCCAGGAGGAACTTAAGGTCCCACGCCCAGGCTTCGCCGGCCGCGGCCACCACCAGCATATGGAGCGGATCTCCAAACATGGATTGGCCCTGACCCAGGAGCGTGATCCCGCAGGAATTATAACGGTTCCAAAGCGGCAGTTCGCCATCGCGAAACAACGCCCGGCTTTGAATGAATGAGTTAGGCACATCATGCCACATCATCGCTCCCGCGTCGGAGCCTTTGAAGTTTTCCGACCGCCGGTCGGCATGTCCCGGGAGGGTCGGCGCGCCCGAATAGAGCATCGGGACGTTGTTGGCCGAAACAAAACTTCGGCCAAAAAACACCACCGGATAGCAACTGATGAGGACGCTGATAATCGAGACGATGAGGATGGCGCGGCGAGGATTGCGTTCGGTCCATGCGACCATTCGAGACCAGCGCGGTTGGGTTTTTTGCCAGAGCGGCGGCGCAAATCTCAGCCAGATGATGCCCGCCAACGCCAACGGCAGAAAACAAAGAAGAAAAAGTCGCAATCCATAGAGCCAGATGCTGCCAGGCGGGGCATGGAGCGACAGAAGCTTTCCCGGACCTAGGAACAGGATCGGTTCCTTTTCTCCCGGCCCCAAGGTTATTCGCGTTTCACCATCAGCAACTTCCAAATGCGAAATATCGTGGCCGGCGACTACCTCGCTCGGGCCGAAATCTTTCACCGAACGTCCGAACAGATCGACGATTCGGACGTTTTGGACCGCAATCTCGCAATTATCACGATCCACCGGACTGAATTGAAGGGCTCGATATTCACCATTGGAGAGGGGAAATCGGTACACGCTGCGAGGCGCGCTCTGCAAGGCGAGCCGAGCGGAATCCCGCTCATTGCTGCCCGCGCCGATATCGTAGGAGACCCGAGCAATCCCACCCCGCGACGAGCTCATCGAAATCTCGAGATAAAACGGCTGCGTCAGGACGCAGGCGATGAGCGCGGCCGCGACGGCGAAAAAAGCCGCCAGGGCGAGCACCAGCCGGACCTGCACATTCGGAACGGAAAACATCATTGCTGGCGTGCTGCTTTCATCGCACAGATCTTCGGACGCATCAGGAAGAGCCGACGGGGTCGCTACCTTGAGACAATCTGTTGCAAACGGTCAACCATTCGCTGCCCGGCGGCCTCGAGAGAAAGTGTCCGCTGGATCGCCGGTTGGACGCGAAGCGCGCGTGCCCTGGCTTCATCACGGTTCTCGAATATATGTCTCATAGAGGCGGCTGCGTGCTCAATCGAAGGCTCGGCCCAGAAATTTCCTTTCGTGTAAAGTGAACGGTCTTCCGCGATCTCGACGATCTTGTAATCGACCAGGATGCTGTTGTCGTGGGTCATGAAAGCAAGATTACCGGAGTAGCCGATCGCTATTACCGGTTTACCCAGCAGCATCGCCTCCGCTAACCCGAGGCCGAACCCTTCCGAGCGATGCAACGATACAAAGCAATCGCTCATCGCAATCAAACCATAGGCGGCTGCGCGCGACATAAGCTCGTCCAGCAGAACAATGTTGTGGCCTCGAGCAACGGCTTGGACTTGGGCCAGATCCGCCGCGAAAACGTCGCCGCCGCTGGTCTTGATCACAAGCGTCGCGGCGTCATGCTTTCTGAAGGCCTGTCGAAAGGCGCGAATCAGTCCCGCCGGGTTCTTGCGGTGCACTTGGCTGTGAAGATCAAACATGACGGAGCATAGAATCAAACGGTAACTCCGCCCGGATTCCGCCACAAGCGCCGCCGCGCCGGCGAGATCAATCGCCAATCCCTTTCCTTTGATCAACGATTGGGAGTTCCCGCTCGTTTTCGGGCGGGGGATTCGATCGGAAATTTCTGTCTTGACGTTCTTCTTCCACCCTGTTAACCCTCGCGCTTCAACGTTAGGAACTCATCTCAACCCCAAATACAACCATATGAATCATATAAAACCTCTTCGCTTCATTTTTGGCGCTATTCTCGCCGTCGGATTTTCGACGGGAGCGTTCGCTCAAGCCACTCGCACCTGGGTTTCCGGTGTCGGTGACGACGTGAATCCATGCAGTCGCACGGCGCCTTGCAAGACATTCGCCGGTGCGATTTCAAAAACGGCCGAAGGCGGTGAAATCGACGCGCTCGATCCAGCCGGTTATGGCACTCTGACGATCACCAAGGCGATGACGGTCGATGGAGGCACGGGCTCAGGGTGGGCTTCCGTCCTGAACACTGGCGGCATCTCTGGCTTCACCATCAACATAACAACCGGCACTCATGTCAACGACGCGGTCATTATTCTGCGAAACATCACCATCAATGGCGCATCCCAGTCTCCGAGCGTTGCGGGCACTAATGGCATCAGTTATATTAAGGGCAATAGAGTGTATGTGGAGTACTGCCGCTTTGAGAACCAAAGCACATCAGGCATCAATGGCAACATGGCGAGCGCGGGGGCGCTGTTCGTCCGCGACTGCGACTTCGACAACACCAATGCGGGAATCAAGGCGACGACAACGGTGGGCCCTCTCTTCGTCGATGCCAACAACATCAACGTTCACGGCCAGACTGATGGCGTTAATTTCATCTCGAATGCTTCCGGGACGATAACCAAATCCTTCTTCACCAGGATCATCACTGGCAACGCGATCTCCGCAGGTAACGCTTGCGTCGTCAATGTCACCCAGTGCTCCTTCAGGAGTAACAGTAATGCGATAAACGCGCTGGCTGGGTCAACCGTTCGCGTTAGTGAAAACGAGATCTTCGACAACACCAATGGTTTGGCCGGAGTTGCGGCATCCTTCCAAAGCGGCGTCAACAACAAGCTCGCTGGTAATGGTGCCAGTGTGGCACCGACTGGTGCCCCGATTACCACCCAATAGTTAGATTACGCGTTTTTAGGATCGTCGATAGTGGTACAGCCTTCAACTGTACCACTATCGGACGGTCGTCACGGCAAACCAGATCGGCGCGCCGGATTTAGCGCTCACATTCTCGGGAAGCGGTGTTCTCGGTAATCCCTGGCGTTCTCATTCTTTCCTGGTCCTTATATCCGGGCGGACATCAGCGGCTGCGATGTAACCGTGGTTAACCCGGCACGGTGGAATAGCGTCGGTCGACCTGTTGCGCAAACGGCGCCTGCACTCAGCGGAATCACGTGCGAACGAGCAGGGACAACAGATCGTATTCCTGCACTAGTTGCAGTTGGAACCTTTGCGCCGCGCGATAGGAAGCAGCATTCGAAACAAAGGTGTCCCAATGAGGAATTAGCTTGTTCCTCACGGCCAGATTGAAGAATGGCTCCGAGACGATCTTCATAAAGCTCTTGCCTCGATATTCTGGCATGACCAGCGTATCCATCTCCGCATATCCATCGACGACGCAAGCCGAGTAGCAGACGGCAGTCGGCTCGCCCTTCTCGTTCAAAATGCAAGCCCCGATGGCCTGAGTCAGGAAATCTGCCGTCGAATTCCAATATCGATTCCCGAAGTCGAGCTTGAACACTTCCTCCAGTTGAGCAAGTCCCACTTCCTGTATGGTCGCGATCCGATAATGAGGCGGCAGGAGCTGCTCGTTCGTCGCGCAACCATCGCCCAAATAATGGAATTGGGCCCTCGGGCGAATCTTGTACTTATCCCAGGTTCCGGCGACATGATCCTGGAATGCCTGGTTCGGGCTGTAGATATGCAGATAGCCGGGAAGATCGAGTGCACCCTTCATGAAGTCGAAAAGCTCGCTCTCGAGATTCGGGGCTGGATCTAAAGAGTCGAACAGGCTGAACCCCGCCTTGGTTGAAATGAAAAAGGTGTTTCTTGAGGGATCTGTATAGACAAACCCATCCTGAGTGGCGCTTATCACAGCGTTTATCAAAGGGTATTGTGATATGCGTCCGTGATGCCGCTCTTTTAGCGCGGGGTATTCATTCTGCTGAATTCTAGTAAACATTGCGTTTGGCCGGTTATGCCCTGGCGCCGGTAGCGCACAGAAGGTCGCAGATCACTTCCTCAGCCTAGTGCCTGCCAGGTAGAAGGACCTTTGAAATCTCAGCGCCATGTTCGAGGGCAAGGCGGATGATCGCGCAGATTCTCCCAATATCGGCGGTTTTCACTGCTGTGCCCGTCGGTAGTACAAGGACACGGCTCGCGAGTGCTTCCGTCTCTGGCAGAACCCTGCCCGCTTTGGGAAAACGGGAACAATAGGGTTCCATCCGATGGACGCCCGGATAAAAGTATCTGCGGGCCAGCACATTCTCAGCATGCAGCGCCGCTAATAATTCATCACGCGTAATTCCCGTTTTCGCAGCCTCGATTTCAACAACGACGTACTGGTAATTGGGGTTTTCCTTTTCGTCGTAGCGAAGAAGAGACAATCCCGGCAAGTTCCCCAGCTCTTGGTCATAAACCTCAAAGTTCTCTCGGTTGACCTGGATGAAGTTTTCGATGCTCTCAAGATTCGTGAGACCCAACGCGGCGGAGAGTTCGCTCATTTTGCCGTTGGTCCCGATCGAAGCCACTTCGTCGTACCCCAAGAATCCAAAGTTCTTCATCAATCGAATCCGCGCCGCCAGATCATCATCATTGGTGAGTGCTGCGCCTCCTTCTCCGGAGTTAATAAATTTCGTCGCGTGAAAGCTTAGAACCTCTGCCCGGCCAAATCCTCCGATCATCCGACCTCGATACTTACACCCGAAGGCCTGCGCCGCATCGAAAAGCAGAGCCAGACCGTGCCTGTTCGCCACAGCCTGCAGCTCATTGATCGCACTCGGACGGCCCCATAAGTGGACCCCGATGATCCCGGTTGTCCTCGGAGTGACAAGGTCTTCAATCCTGGCCGGATTGAGATTGTGGGTGCGCGGATCAATATCACAAAAGACCGGTGTGATTTGCTGCCATTGCAGAGCATGCGCCGTTGCGACGAAGGTGAACGAAGGCACAATGACTTCGCCCTTCAGCTCCAGGGCGCGAATCACGATCTCGAGCGCCACCGTCGCATTGCACATAGCAATGCAATGCTTCACTCCAGTGAAATCGGCGACGTTCTCCTCGAATTCCCTGACGTAAGTGCCGTCGTTGGTTAACCACCGACTATCGAGAAGCTTATTGATGCGGAGGAGGAGTGTTTCGCGGTTGCCGATATTTGGACGGCCTACGTGCAGCGCTTCTTCGAAAGCCGGCCTGGCTCCGAAAAGCGCCAGATCACCTATCCCGCCTCCCACTGGATCGCACCTATCCTTCACCGTTTGATGCCCGAATTCTCATTTTCATGTCTAAGGCTTCAAGACGTAGGCCGTCGGCATCCAGGCAAAAGGAAAGGTCCGGATCTGCGCCTCCGGCATGAACTCCTTCACGGCCCGCGCTTCCCCGGGTGAGAGCTCATGGTTAAACTGATCGAGAATCAGAACGCCTCCACTCGTTAGCCGCGGCCAGAAGTTTTCGAGACAACTCTTGACGATTTCATATTGGCCGGCATCCAGAAAGACGAGCTTGAACTGGAGGGAGCTGTTTTCGTGGAAGAACTGATCGAGATCCGTTCTGAGGTCCAACTTGTGAATGTGGACCAAATGCTCGAGCTTCTGGGCGCGTATCAAGTTCATAAGCCTCGAATACTCTTCCTTGTAGGAACCTTTCAGGACCCCGCGATCCTCTGCGGTTGGTTTCGTTCCCTCAAACCAATCAAAACCATGGACAAGAGTCAGGGACTCCGGTTCAAAGATTTGCGCCAGCTTGGCAAAGAAAAGCGTGCCGGCACCTTTGTAGACTCCCGCCTCAGCAATATGGCCTGCCACCCCAAGGACCATCTTGTATAACTCGTAAAGGGCCACGAAGCGAGCCAACGTCATATGCCCGACGAAACTCGGGAAATGATGGATCAAGTCTCCTTCCTCATACCCCAGGGATAAGATCTCGTTCAGCCCCTCAGCGTATGGGACTTTACGGTCCGCGAATTTCTGCGTTTCAAACTTTCCCGGTTCATAGTCCATGCTCGTTTACCTCCAGGTGCGAAGCCACTGCGGCCGGTCAAAGCTCCCGCGGCTTGGGACACCAACCTTCGCTGCGTCCGCTTTCGAGTTCAACTCGTTCTCCCCGCACCACGATAGCTTCGCCTCGTTGATTCCTATTGCAAAGGCAATGAGGTGTCGATACGAAAGCGGCGGCGGAAAGCGCGCCTTTCAGAACGTCATTGCGAAGCAATTTTCCGTTGACTTTTGGCTTCATGGGCGGAGAGGTTTCCCTTCGCTTCGACCCGTCTGCAATTGGATTATGGAGAGTTTTATTACTGATCTCAAAAGCCGCGGATACTGTGTCCTTCCAAAGGTCTTTTCTTCAGCAACAACCAACAAGGCCCTGGAGCTGGTGGCAGGGTGGTATGAGGAAACCGCGGGCAAGTTGCCGGAAAGCATTCCCTTTCTGGCTCGCAGCCAGCCGATGGTCTATAATCTCCAAAACAAGGACCTGTTTTTCGTCAAGCTACTCTTCCAGTCTGAGTTGATTGAGAAACTCCTTACCTATTTCCTCAACGATACCTGGTACAAGCAGATCCCACAGGACCAGCCCAACTATATCTTAAGGTCTTTTGTAGGAAGAACGAGCAAGGGTGCTCTGCCCTTGCATATCGACTCGTGCGTTCCATACCTGGGCGATTATGTCTACTCGATTCAATGCTCTTTTATCCTGCAAGACCAGTCGCGAGAGAACGGCTGCACCCTCGTTGTTCCCGGATCCCACAAGTCGGGCCGCTACGTAGAAGACCAAAGAGTGATCAAGGATGCTATCCCGGTCGAATCCAAGGCTGGCGACGTGGTGGTTTGGGATAGCCGGCTCTGGCACGGTGCCACCGCGAACGAAAGTGGAGACACACGCTGGGCCTTGATCGCGACCTTTGGGCGTTGGTGGTTAAAACAGGTGTTTAACATCACGCAAAACCTCCCCTCGGAGATCTACCGCGAACTTACCGACAAGCAAAAATCTGTTCTCGGATTCTGTTCCGTTCCGTACGAGGATGAATTTCAAGGGATCGATATGAGGCGAGGCTACGCCGAGTCTTTCAAGCCCGTTTAGCGGTGCTCGCGACAAGGACTCTAGCGCTGCCCCCGGACGAAGCTGGGCACGAACCGTGAGGTGGAGACGAAGCAATGAGATGGTCTAAGCGAGGCCGGATTTTCAATGTTTCCGGCGAACACGGGTGGATGAAGTCTCATGCCCAAATTCCGTCGGTGCTCGTGCGAGGCAATACCTTGCGGATTTATTTTGCGACCCGTCCCGAACCGAACCTCTCCCTGACGACGTTCGTGGACGTGGATGCCGCCGACCCCAGCCGAGTCGTTTATCTTCACGACAAGCCAATCCTGGAGTTGGGGAGGCCGGGGATGTTCGACGAGCAGGGTATCATGCCCGGGTTTGTTTGCGAGCACCGAGGCCAGGTCTGGCTGTATTACGGAGGATGGAGCCGCCGGACGATTGTTCCCTATAGTAACTGGATCGGGCTAGCCGTTAGTGACGATGGCGGCACCACCTTCCATCGAGCGTTCGCGGGCCCTGTCCTGGATCGCACGCCGTTGGAGGTCTACTCCGCCACCGGCTGCTTCATTTACAAAAAGCAGGACGCCTGGACCATGTGGTATGCCTCCGGGGAGGATTGGATTAAGGTCAACGACCGGTACGAAGAACATTACGTGATCAAGAGCGCGCGCTCCACGGATGGCCTGGTTTGGACGCGTGACAATAAGCAGGTTCTGTCTTCCAGCCGTTCGTTTGAGCCGACGCATAGACCAACAATATTTCGTCACGGTCAGCGCTACCACATGCTTTTTTGTTATCGGGACATCACCGACTTCCGCGACGGCAAGGGAAGTTATAGAATGGGATATGCCTGGTCGACAAACTTGGAAGATTGGACGCGGGCGGATGAGCAGGCCGGGATAGAAACTTCACCGAGCGGTTGGGATTCTACGATGATCGCTTACCCGTACGTAGTGAATGTTGGGGAGAAGACCCTCTTGTTTTATAACGGAAACGGATTCGGCCAGACCGGAATAGGCTTCGCCCGATTGGAGGAACTCCCTGATCCGAAGTAAATGGCCGGTCTTCAAGAAATTTCTGCTCGCAGTCACGCAAACTGTCGGAGATGATTTCCCTCCATCTAGTTTGAAACCTCGAAATCTCCATTGTCCTAACCAGAATTGATTTTGAAAACGCCAGAAAAAGAATCGAATAGCATCAAGTCCTTTAGCGCGCGCGAAGAAATTGAGTCATACGACCAATTGGAGCGGGTTCTGAAAACCTCGCCCGTTTTTCCCGGGGAGATTCTTAACAATCTCGGCCTTTTCTTGACGCGCCCGTCGCTGGCCAGAATTCTTTTGATGCACGATCTTTATTTGAAGATTCTGAACGTGCCGGGTTGTCTCATTGAATTGGGGTGCCACTGGGGCCAGAACCTGGCTCTCTTTTCGAGCTTTCGCACCATCTACGAGCCACAGAATGTAGCCCGCAAGATAATCGGTTTCGACACCTTCGAAGGTTTTACCACGGCCTCCGCCAAGGATGGCCAGGTGGTGGCGGACGGCGTCTCCTCGAATAGCTGTGCCGTGAGCGAGGACTACGAGGTCTTGCTCGACCACATTTTGGATTGTCACAACAAGCTGGGGCCGCGCTCTCACATAAAAAAACATGAAGTAATTAAGGGCGATGTTACTCAAACCCTGCCCGCGTATCTGGAACAACATCCTGAAACGCTGATTGCCCTAATCTACTTCGATATTGGCCTGTATGAGCCGACTCGGAAGTGCCTTGAAATGATCAAGGATCGGCTGACCAAAGGAAGCATTATCGGTCTGGACCACCTGGCTATGGCTGAGATGCCGGGAGAGTCGCTCGCCGTAATGGAAGTACTCGGATATCGTAACTGCCGGCTCGTCAGAGACGCACGGGTCCCGTATCAGAGCTATCTGATCGTCGAGTGACACTTACCAGTGTCATAGCTCAGCAAAGTTGGACATGCGCAGGAACTGATGGCTATTCAGCCGGAATGGTTTCGTATTCTCAGCCAGGAAGACTTGACCGTCTTCAGTGCACTTAGTGACCAAGGCATTGGCGCCAATGAAACATTCGTCTCCGATGACAACGTTGTGCGCCACTGTCGCGTTCACGGCAAAGAAACAACTTCTTCCCACTGTGACTACACCTGAGATGTTCGCGCAGGAGGTGAGCCAGCAGTGATCGCCAATCGTGCTGTGGTGTCCAATCATCGCTCCGCTCCAGACAAAGACATCGTTTCCGAGCCGCACACGGGGATGGATCAAGACGTTGTTCATGATAAAGCAATTCTCCCCATATTCGCAGTCTTTGGGCAGACCCGATTGAGGATGCACATAGGAGATAAGGGTGTAGCCCTTGGCCCTGGCTTCGGCACAGATCCGAGCGCGGAGCGCGTTTAATTCCTGATACCCGAGAGCTACGAACATCTCATACTTACCCGGCGGATGGAGCTGCTCGACTTCCTCGAAAGCAATGGCGGGCAGGCCTTGCCAGGTGTCGCCGGAAAGGAAAGGACGGTTTACGGTACAGGCCGCGACTTCGTAGTCGCTGTGATGCCGGAAGAAGTAAAGGAGCACTTCGGCGATTTTGCCTGTGCCAAAGAGGATAATCGGTTTCATGCCGTGGCGGAAGCCATCATCTGGAGAGCGGCCCGGTCGATCTTCCCATTCGCGTTCTTCGGCAGGGCCTCGAGGACGGTGATGCGCCGGGGCACCATATACTTTGGAACGATGCCCGCAACGGCTTCGACTAGTTCCTCGGAAGTCCTGGGAGTGCCGAGAGTCGCGAAAGCAATGATCTCTCCGAGGCCTTCGCCCAACTTCCGATAGATTACGGCGCATTCTTTCACCTCGCCGAGGATACCGAGCGCGGCTTCGATCTCCTCCAACTCGATGCGGTAACCCATGTGCTTGATCTGAAAATCGGCTCGCCCTACGAAATGGAAGCGCCCCTCCGCGTCGCGCCGGACGAGATCGCCGGTGTGGTAGCCGATATCGGCGAAGCGGTGATGCGTGGGGTTTTGTTCGAAAGCCTGCGCGGTCCGCGCAGGATCGTTGAAATAGCCGAGGCCGACATTCGGCCCGCGGAGAAATAATTCACCCGTGTCCTCGCCCGGGGCCTGAGCGAGAATTTCATAATCAACGTCAGGCGCGAGAAACCCGAGCGTAGCCAGCGCTTTCATATCCGCAAAGTCCGACGGCCCAATCGTGTGCGCGGAGCAGATGCAGGTGCACTCGGTTGGGCCGTAGACATTTTCCAACTCGGCGCGTCCCCCGAAGAGATCGTAAAGCTGCTTTAGCTTCGGCTTGGGAAAACCCTCGCCACCGAAAATGATCTTGCGCACGTCAGGAAAATCGCTGGCATTCAAGGCTCGCGTCGTGAGCAGATAGATTAGAAATGAGGGAACAGAGAACCAAATCGTGCAACCCGTCTTGTTTATCGTTTCCATCAACTGCCGGGGATCTCGGATTTGCTGTGTCGAGATGGGCGCCATCGATGCGCCGCTGAAGATCGCGGCATAGAAATCGAAGACCGAATTATCAAAGTACATCGGGTTTGCATTCGAGAGGATGTCGGCGGGAGTCAGTTGGAAGCGGTCCTGTGCCCAGGCTATGAAGCTGAGGACGTTGGCGTGGGAGATTACGGCGCCCTTGGGCATCCCCGTGGAGCCCGACGTGAACATGATATAGGCTGGGTCGCCGCCAGTCACGTGGACAAGGTCCGGGAGTTCGGCCGCATCACGACTGAGAAGTTCCGCGGTCGTAGCCGGTTGGCGGAGGTGGATGACAAGCGCCCGCTGTCCCTGCAATTCCACGGCATGGGGCGGTTCGAGGAATGCATTGACGATCGCCTTTGGCGCCGTGGTCTGAATCATTTTCCGGATTCTTTCCCAAGGACTGTCCGGATCGAGATTGGTGTAGATGAGACCTATCTTGAGACAGGCCAGCATGGTCGCGAACGCCCCTGGCGACTTGTCGTGAAAGATCCCGACGACGTCGCCACGGCGGAGGCCCCGCTCGATCAGAAGGCGCGCCACCCGATTCGAAAGCTGGTCCAGCTCCCCGTAACTGATGATCTCGCCCCCAGCCTGGCGAAGAGCCGGCCGCGCCGCATGACTGCCGACAATCTCGCGAAACTTCAGCCCTAGATTCCAAATATGCGCCATGATCGCAAAGGGAGACTATATCACCAAGCCGCCGTCGATCTCGATGACGGTGCCGTTGATGTAGTCGTTCTCGGCGATGAAACGGACCGTTTGATAAACATGCTCGACCTCGCCCAATCTGCGCAGCGGGATTTGCCCTTTAAGCTTGGTCAGGTGCGCGTCACTCAGCGCTTCCCGAGTCGAGGGGGTATCCATGAAGCCGGGCGCGATTGAAACAAAGCGAAGGCCGAGACCGCCCAACTCCTTCGCCCAGGTCCGAGTGAGCGCGTTGACGCCGGCCTTGGCTGCGGAATAGGCGGATTGCCCGGCATTTCCCCGCGCGGAGATGGAACTCATACTGATGACAACCCCTTTCGTCCGGCTCTTCAACATATGGCTGACCACCGGACCAGTAACATAAAAGACCGAGGATAGATTCGCGGCCAGCACCTGCTGCCAATCTTCGGCGGAATGGACGCGCTCGTTTTTCTCGAGCAGGTTGATCAGCGGAGCGCTGTGAACGAATCCGGCATTGTTCACCAACACGTCGAGGGCAAATCCATCGCTCTCCAAAGCGGCCACCGCACCGGCGACCGCGCGTGGATCGGTCACATCGCACAGATAACACTTGGCGGCGGGATGCGCCACCGAGAGATCGGCTATGATGGCTTTATCCTTTTCGAAAATCGCCACGCGGCGAGCCTCCGCGACAGCGCGGTCCACCAGATGGCGTCCTATGCCGCGGCCACCTCCCGTAACCAAAAGTTGTGCTTCGGAAAACTTCATCTTGTTTCGCGCTGGCTGACCGCTTCACGAATATCACGAACGGTTCGAAAATCGGCGATTTCATCCCCAGTAAATTCAACCGCAAAAGCCTCTTCCACGCGCGCGATCAACATCATATGCGACATCGAATCCCAGGAGGAAATATCCCGGAGGTCAAGAGAGTCATTCACCGTCTTCTCCGGGATCGAAAAAACTTCCGAAAAAATGCGTCCGAGGCTCATGGACTGGGTTCAAGATCGAAATTCGACTGCGCATCAACTCGGGCTTAGCCGAAACATTTCCGTGGCTTCACGAACGGCAATGACAGGATTGAACATTAACAGATCGAGGATGGAAAGACACGGCCCTTCCTGGCCGCCGTGGCGGAGCGTGAGCCCGGAGAAATCGGGGTCGAGAAAAAGGAGCTTGATACCGGCGGAAGCGAACAATTCCGCGTCGTAAAGGGCTCGTCCCCCCAGAGGATTTACATAAGTCGAAGCACCTTCCCGGATACAAATATCCAGGATTCGGCGTTGTCCGGTAAGTGCGTCCTTCGGATATCTCACGGAAGTTCGCTCGATCTGCGTGGGAATGCCGATGTAATCCGCCAGGCACCGCAATTGATAGAACAGGAATGCAGAAAGCGATCCACGAGCTTCTTGCAGGATTTCCGATAAGAGCGGCAGAACCTGACCCGCGAAAGGAGCACTCTGATAGCTCAATTCCACGCTGCGGATAATCTTCCTCTTCCACAATTGGTCATCGACTATCTCAATCTCGTTGATGAGGCGGTTCTGGCTTGCTTTGGCCAGGGGAAGGGTGAGCCAATGAGGCTTCCCTTGGACGGCGATGCGGTTGCGGTTAATCCACCCGCCGTTGATGAAGTTCGCGTCGTCCAACAACGCGATCTTGTCCACCGCCGCCATCAGCTGAAAGTAGCCCAGGTAGGGCAGGAAGTAGGGCTGCATGATGGCAAGGCGCATTGAAAGTTTGCAGCGTGGGCAATTTTAGTTGACGACTGGCAATCTTCCGGGACTTTCTTTCACTTCGCTTTGAATGCAACAGCCGGAATGTAGGTGATGTCTCTTTCTGTCGATCCTCTCATGGAGCGGTCGTTGCTCGAGCACCGTCTCAAGCGTGCGGCCCTGACCGGGGAACTTACCCTCGGAGCCAAACGCCTGATAATTTTTCTCACGCCCGGTTTCGAGAAGCGGGCCGGCGGCGTCCTGGATATTTCTTCCATGAAACGGGAGACACGGGCTCTCTACCAGCTTCATCGCGCCAGGGTAGCTCTCTGCGCCGTCCCGGGTGATGATCCGGACTTTTTCAAATATACGTGGTTCGAAAACAGCGATTACCTGCTGGATTTGGAGACCGTCCTGAAAAGCTGCGAACGCCTGGATTACCTGCAACTGCACATTCCCGACTACGCGGTTAACCGGCTCCTGGATTGGCTGGGCGCCTTCGAGCGGACGCTGCTGCGAAACATTCGGGAGATTCACCTTAACGTTTTGCTTTTTAACATCGACAACATTCAGGGACAGAATGTCAAAGGGTTGCTGTCCTTTGGAAAGGCGACCTGCGCGACTGCACATGAGGCTTACACTAACCTCGCAACCCGCGAAGCGCAGGGTGTACCACTGCATAGACTGGGATGTTTATGGGGACCAGAGTTCTTTGCGCGATCGAGTTATCAGGAGAAGGAGCCTCTCTTGATTGTCTCGCACGACGAGCACCCTCTAAAAGGGGAAGTGCTTCACAAAATTGCCCGGGCGTTTCCAGAGTTAACGATCCAAATCATTGAGGATCTCCATTACGACGATTATAGGAAACTGATCCGCCGTGCGAAATGGGGACTGACTTTCGGGGAGGGACTGGACAGTTACTTCGGAGATCCGATTCTTAGTGGTGGAGTTGCCTTCGCGGTGTTCAATGACCGCTACTTCACACCGGAATATGCAAAACTGGAAAACGTCTACCCATCATGGGAAGCACTAATGGATAACCTTATAACCGACCTGCACCGTCTCGACGAGCCTGTAGCATATAACCACTGCTGTCAGCAAGCGTATGATCTGATGGCTGCATATTCGGGCGGTGATCGCTTTCGTGAAAACCTTCGCTTGTTTTATCTCGGTGAATATACCTTCCCGTGAGTGTCAGGTTGCAGCAATCTGCCCTCCAGAAATGCGGGCCGTAAACCATCAGAGGCCCAGTCAGACCATTGCGGACTGGGCCTCATATAATTCCAACATGGCAAAGTTCATCATCGGCGGCAAAGAATACAGCGTTGATCTTGGAGACTCTGTCTTCAGACCAGGCGAAAACGAAGTCCTATCCACCCCAGCGACCGACATAACCCACGCACAGCCCTGGTATCCACAAGGGTACGGCGTGTTTAATCTGCTGAACGAGGCCGAGTTCAAAGCCTTACAAGATGGCATTGCACGCTGCGTCAGGGGCGTGGTCCACAAGCTTGGTGTCCCAGCCGACTTCGAGTTGGAGAAATACCACCAGCACGTCTGCACCACCGCTTTCCACCACAACGTCGTCAGCATAACACGAGACTTGCTCCCAGAAGACTTCGACTTCAACATCTCAGACATAATCGAAAAGTTAGGAAAGCTAGTTGGCTTCGGCCTATCCGACATCGACCCGAACACCGGCAAAAAGCAATACATCCTCATCCGCATCAACCGCCCCCACTCGACCGATTACAACCCGCCACACAAAGACATCTACGGGCATTTTGACGACAGGGCAACCATCCCTAAGATAATAAACTTCTGGCTGCCCATCTGTGGTGTTTCCAGTCAATCCATGCTACCTGTAGTACCAGGAAGCCATCTGCTCCCAGAGAACACACTCCTGCGCACGTTTGATGGCGGCATGGTCGGCGGTAATCGTTATCGGGTTCGCAGCATCCTTCAATGGGACGGTAAAAATGAGATGTACAGACCGCCCATCCAATACGGGCAAGTGCTGATCTTCACAACGCACTTGATACACGGCATCGCAATCAACGATCAAGATGACGCAACCAGAGTTGCCTTGGAGTTTCGACTCTTCAAAATGACGTGATTGTTATCCTCGTCCCTGTACGTCGGCATCTTTTGCATGGCCTTCGTGAAGGCGCGGCTCGTCTGCACCTTCAGGCTCGTGGGGCGTGCTGATGGAGAGGATCACAACGGACCTGCACCGCTCGACGAGCCCGTAGCGTATAACCACTGCTGTCAGCAGGCGTATGATCTGATGTCTTCATTTTCAGGTGGTGACCGCTTTCGTGAAAATCTTCGCTTGTTTTACTCCGGCGAATACACCTTCCCATGAATTTAGGTTTGCAGCCATCTGCTATGATGGGTCGGGTTACTACGGGTAATCTTTTCAGCCATGCGCCCCGTGGGATCGGCTGTGGAGGTGAGCTCAATGCCACGCTCGGGATCCATTGCGACTTGATCACATGGCATACTTCCCGAAAGGCTTCATTCTTTCTGCCACCAACTGGCACTCCAGTCGACTTCGTGCATAGTCGCCGTGATTCCTTCTTGGGAACGGTAGTCCAGTACTGCCTGTCGGCACGGTGGAATAAAGTTGACGTCGTCCAGGATCACGAAGCCGCCTGGTGAGAGCTTCGGGTATAGCGCCTGCAACGCCCCATAGGTCGACTCATATAAATCTCCGTCGAGTCGCATCAGGGAGAACGGACCTGCGTTCAGAGTCGGAAGGGTATCCGAGAACAAGCCTTTCACGAAGACAACCTGATCGTCAAGCAAGCCGTAACGGGCGAAATTGTTCTTAACCTCATCCAGCGAAACCGCTAGATCCTTGATTAGATGAAGATTCAAACCATCATCTGCCGGATAGGCCTGCGGGTTTGGCGCAGGAAGTCCGGCGAACGAGTCGGCGGCATATACCTTGCGGTCCTTGATACCGTTGGCCGCAAGGACGCCACGCATTAAAATGCAGCAGCCTCCTCGCCAAACACCCGTTTCGATAAAATCTCCAGGAACTCCCTCATCTAACACGCGCTGGGCCAGTTCACGGACGTTCTCAAGCCTGCGCACGCCGACCATTGTGTGCGCAACCGCAGGCCAGTCGAGCCCCTTAGATCTAAGTTCCGGCTGGAAGCGTCCTGTATTTTCCGGATGGATGGATGGATCTTCATAAATTGTATTGGCCAATATTTTGATGAGCAGATCAAGGAACAATTGTCGCGTTTCTATGTTCATAACTATCCGGCACAGTGTCTAAGGAGAGCGGTACGTCTCCTTCGTCAACATGCGTTAGTCAACACCGTCTTTCGAGAAATCTTCGGTTTTCAGGAAGTAGAAGCCTAAGGAGGCGATCTCTGGTAATGTGAAGAGCACTAAGAGATTTATGGCTCCCAATTTCAATAGCTTTAAGGGGCTTGTTACTAGATGGTATTGTTTCACTCGATTTGTTCCCAAGTTAGCAAGCGGCCCTTTCTTAAATGAAGCCATCTTGCGCGCGCAATGACAACCCGCTTGATGTCATCCTAGTGCTCAATCTCTCAGGGCGATTACAGTCCTGCAAGAACGTTGAAATATCCAACTGCGCGCTCGCCGTCGTCACGGGTTATTGTGACTCGAGTGCAGTGAGAAGACGATACGCTCTTGAGAACGCATTGGCATAATCTGATTCCTAACGGCTAACTCCAGGCCGCATCCCGGTTCGTTTGGAAGGCACAGTTGAGAAAGAACTTGCCGATGAAAATGAAGAAAGGTTACCTCCTTAAAGTGACCTGCCGGGTTGTGCGCATCTGCCGGCAAAAGCCGATCGCCGACATCAACAAAGAGCGGAGCCATCATGGACGCCGCCAGCGACGTACCCGATCGATGAATTCCGGCTATGATAACCGTTGGAGTTTCGCCGTGGGACTCAATGTTGCACTTGCGGCGGCAGCGGCTCTCCTGAGCAGGAAGGATTATGCAACTCCATTCTTTGCTAACGCGCGATGGGCCTTTGCCAGACTGCGATGATACTCGGCGTCGAGAGGTTGTGGAGAATAGGCCGCCAACAGGGAAAGAATCCGCTGGGGCTCCGGCTCGCCCGGCGCTATGCTCCGAACCAAGCGGGCCACGCTCGCGGCCGCGGCATACCGTCCCGCGCGAAACTGGGTGTGCATCAGCTTGACCAGCGATGCATTGTTCGGGTCGACACAGGGAAGAGGAGGCGCGAGCGACCACAATTCCTTGTCAAAAGTCAGGCCGAGCGGTGGTTCGACCGGCGATGACAAACTCGGCGCTGGCTCGACCAGATGGCGGGGAATGGGATGAACTGCTGTCCGCACTAATTGAAGCAACGCGGGACGAGGAAGGACGCCGAGGTATTTTACCGCGCCCCGCGGCCGAGGCCATTCGTAGGTCCTCCCTTTGATTCTCTCATACTGGCGCATCCATCGAGTCCAATTGCCGGCGGCCCGTTCAACCGACGCGTTGGTGGCCACGCCACGATGAAACTGATGAAACGTGCCTTCGCCCAGGAGAAGGACAAGTTCCGCCGCAGGCAGCTCCAGGGCACGGCGAAAGACGTCGTGGTTAACTAGACCACCGCCCGGCGCATCAAAGCGTTCATCGAAGTCGCCGAGAACATCCCACGAAGCGCGAGACATGAATAAAGCATTCGATTCGGCAATTGGTTGGAGCCATCCATCAAGGGACGATTCCTCGGGAGTGGCCACTTCGAAAAGCCTGTAGCCGTCGTTCGGCCAGCCAATACCTGCGAGCAATGCCTCTTCGGCCGCATGATTGTAACCGGAGCGCATGGCCCACCGCTGCAAATCGAACCCTAGATACCAGCTTAGGGTGGCGACCACCGCGCGGTCGAATAGTTGAGTACCGTGGCGCGCGAAATGGAGCAAGCCCGGGGTGACGATCCTGGCGCCGTCAATCATGACGCCAATAATGTCCCCCTTGGCTTCCGCGAGGCCCCGATTTACGGCTCGAGCTGGAGACGGAGGCGCAGGATCGATGCGGATCAAACGGAAATTGCCGGAAAGGTGCTCCAGTATCCTGGGATCGAAACGCGGTTTCGACCCGTTATCGACCACGATCACTTCATAATCGTCGGCCCGGATATAGCGCTGGTACTGCGCTGAGAGCGAGTGCAGCGTCCGCGCCGCTTCTCGCGGAATGTTGTAGACCACGACTACGACCGACAGTTTCGGCGCCTGTTGTCTTTTTCTTGTTGTCACATCCCGCGTATTGTCATTTAACTGTGCCACGCTTTGCATCATGCGTCTTCGGCGCCCATCTTGCAATGATGAGGCACGTTTGGAAGATCCGATTATCCGCCAGCGGCTTCATCGGCCACAAACCGATCTGCAGCTCCTTGTGAGGCTACACCAGCTATCCGAAGCCGGAATCAATCGCGAATCTTTCACGCGATTAAGCCGAGCAGAACATACAGCAGCACTGGGTCTGCATTCCACGATTTCATGGATAAAAAGTTATTTGGTGCGCTGCCAGTAAATCCTGTCAAAGGACTCCGATGCGCAGATTTACCTCCCGCCCCTTGACCATCTCGGACATGGATATAGTTGCGCTCAAAGTCTTTTTCAAAGATGACGATGTAACCGTCGGTCAAAGCTGCATAAACGAAGTGGTTGACGAGCAAATCGATCCTAATGCGAGGCGATGCACGAAAAATTGTGGCATGGCGCAAAGTGATGACAGTCGGGCGCTCCAGAAGCTCAAGCTCTGCCTGCACTTTTGTGCGGCCGTAAATCGACAGGGGCTAGGCCGGGAATTTCGCGCCAATGATCAGACGACGCTGACAAATGCTCGCGGCTGAGATTTCCACCACGGCGCTAGCGGATATTCAGGTGCCGCAATTTCCGGGGCTGCTACATCGACAAGTTGTCGTTCCATCAACTCCCAATCCTCCCTTAATTCCGCGTCCGACCAGCGGTATTTATGTGCCCAGCCGGCGGCGTGGTCTCGAGATCCAAGGCCGCGGAGCAATTCCCGATGCCGTGCGGCCGTGCGGTCAAAATTGAGATACTTATAATGCAGGTTCAACATCTCGTCTTTGTGCGGTGCAATAACCTTCCCCGTGGGTTCCGCCGAATGCCTCCCAACCGAGAAATTGATTTCATCAATCGCGCAGGGATCGAACACACTTAACTTGCACATAGGAGACCATGGCGTCCCCTTCGTCCGGGTTCTGCAAAGGTACTCATCCGCAGAAGGGAATTCCCGAGAGATCATCTGAAATCCCAAAGCCGGAACTATCGTTACGCCTGCTTTGCGGCACCGAGTAAGATAATCGCGCACGTCGAAATGAACTAGATGCTCATCAAGGTCGATAACAAAGACCCAATCGGCGCGCCCACAGCTTTCCTGCCAGCACACGTTAGATAGCTGCTGCTCGGATAGCACAAAGGAATCTGGGTGCGTGCGAGGAAACTGTCGAAGATCGACTTTCGGATGTGCACCGAGCATCGCGAGGGATTCGTCGGTGGATCCGTCATCAAAAATCACATACCGTTGGACGAGTGAATCGTAATGACGAAAGAAAAACGTTAGCATCTTCGCGTCGTTCCAGCAGGCAGTGTACAAGTCTATTCTCACAGCAATTCGATGGCGTATTTATGCACTGCAACAACGTGTGCGCAACTTGACGTATTGGAAGTCTGTATTAATCATTATCCGGTGATCTCGCTCGATTCTTCAAATTCAGATGTCGTTATCGGATTAGAACCTGTGGCTGAGTATCTGCGAATTTCGGCAACGATCCATGGCTGGCTGAGAGGCGAAGGTGCCCTGGAGATGGCCCGCGTCGTTTCGTCCTTGCCCGACAACTGCGTAGTGGTAGAGATCGGATGCTTCCTCGGGTCCGCATCGATCCTGCTCGCTGGTGTAAGAAGGGTGCGCGGGTCCGGAAAGGTTCACTGCGTCGACCCTTTTGATTGCACCGGCGACCAGTTGTCCGCGCCAATTTATTCTCAACTGTTGACCGAGCAGGGCGAAAAATCTCCGCGGCAATGCTTCGATGAAAATATTCGCGCGGCTAGTTTGACTAATTGGATCGAAGTCCACGAAGGTCGGGCTGAAGAAGTAGTAAAGACTTGGGTCGCAGCGATTGATCTTCTCTTCTTAGATGGCGACCAGTCGCCGAACGGAGCGAGGCGCGCCTACGACGATTGGAGCCCGTTTATTAAAACCGGTGGCATAATCGCAATTCATAACTCTGCTGACCGCGAATACGCGGCAGACCATGATGGATCTCGTCTGTTAGCGCTCGAAGAGCTTTGCCCTCCAAGGTATTCCGACGTCCGGCTTTGCGGTGCGACTCACTTTGCTAAAAAGCTAAAATGAACTTGCATGCGGTCCGGGCGGCGGTCGTGTGTGCCAGCTGGCGTACCAAGGTTCTTCGTGAATGAATGGAAATGCCCGGCTTCCGTTACGATCCATTACATCAAGGTTGCTCTGGATCGTCTGCGCCCTAAATGATTACGTTGGGACTCCATCTTGAGCATGATGCAGGCGCCGCTCTGATGAGAGATGGCGAGATCGTGATTAATGTCGAAGCTGAGCGCATAACCGGGACCAAACATGCTGGCGGTTTGCATGCCGCTCAAACTGCTGTGTGCGCTGCCTTTGCTCAGACCGGTATTCGGCCGGAAGAAGTTTCGGCAATCGCATACTCTGATCTATGGGGGGATGATACTGGCCTACCTTCTCAAGTAGATCGGATTCCTGAAATACAGGCGCAGACCCACGGTCCGAATCTAGCCGCGCAACAGGGCACTTTCGCTGAGGTCGCATTCGATCGTATTTTGCCAGCGGCCGTCGGCCGATTTCGAACGCATATTCCTGTTTTGCTCGTATGTCATTCTTTGAGTCATGCCGCCGGAGCCGCGTACATGGCGGGATTTTCCAAGGGGTGCGGGCTAGTATTCGATGCTTACGGAACGTGCTGTGGTATGATGGCCTATACCTATAAAGACGGATACCTGCAAAGACTCGAACACTGGAAAGATCGATACCTGCTCGGTGCCGGCTATCATCGAATAGGGATTCTCGCGAAGGAGATTTGCAACACTAATCTCCTCGACGTTGCTGGAAAAGTAATGGGTTTGCAGGCATATGGCACTCCGGTTGCCGACTGGGTCAGATACTTCGAAGACCGATATTTTCGGAGCAGTGCCGAGTACGGTTACGACGACTACATCAGGCAGTGGTTTGCAACGACTTCTTGCGGCGGCCTCTTTCCGGGGGGATTGACGACTGGAAGTCGCAGCGTCAATGAAAAGGATTATTGCAACCTCGTCGCATCGATGCAGCAGGCATTTACTTCAATTATCGTCGATAGCGTAAATCGGCTGATTGAGGAGACAAGACTGCCGCGTGTGTTCCTGTCGGGCGGATGCGCGATGAATATCATCAGTAATGCGGCAGTAGCGGCACAGCCGCGTGTCGAATCGCTATTTGTGCAGCCGAATTGCGGTGACGTAGGACAAGCGATGGGTGCAGCAATTCTGGCGATGCGGGCGATAAGTGGAATACCGCTTCATCGACCAGAAATTGCGGCCGCTACACGTCGTAACCCGTACCTAGGGCCGACTCTAATCGACGATCCTGCGGACAGCGAACTTCCTGACGGTGTGTTGCGGTCGCCATTCAATCAATTTAATGTCAACGACCGAACTACTCTTGCCCGGCGCCTAATCGCTGGCGAAATAATCGGCGTTGTTACGGGCCGCAGTGAAATCGGTCCGCGTGCGCTTGGCAACCGAAGCATCTTTGCACATGCCGCCTTCCCTGAAATGAAAGACGTAATCAACCAGCGAATCAAGCACCGCGAATGGTGGCGGCCATTCGCGCCCGTTTGTCGCATCGACGACGCAACCAAATATTTTCAAATGCGCTCGCCCTCTCGCTATATGCTGATGAACGACGTTGTTCTGGAACAATGGCGCGCCAAACTAGAGGCCGTCACTCACATCGACGGCACAGCACGCGTTCAAGTGCTGGAAAACAGGGAGGACAACATATTTCTGTGGGATTTACTTTCGGCGATCAGCGCGCAGGGAGCGGTCCCATTACTGCTGAACACGTCTTTTAATTTGAACCGTAAACCGCTAGTCAACTCTTCGGCTGAAGCAGTGAAATTGCTTTCCAACAGCGAGATGGACGCCGCCGTGGTTGGCGAATTTATCTTCGAGAAGCGCGCCCGCCCCGGTTGTCACAGTGTAGGGACCTGAGATGTGTTTCGGCGGCAACTTCAACACAACAAACGTAACTCCAGCCGATGACCTGACTGTGATCCCGGCAGAGTTTGAGCGAGCAGTTTGCTCTCTACAGTCACATTCATTCTTGTTCTTATCGAGCGAGCTGATATTTTCGTACATCGATTTTCGGTGCCCAAAACATGGAACAGAGAAGCAGTTGTTCTGGGATCAAAAGTAATTTGTCGATTCCTGCTTAGAAAGCTTCTGTGAAGTGAAGCCGCCCCTACAAGAACTCTTATGAGACTTACCTCAATCAGCACCCCGGATCATCTTCAACGTAATTCTTTTGAGATCCTCCAAGCGGGCATCGAAAACGGAGGAGGCGCACTCCTGGAACTTTTGGCCCGGCGGATAGGCCGGGCGGACTTGTCCGGCATCGATCTACTCGACGTTGGTTGCGGGGTGCGGTTTACTCAAACATTGATTAACCGCTCGATTCTATTTGGCTCCTATACGGGCCTGGATGTAAGCCTGCCGGTTATAGAATGGTTGCGAGAGCACGTCGAAAAGAAAGACGAACGGTTCCGCTACGCCCACTGGAACGTTCGTAATGCGCTTTACAATAATGAGCCATCGGCCGTCCCGATTCGCAGCTGCTCCACGTTTCCGGTGGAAGGGACCTTCGACATCATTACAGGATTCTCGCTCTTCACCCACCTGGATCCGGAAGATGCCGAGCAAATGTTGCGGTTAATGAGAAAGGCCGTTCGCTCCACGGGTTATCTGTTCTTCTCGGCCTTTTGTCATGATGAAACACTGCAGACGTTCAAAGATGCCGATCCTGACCATCCCTTATCAGAAGCGCATTATGGGAGGAAGTATTTGGAAAGCATGCTGCCTGCGGCCGGATGGCAACTGGTTTCCCACGAAGGGCAATCGTTCTTCATTGCCGATTCGTTCTTGTGCAGACCGACGGAATCCTGCGCTTGCTCAGACTGCTGATGGCGGATGCTAACGTGGGAACATCGTTGCTGGCCGAAACAAGCAGCTGATTTTTCGTGATCGAATTTATTTGTGCGACCGCGGTAAATAGCGATAGATCGACCCTGGCGGCCCCCGCAGGAGGTGAAGCGCCGAGATTGTTTAGAAGAAATACCGCCGATGCTCCCCGAAGACGCTCACAGAATTGCCCGCTTCACGTGCCATAAGTAATCTGCTGGATGTGCAGAAGCTGCTCAGGGACGCCCTGGTCTCCCTAGCGCAGGAATGACGTCGCGCCCGCCCAAAACAAAAAGGAGGCGCCTTCACCAAAGTTCGCCCCGGGTCAACCGCAGCGGAATCACCTCTTGGAAAGAGAAGCCCGCCGCGACGCTGCCACCATTTTGATCCTGCCTGGTATCTCGCGAAAAATCCGGACATCGAGGCGCCCGGGCTCGATCCACTGTCTCATTATTTTCTCGCGGGAACAAAGGAAGGACGCGATCCGCATCCGCTCTTCGATTGTTCCTAGTGCCTTACGATATCGGCGATTTTTCGTCGCCCGTCAGGTTCGATGCGATTTATTCGCTGGGGTCGCTCGCTCATATGACGTGCGTTTGCAGAGAAAACAGATCTCATTCCATGTACCGATTTCCTTTGGAACCGCGCGGATGGGGTGGAAGTCGAAGCGCCTGTTGTTCAGGACGTAACTGATCAAATAACGGGACTGGGATTCCAGATCGGTGAATCCACGATAAAAAAGCGCGGTGTGCACAAATCCCGAACCGATTTGTGGTTCATGCGCGCCACCAGAATACTGGCCGATGATTTAACGGCTGAAGCCCCAAAGCTGCCGATTCCAAATTCCCGAAAACTGTAGTTGCGCCCGTAGCTATTTGTAGCTAAAGAGCTACGGATGCAGACTGTCAGTTTTCGCGTCAAGCCCTATGCGCATCCAAAGTATAAGTTCGTCGTTCGGGCAAAAATGGGAGGAAAATGGAAGCGTAGCTATTTTCAAAATGAAGAACAAGCTGTGAGTTATGCCCGGGAACAGAATGCGCTTTTGCTGCAACGATCTGAAGCTACAAGGCCCGATCACAGTAAAAGGAAGGCGCAAAAGGGAACGGCTCGCAACGCCCAGAACCCTCGCGATGGGACAACGCGGTCCAGTTCTTCGACCACACTCCCCCGACACGCCGTTGTTATTCTCGGGATGCACCGAAGTGGCACGTCGGCGTTGGGCGGCGCTTTAGATATCGCCGGAGTCAATTTCGGCCCGCGGCTGGCTCCCGCGGGAAAAGATAATGAGAAGGGCTATTGGGAGCATCCTGAGATTGTGAACCTGCACGAGGAGTTGCTCGGCCAGTTGAGTTCCAGCTGGAACAACGATGCGCCCATGCCTTCGAACTGGGTGAAAAGCGGCATTGCGCAGGATATCCAATTGCTTTTGCGCGGCGTGCTGGAACGGGATTTTTCCGGCTTGGTTTTGTTTGGGTTAAAGGATCCGAGGATGTGCAGGTTAATGCCGCTTTGGTTCCCTATTTTCGAGAAACTCCAGATCCGGCCACACTTTATCCTCGCGGTCCGCCATCCATGGGAGGTAGCACAATCGCTCGCCAAACGTGACAGCCTCAGCCCTGCGAAAAGCTATTTGCTCTGGCTGCAACACACGTTAGAGGCCGAAATCGCGACGCGTCCGTTCGTGCGCTCATTCGTAAGTTATGACGCACTTCTCGAGAATCCTGTTGCGGTGTTGACCCGATTGCGGAATGACCTCGGTCTTAGGCTCCCCCTTCCGGCTCACATGCGCATTTCTCTTCCCAAATTTTTGGAGACTGCGCTTCGTCACCACCGCTCGCGAACGCGAGCAAAAGAAGCCAATGCCATTCCGAGCCTCGCTCGGGAAGTCTATGAAGTGCTGTCGGCCAACTCTACCTCTGCCGAAATCTCTGAAAAGGTGTCGCAGCTTGCGAAGCAGTTCGAGCGCGGCAGCTCACTTTTTCTTCCGCGGATTAACCTTCTGGAATCCGAGATCGCGAATCTCGATCGCCAGATTCCCGATGAAGATGCGGCCGGCAGTGAGAGTCTCGTCCGACTCGAGGTTTTTCGTCCGGGAGCCAAGGGCTATAGCGAAACAGATTTGGACGCGCGCTATTTTAAAGGACGATCGTGGAAGCTGCTCACGATCGATTTGCCGGCGACTCCGGGGCGCGTAGACCGCCCGCTCAGGATCGATCCCGCAAGCTATCCGGCAGTCATCGACCTCGCAGAAATCGCTGTCAAACGGGCTGCCACGGGTGAAGTGCTTTGGGCGGCAAGTTCAGAAAATGACTTTGCCGATTTCGAAGTCGGCGGGACCGCCTGTCGCCTGTTCCACGAGCGCTATCTACGGATCTTGAGTTTCGGCGCGGACCCGCAATTGCTGTTGCCCGCGGCAACGGTTCCGTTGCTCAAAACCCCTACCCGCCTCGAGCTCTCGATCCTCGTCGACAATAGACTTGAGACGATCAGCAGTTCTGTCACCGCGATGCAAAAACAGGCGGAATGGAAAGCGCGTACTGCCGCTGATCCTTCTCTTGTGGTCTATGTGGACGATGGGAAAGGCTTCGTCGAGAACCATTCGCTCCGCGCTCCGCTGCAAATGGACATCATGCAAACGATCCGCTTCGACGATTTCGAAGCTTTTTGCATGAGGGACTCTGTTCGCCTTCGGATTGATCCCATCGATCGACCAGCGGCGATTGGCATTGCCAGTATCCGCATCATCCGGAATGCGGACGATTCCGTGTTGTATGCGGCCGAGGACGCACAGGCCTTTGCAACGATAGGTCTGTCGGAGGGATTAACCAACCATCGCTCGGGAAACAATTTGGTGCTTCTCGCGACAAATTCCGATCCGCAGCTCTACCTGGCTCCGATTACTGGGATCACTTCGACCAATTTGCGGCTGGAAATCACGTTGGAGGTCCAAAGCGCTTCGCCGGAATTGCTGAGACGATACCGCCACGTTTTGCAGGAGCGCGAGCTCCTGGCTCCAGAGCTGGAACATGGCAAAGCGAAACTGGCCGAGCTGGAGGCCGCTTCGCGGGTATGGGAGCAGACTTTCTCCGCCTTAAGGAATTCTTTGGAGGGCAGCCAAGTCCAGGCCGGCCAACTTGTTTCCAAAGCTGAAGAGAACGTTCTCGAAATCTCCCGCTTAGAGAAAGAACTGGAGGACAGACGCGCTGCCTTCAAACAGCTCTCGGACGAAAACGCTGCGCGGGAGAGCGAAGTGCACGCTCTGCAGGCCTTGGTTTATCAAGAGCGGGCCGCTTCGGCGAAGCTCGCCGCCGATTTGGAGAGCAGCCAGTTCCAGGCCGGCCAACTTGTTTCTAAAGCCCAAGAAGGCGCTCTCGAAATCTCCCGCCTAGAGAAAGAACTGGAGGACAGACGCGCTGCCTTCAAACAGCTCTCGGACGAAAACGCTGCGCGGGTGGCGGCGTTTGAGAGCGAAGTGCACGCTCTGCAGGCCTTGGTTGATCAAGAGCGGGCCGCTTCGGCGAAGCTCGCCGTCGATTTGCAATCGGAGCGTTTGCGGGCTCAGGAGCGTCAGGCGGCGATTGAATCAGCCGGCGAACAAATCAAAACACTCCATTTTGAGATCGCCGACCTGCATGATCTCGTCGCAGAGAATCGCGGACAGGTAAGAGAACTCTCGGCCCGACTGGAAGCAGAACGGACCCAGAATAGCGGACAGGTGAGTGAACTCTCAGCCCAACTGGAAGCGGAACGGACCCAGAATAGCGGACAGGTGAGTGAACTCTCAGCCCAACTGGAAGCGGAACGGACCCAGAATAGCG
>JBEEHU010000003.1:0-70508 GCA_041167565.1 Verrucomicrobiota bacterium | reverse complement strand
CGCCCTACAATTGCTTGACTCGTCACATGTCACTCGTCACTTATCACTTCCTCACCCGCGCGATTAGCTCAGTGGTAGAGCGCTTGCTTCACACGCAAGAAGTCGCAGGTTCGAACCCTGCATCGCGCACCATCGCAGCCTTGTCAGTCGCGGGCATGCATGTATTTAACAGCTATGTCCGAACACAAAGTTACGCTCAACTGGCAGCGCGGCGATAAGCCGTTCGAATACCAAAAGTATTCGCGCGATCACTCTTGGAAATTCGACGGCGGCCACGAGATGCAGGCCTCCGCCGCGCCGGCGTATCTCGGGAACCCGGCTAACACCGATCCGGAGGAAGCGTTCGTCGCTTCGCTCTCGAGTTGCCACATGCTCACGTTCCTCGCCGTCGCCTGCAAAAAGAAATTCGTCATGGATGAATACAGCGACGAAGCGGTCGGCCACATGGAGAAAAACGAGAACGGCAAGATGGCGATCACCCGCGTGGAGTTGCATCCGAAGATCACGTTTTCCGGCGAGAAACAGCCGACCGAACAGGAACTCGACGAGATGCATCACTTCGCGCACACCGAATGTTTCATCGCGAACTCGGTCAAGACGCAAGTCACGGTGGAGAAATAGTTATCCGCAGATTTCGCAGCTTCCGGCAGATTTAGGGGAACCGAGAATTCCTTTTCTGAAATGAATCTGCGTAATCTGCGTCAATCTGCGGATCATTCATGAATACCGACCCGCAGCGGATGGAGAAGATCGTCAGCTTGTGCAAGCGGCGAGGGTTTATTTTCCAATCGAGCGAAATCTACGGCGGACTGAACGGCTGCTGGGATTACGGGCCGCTTGGCGTCGAGCTGAAGCGGAACGTCAAGGATTATTGGTGGCGCACGATGGTGCATGAGCGCGACGATGTCGTCGGCATGGATGGAGCGATCCTGATGAGTCGCGGCGTCTGGAAAGCGAGTGGGCACGAGCAAACGTTCAGCGATCCGATGGTCGATTGTTTGGTGACAAAGAAACGCTTCCGGGCGGACCAGATTCAACCACAGAGCGGTATAATCCATTACTATCACGGCGCGCGCGGCAGGATGCCCGATGATCACGCCAACAAGATTCTGCAAGACGAAGTATATCCGATGCTTCGAGAATTGGTTGATATCGACGTCACGCACTTCTTGGATGACCTCCGGAGTTTTCACAGAGCTGGGCATGACTGGCCCGATGCGATCGTAGCTGCGTGTGATAAATGGCCCGCGACCGCAGATTACCGCGAACACATCGAAAACTGTCTATCGCCTAACAGTTCGATTGTGTTTTCTGTGCTTTTGCCAGCTGGCAAGCCTTCAGAAAGTGCGCTCAAGACTGCGAAGCTGTTTTACGAACAAAGAGGAGTTCTTGAACCCGAACCGATACTTTCTCACACCGAAAAGGCGCAAGATACGACGCGCTATAACCCGGAAAATGGTTCGCTTCTAACGGAGCCGAGAGCATTCAACCTGATGTTCAAGACGTTCATCGGCGCGACGGAAGATGAAAACGCGGTGACGTATCTCCGCCCAGAGACGGCGCAGTCGATCTTCGTGCAGTTCAAGAATGTGCTCGATACGGCTCGGAAGAAACTGCCGTTCGGGATCGCGCAGATCGGGAAGGCGTTCCGGAATGAGATCAATCCTCGGAATTACATTTTCCGCTCCCGCGAGTTCGAGCAGATGGAGCTCGAATATTTTTGCCGGGCAGAGGAGGGGATGAAGTGGCTCGAGTATTGGAAGGACGAGCGGCTCGAGTTCTACGAGAACATCGGGCTGCCGCGCGAGAAACTGCATGTCCTCACCGTGCCAGACGCGGACCGCGCCTTTTATTCGAAAGGGACCTACGACATCGAATATGATTTTCCGTTCGGCCGGCAGGAGCTGGAGGGCGTGGCGTATCGGACCGATTACGATCTGAGGCAGCACCAGGAAGCGAGCGGCAAGCCGCTGGATTATTTCGACGAGGAAACGAAACAGCGTTTCATCCCGCACGTGGTCGAGCCGAGCGCCGGCGTGGACCGCACCGTCCTCGCGCTTCTTTGCGAAGCCTACGACGAGGAGACTGTGACGGACGAGAAAGGGAAGAGCGAGACGCGGATCGTGATGCGATTTCATCCGCGGATCGCGCCGGTGAAAGTCGGCGTGTTTCCTTTGCTGAAAAACAACGAGCAACTCGTGGCGAAAGCGCGCGAGATCATTGCTACGCTCCGCCCGTACATGAACGTTTTCTACGACGAGACGGGCGCGATCGGCCGGCGCTATCGCCGGCAGGATGAAGCGGGCACGCCGTTCGGCGTTACGGTTGATTTCGAAACGCTTGGTGAAAAAGATCAGGCCTTGCTCGACACGGTCACCCTCCGCGAACGCGACTCAATGAAGCAGGAGCGGGTGAAAATTGGCGATCTGCTACAACTGCTGCTGGCACGAGTTTCGTAATTACCTTGGGGGAATTCCCGGAGGTAATTTATGGAGACTCATCAGGAAGAACGGGCTGGGGTAAATCTATCTTTTTGGGAAGCGACGGACGAGGAGCCAGCGCTCCATCCATTGCGTGAAAACGCCGGCGCGGATGTCTGCATCGTCGGCGCCGGCATCGCCGGGCTCTCGATCGCCTATGAGCTGAGCCATGCTGGCCAGAAAGTGATCGTGCTTGATGACGGCGCGATCGGCCGCGGAATGACGGCGCGCACGACGGCGCATTTGGTGAATGCTTTGGACGATCGTTACTACGATCTGGAAAAATATCACGGCGAAGATGGAGCGCGAATGGCGGCGCAAAGCCACAGCGCGGCGATCGACCGGGTGGAAAGGATTGCCACCGCGGAAAAGATCGATTGCGATTTCGAACGGCTCGACGGTTATCTCTTCGAGCCGCCTAACGAGTCGCTCAAGAACCTCGAGAAAGAATTCGAAGCCTGCCAGCGCGCCGGTCTCGCCGTGGAGTGGGCAAAGAATGCGCCGATTGACGACTTCGAGACGCACCGGGCAATTCGGTTCCCACAGCAGGCGCAGATTCATCCATTGAAGTATTTGCGCGGCCTGGCTGAGGCGGTGACTCGCCACGGTGGCCAGATTTTTACCGGCACGAAAGTAGAGGAAGCGATCGGCGGCGAGAACGCTCGCGTCGTGACCACGAACAAACTAACCGTGACTGCGAAAGCCGTTGTCGTGGCGACGAACTCGCCGATCAACGATCGCTACGTCATCCACACGAAGCAGGCGCCTTACACGACGTATGTGATCGGGCTGCAAGTGCGCCGCGGCGACGTGCACCGCGCTCTTTATTGGGACACGGCGGAACGCGCCGGGATGGAAACCGGACTCGGCGCCGTGCCGTATCATTATGTGCGGCTGGCCAACGGCGATAACGAGGGTGACGAAATTCTGATCGTCGGCGGCGAAGATCACAAGACCGGTCAGGCCGACGATTTCGAGCAGCGGTTCCAGCGCCTGGAAGATTGGACGCGTGCGCGCTGGCCGAAAGCGGGCGAAGTCGCCTTCCAATGGTCGGGGCAGGTGATGGAACCGGTCGACAGTCTCGGTTACATCGGTCGCAATCCGGCGGACGAGAAGAATGTTTACATCGTGACCGGCGATTCCGGGAACGGGATGACGCATGGTGTGATCGCGGGCATGCTCATTTCCGAATTGATCCGGCGCGGCGATCATGCCTGGGCGAAGCTCTACGATCCGTCGCGGATCACGGCGCGCACGGCGTTCGATTTCGCGAAAGAAAACATCAACGTCGCGCGGCAGTACGTCGATTATTTCACGAGCGGCGACGCGGATTCGGCCGACTATTTGAAACCGGGCGAAGGAGCGGTGGTCCGCGAAGGTCTTAAGAAAATTGCCGCCTATCGCGATGAAGCGGGGACGATACATAAGATGACCGCGGTTTGCCCGCATCTGAAATGCATCGTGCATTGGAACCGGACGGAGGCGACGTGGGATTGTCCCTGCCACGGCTCGCGTTTCGATGCACTGGGCAAAGTTCTGAATGGTCCATCGGTCGCCGACCTCGCGCCGATCCCGCCCGAGCGGGAGAACGGCTCGTGATATTCGATTTCGTCGTTCGAAAGCTGAAGTGGCTCGCGGCGCTTCCCGGCGCGCCGCAACTATTCGACGCGATGTTATTCAGCGCGACCGCGCTCTTTTCTCCGGCGCGTTTGCGCGCCATCAGCGCCGTAGAAAAAGCCGTGAACGAAATGCCGGGAGTGAGACCCGGAGTTCATCGATTTGGCGGAATCGGTTTCTTCTTTCGCGGAAAGGAATGCGGCCACATCCACGGAAACGGTTTGCTCGATTGTTTCATTGGCCGGGCGAATCGCGACGCGCTGGTGCGCGACCAGCGCGCGTCTCCGCATCATGTATTTCCGCGCTCGGGTTGGATCAGCTTCTGGATCAAAGGCGGCGATGATATTTCTCAGGCGATCGACTTGATTCGGATGGCGTGCGCCTACCAGGAGAGCGCGAGATGAACGTCGAAAGTTTTCGGGATTATTGTTTGAGCAAACCGGCAGCGACGGAAGGCACGCCGTTCGGTCCGGATAACATTGTTTTCAAAGTCGGAGGAAAAATGTTTGCGCTGCTGGCGCTCGACGAGGTGCCGCCGGCCGTGAATTTGAAATGCGATCCCGATCTTGCGCTGGAGCTGCGCGATCGTTACGAGCAGGTGCAGCCGGGTTACCACATGAACAAAAAACATTGGAACACGGTGGTTCTTGACGGCGTGATCCCGGAAAAGGAGGTCAGCAAGATGATCGACGCTTCCTACGACTTGGTTGTGCAGAGCTTGCCAAAAGCGAAGCGTCGTTAGGTGGATCGAGCGCTCCGTCGCTCGACGTTTGGAATTGGCGGCAGAGCCTATGTTTCCATCGAGCGCCGGAGCGCTCGATCCACCTATTGCGCGTGCATTCCAATTTCGCGCACCTGCACTTCGCCGACATCCAGCTGCAATGCTTCGCGCGCCACCCGGAGAAAATTATCGGGCGGATCGGTCAGCGCCACTTGCAGGGTGCCGGCATTCGTGTCCGGAGCGCGCAAGTTTTCGCGGATCAAAAGCTCGCGCACGGCGTTCGCACAGTTCTGAGCGGAATCCACGAGGGTAATCGCATTTCCGAGAAGTCGCGCCATCGCATTGCGGAGCAGCGGATAATGGGTGCAACCGAGCACAAGCGTATCGATTCCTTCGTCCACGAGCGGCCCCACATATTGCATGATGATCTGGTCGGTGATCGCGCTCTCGAGCCAGCCTTCCTCGATCAACGGAACCAGAAGCGGACACGCGCGAGCGGTGACTTGCGCTTTCGGATCAAGGGAGCGCAACGCGCGTTCATAAGCGCCGCTGTGGATCGTCGCGCGCGTTCCAATCACTCCGATGTGACCGGTCCGGGTAGCGGCGATGGCCGCCTCAGCGCCAGGCAGAATTACCCCCGTCACCGTGACCGGCACGCTCTCGGTGAGTTGCGAAAGGGCGACGGCTGAGACGGTGTTGCAAGCGACCACGACCGTCTTCGCATTCTCTTCCAACAGGATCGCCGCGATCTCGAGACTGTAGCGCTGGACCGTCGTCGCGCTCTTTCCGCCGTAGGGGACGCGCGCGGTATCGCCCAGGTAAAAAATCGACTCGTTAGGCAGGAGCGTGCGCAGTGCACTTACGACCGTCAGCCCGCCGATGCCGGAATCGAAAACTCCGATCGGTCTCGACGTATCGGCCACCGTCCGCTTTGCCGGATCAATGTTCACCGGCGCTCACTGAGATAGAAGGTGGATGGTGATACGGCTGCTCGACCGGGTTATCGGCGCCGAGCGGCTCCGTGATCGCGCGCGCGTGAGGCGGCAAGTTCGTTTTCGCCACGGCAAAGTTCGCTCCGCCGGCGCGATAATTCACGGCCGCGTTATAATTTTGAATGCCCTGTGCGATGGCCGCGCCGAGCCGTTGCCGGTAAAAGCTGGTCGCGATGCGCTGCCCTTCTGCCGGATCGCTGATGAAACCGCCCTCGAACAGGACCGCCGGGATTTTCACGTTGCGCAGAACATGGAAACGCGCGTGACGAATTCCGCGATCGAAAGCCGCGGCGCGCGATAAAACCGTGGCGTGAATCGAAGCCGTCAGCGCGATGTTCTGCGCATCCTGCGCGTTGCCGGCATGGCGGCCGACATCGGCGGCGGAGGCGTGATGTTCGCTGGACATATTCGAGATCACGCCTTCGGGCGCGAGCGCGTAACTTTCCACACCGGCGCCGCCGGATGACGAATTAAAGTGAATGCTCACGAAAACGGCGTGCGGAAAACGATTCGCGAAATTCACCCGGTCCTCGAGCGAGATACCGGCGTCAGTGGTGCGCGTCATTTCCACGCGGTAACCGGCGCGGATCAGTTGCGTCCGCGCAGCGAGCGCCACGTCGAGCGTAAAAGTTTTTTCGCTGCCCCAACTGCTCGAAGCGCCCTGGTCGTTGCCGCCATGGCCGGGATCGAGCACGACGGTCTCCACCTTCTCAGAGTTTGGGATCCGGCTCGGCCGCAGCACCGGCTCGATGATCTTGCTCACGTCCATCACCGAGATCAGGTCTTCGTCGCCATTGCTCAACAGCGGAAAATTCGTGAAGAACCGGACGCCGTTGATCGAGAGTTCGCTCGTCCCGGCCTGGGCGCGGATCGCCCGGCGCTCGCTCCGAAGCGAGACGGTCCGGCTGACGCGAGTGTATTCGGGAAACTGATAGAACTGCGCGACGTTCGCGAACGTCACGTAGGGGCGATTGTTTTGGCGCACGACGGTCCAATCTTCCGCGAGCGCAACGGCGCCGATCGAGACGAGGGCAAGGGCCAAGAGGATAAGTCTGCGTCGCTGTTTAGTCCTCATGCTCGTGCTCATGGTCGTAATCGTTATTTCTGTTCTGATCAAGCGGGGACGATTTGCAATCGCTCACCGGCCTCGCATCGTTCCAGCGCGATGGCTGACCTGCCGAAAACCTACGATCCTGCCGCGGTCGAACCGAAGTGGTACGCGCGTTGGGAGGAATCCGGCTCCTTCCGCGCGGACACGCATTCGCCGAAGCCGGCGTTCTCGATCGTCATTCCGCCTCCGAATATCACCGGTATCCTGACGCTGGGCCACGTCCTCAACACCACCATCCAGGACATTCTCGCGCGGCGGGCGCGCATGCAGGGCTTCGAAGTGCTTTGGTTGCCGGGAACCGATCACGCCGGCGTCGGAACCCAGACTGCCGTCGAAAAACATCTGCGGAAAACGGAAAACAAAACGCGGCACGATCTCGGCCGCGAGGAATTTCTCCGGCGCGTTCTCGATTGGCAGGACAAACACGGCGGCATCATTATCCAACAGCTCAAACGCCTGGGCTGTTCCTGCGATTGGTCGCGCCAGCGCTATACCTTCGACGACGATTACGTGCGTGCCGTCGAGACGGTGTTCGTCGAGCTTTATCGCAAGGGTCTGATCTATCGCGGGCGCCGGATGATTAATTGGGACCCCGCGGCCCAGACGGCCTTGTCGGATGAGGAAGTCATCGCACAGCCCCAGAAGGGAAAGCTCTATTACGTTCGCTATGAGATCGTCGAAGAACCGGGCAAACATCTCGAGGTCGCCACGACCCGGCCGGAAACAATCATGGCGGACACCGCAGTGGCGGTGCACCCGGAGGATCCGCGTTACCGCCACTTGATCGGTAAAAACGTCTGGCGTCCGCTCGCGCGCGAAAAGCTTCCCATCATCGGAGACGAAGCGATCGATCCGAAATTCGGGACCGGCATTTTGAAAGTGACGCCGGCGCACGACAAAGTGGATTTTGAAATCGGCGTGCGCCATTCGTTGCCGGTGATCGATGGGCTTCATCCCGATGGCCGGATCAATTGTCCGGCGGTTCCGGAACTCGATGGCCTCGACCGCTTCGTCGCGCGCGAGAAAGCGGCGGAACTATTGGCGGACTTGAAGCTTCTGACCAAAGCGGAGCCGCACGAGAACAGCGTGGGATTCAGTCAGCGTAGCGAAGTCCCGATCGAGCCGCGTCTGAGCGAGCAATGGTTTCTGCGTTACCCGCAAACCAAGGAGGCGCTCGATGTGGTGCGCGATCATTTGATCCGTTTCTTTCCCGCGCACTGGGAAAAAGTTTACGCACAATGGCTGGAGAACATTCAGGATTGGTGCATCAGCCGCCAGATCTGGTGGGGCCATCGCATCCCGGCGTGGTACCGCGGCGATGAAACGTTAGTACAGCTCGAATCGCCAGGCCATGACTGGCAGCAGGATCCTGACACCCTCGACACCTGGTTTTCCTCCTGGCTCTGGGCCTATGAAACGATGGACGCGGAGACGCGCCGGAAGTTTTATCCGACATCGGTCCTCGTGACTGCGCCCGACATTATTTTCTTCTGGGTCGCACGCATGATCATTGCCGGTCTCGAGTTCAAACCGGGCAAAACGCCGGCGATCGAAGATAACATTCCGTTTCGCGACGTTTTTTTCACGGGCCTGATTCGCGACAAGCAGGGGCGCAAGATGTCGAAGTCGTTAGGCAACTCGCCCGACCCGCTCGACTTAATCGCGAAGTATGGCGCCGACGGATTGCGCTTCGGTCTGATGCGGATCGCGCCGAGCGGGCAAGACATCGCGTTCGACGAAAAACAAATCGAAGAAGGGCGGAACTTCGCGACAAAACTTTGGAATGCGGCGCGCTTTCGCCAGATGCACGGCCCGAGCGAGGCGGCGCCGCGGCTCGATGAATCGTCGCTTTCCATTTACTCGATCGAAGTTCTGGCGCGGTTAGACGCGTCAATCGACGAGATCAAGGGGGCTTACGACGGGTATCGCTTCAATGAAGTGGCACGGGTGCTTTACGATTTTTTCTGGGGCGATTATTGCGACTGGTTCGTGGAGGCGGCAAAAACCGATATTTTTGCGGAAGATCCGGCACGCAAGGTCTCCACATTGGCGGTAATGGATCATGCGCTTTCTGCCGTGTTGCGTTTGCTTCATCCGTTCATGCCGCACATCACGGAGGAACTTTGGTCGGTCATGGGCTTTGGGGCTGGGACGATTCAATTCGAACCATTGCCGGAACCCCTCCGAATCAAACCGGGCGTCGCTTGGGGACGAATGCGCATGGTTTATGATACGGTCCAGGCGGGCCGGAATCTGCGCGCGGAGTCGCGGTTACCATCAAGTATGAAGGTGGATTTCGTTCTGCAGAACTCGGCCAATTGGATCGCGGAAGAATTGCCGACGATGAAGCGATTGCTGAATGCAGAAGCAATCACGGTCGATCCACACTATCAGGCGACCTCGGGCGTTCCTCTGGCAACAGGATCGTTCGGAAAGCTTTTCTTGCTCATTGCTGGTGGCGACGCGGAAGCGGAACGCGTTCGCCTCGATAAAGAAATTGCGAAGCTCGAAAGTGAATTGCGCACCGTCGAAGGAAAGCTTTCGAATACGTCCTTTGTAGACAGGGCTCCTGCCGCCGTCGTGCAGGAACATCGGCAACGGAAAGCCGACTTCAGCGACCAGCTTGCGCAGTTGCGACAGGCGCGGGCAGCAATGGATTAAAGAGGACGCGCTGGGTGTGGATCTCCGCGCCACGTGCTTCGAAATATTCCTTCAACTCCGGCGTGTAGAGTGAGTCGTCGTATTCGCGATTCAGCTCGAGGCAAATCTGGCCCCCCGGTTCGAGATGGCGCTCGGCCAGGTTGTCCAGAAAAAATTCCCACTCGGAAATTTTCCAGAGCTTGTCGCTCTTGTGTCCATTGAAACAGATCATGTGCGCGGCGATGACATCGAACTTGCGGCCGAGATCGGGCAGGGGCTGGTAGGCTTCGACGCGCCAAATCACGCGCTTCACTCCGAGCAGCTCGACCATCTCCTTGAACCCAGGCTCTTCGTCCAAGTCCATTCCGAGAACGTCGTGGCCGAGGTATTGGCAGATGTAGAGGAAATATCCGGTGCCGCAGCCGATATCGAGCACGCGCTTGCGGCCGCCGAGATCGAGGCCGAGATCACGAACGCGCTTCAGGTTGATCTCCATCCAGGGCTCGATCTCGAGATACTTCGGCCACTCGTCCCCAGGATCGTGCATCGCGTAGCGATCGTAGATTTCCTGAAATTTTTCGCGGTCGATGGTTTTGGTGATCTTGGCTGCATCGAAACGGAGAGGCGCGCGGCCAATGACCCACTGTTTGACGTGCCGGCGCGCGCTCACGAAGGCATCGCCCTTCAGCACCTTTTTTATTTTGTAGGAAAGTCGCATGGTAGAAATGATCGAGCCTGACGCCGCCACGCGGCGTCCCCGCTATTGTCAGCAGGCCCTGGTCTCGCCTAAAATCTCATCGGCGCGCATGAGATTCAATCGATGAATATCTGGAAAAAATTGCTCTGGGTTGCGGTCGCGGCCCTCGGGTTGGGGGCGATTGTGGTGCTGGCGATGTCGCATGGCGAACAAATCAGCGCGCTCTGGATCGTGACGGCGGGACTGTGCACGTTCGCAATCAGCTATCGTTTTTACAGCAAATGGCTGGCGACAAAGGTTCTGGTGTTGAACGACGAACGCGCGACACCCGCGATCGCCAACGAGGATGGGAAAGATTTCGTGCCGACAAGTCGCTGGATGGTTTTCGGCCATCATTTCGCGGCGATCGCAGGGCCCGGGCCTCTCGTGGGACCGGTGCTGGCGGCGCAATTCGGATTTCTGCCGGGGACGCTTTGGATTTTGATCGGCGCCACGCTCGGCGGCGGCGTGCACGACATGATCGTGCTTTTCAGTTCGGTGAGGCGCCGCGGCAAAACGCTCGGCCAAATGGTGAAGGAAGAAATCGGCCGCGGCGTCGGCGCGCTCGCTCTCATCAGCGTGCTCCTGATCATGATCATGATCATGGCCGTGCTCGCGCTCGTGGTTGTGCAGGCGCTGGCGAAAAGTCCCTGGGGCGTATTCACGATCGCCACGACCATTCCGGTCGCGATGCTGATGGGGATCGGTTTGCGCACCGGAAAGTTCAGCGTTTTCTGGATCACGGCGTTTGGGCTCGTTGGGCTGGCCTTCGCGGTCTGGGGCGGACAATTCCTCCATCAATATCCGGCGATCCAGGCGTGGTTTCAGCGGGATGAAAAATGGCTGGCCTGGTCGATCATGATTTACGGACTGGCGGCGTCGGTTCTGCCGGTCTGGCTGTTGCTCACGCCGCGGGATTATCTGAGCACGTTTCTGAAACTCGGCACGGTCGCAGCACTCGCGGTGGCAGTCGTCGCTCTGCGCCCGATGCTGTTGATGCCGTCGCTGACCAAGTTCATCGATGGCACCGGACCGATCTTCGCGGGGCCGGTCTTTCCGTTCGTTTGCATCACGATCGCCTGCGGCGCGATCTCCGGATTTCATTCGCTGATCGCGTCCGGGACAACCTGCAAAATGATCGCGCGCGAGTCGCGCATCCGCGACATCGGTTACGGCGCGATGGTGACCGAGATGATGGTCGCCCTGATGGCGATGATCGCGGCCTGCGTCCTTCAGCCCGGCGAATATTTTGCGATCAACAGCAAAGGCGCACCGACCGAAATTGTCGCGAAGATCAGTGCGGCCGGCTTTCCGGTGACGGAAGCGGACATGCAAAAGCTCGCGACCGGCCTGGGCGAGACCACGATGTTCGGCCGGGCCGGTGGCGCGCCGACGTTTGCCGTCGGCATGGCGCACATGTTTTCGCGGGTCTCATCAAATCCGACCGCGTTGGCTCTCTGGTATCACTTCGCCATCATGTTCGAAGCGCTTTTCATTTTGACGACGCTCGATGCCGGAACGCGGGTAGGGAGATTCCTGCTCCAGGATCTGCTGGGGAATTTATGGAAGCCACTGGGCGACACGCGTTCGCTGGCCGCCAATCTTTTTTCGAGCGTGCTGCTGGTGGGCGCGTGGGGCTGGTTCCTCTACCAGGGCGTGCTCGATCCGCTGGGCGGCATCAACAGTCTCTGGCCGCTCTTCGGCCTCGCCAACCAGTTGCTCTCCATCATCGCGCTTTGTCTCGGCACAACCGTGCTCATCAAGATGGGTAAGACGCGTTATCTTTTCGTCACGGTCGTCCCGCTTTGTTTCATGTGCGCGGTCACGTTCAGCGCCGCGTATCTTAAAATTTTCTCGGCCGATCCGCGGTTGGGATTCTTGAGCGGCGCCGGAGCGTTGATCCGGAATGCAAGCACGACCGCCGATCTGGCGAAAGCGGCGGAGATGACGCGGCAGGCGGGAATCTGGCGGTTCGATGCCGTGGTCGCGTTCGGTTTCGTGACGCTCGTCTTCCTGATCGCGGCCGGAAGCGCGTGGGAATGGTGGCGGCTCTTGCGCGGTTCGAAACAAATCGTTTTGCACGAGAGCGAGTTCGTTCCGATTGCAGCAGCAAGATCAACCGCGGTCTGATCGAATGGAGCGCCCGGAATTATTGGACGTGGTCCGCGCCCTGGTCGAACAGCCGACCGCGCCTTTCCACGAGGACGCCGTGCGCGACGAGATCGTCGCTCAGCTCGCCGCTTGCCCACACGTGACGATCGAACATGACGCGGTCGGCAACATGATTGCGCGTTATCAGCGCGGAAGGCAGCAGCCGGCGCGGTGGGCGTTCGCCGCGCACATGGATCATCCCGGCTGGGTCCGCACCAGCGAGGGCGAATGGCGCTTTCTCGGCTCGGTGGCCGAGAAGTTCCTGGTCAATCCACGCCGGCGTGAATTCGGCGATTTTGCGATGTGGGACCTGCCGGCATTCGAGTTGAAAGGGGACCAGATCCACTCGCGCGCTTGCGACGATTTGTTGGGCTGCGCCGAGATCGTGTGTCTTTTCCGAGAATTGGAGGCCGCGCAGGCGGAAGTGCATTGTCTCGGCCTCTTCACCCGCGCCGAGGAAGTCGGTTTCTGGGGAGCGATTCAACTTGCGCAGTCGGGCTCGCTTCCGAAAGAGATCACCATTCTTTCGCTGGAAACGAGCGCGCCCCGCGGCGGCGCGGAACTTGGCCGCGGTCCCATCGTCCGTGTCGGCGATCGCCTGTCGATCTTTGACAGCCGGGAAACCGCGCGAGTCATGAACATCGCCTCAGCGCAAAGCATCCCGGTGCAACGGTGCTTGCTGGATGGCGGATCGTGCGAAGCAAGCGCGTATCAAGTTTACGGATATCGATCCGCCGCCGCGAGCATCGTGCTGGGCAACTATCACAATTGCGCCGCCGACGGCAGCATCCAATGCGAGTTCGTTTCCGTGGAGGATTACGCCAACATGGTCCGGCTTTGCGTGGCGCTTGTTTCCGAATCCGAGAGGTCCGATCCGACTAAAGCGCTTCGTGACTCGCTGGAAAAAAGGGCGGGAAGTTTTGCGTCCTACTTCCGGCCGTTGCCGAGCGGCATTCGTTAAACAAAACGGCGAAAAAAATCTGCGACGGATTTGGCCGCGTTGCCGGAAACATGGACCGACACATTCGCGGCAAAGATTGTCAGATATTTTAGATTCGCACCCAGGCCAAAGGGCCAGGTCCTCATGCCGTGAAGATCCTTGCGCCTGTTCTGCACGAAATCGTGATCCTCGCGCAGATCCTTTCGCTCGGCGGCGCCCGTTTGAGTTTCCAGCGCAGCGCGAATTTCGTTCAACCGTTTATGCAGAGCAATTTGCTGCTCAATCTTGTAGAGCCTGAGCTCCCTGGCGATGGGAAGGGCCGGTCCGAATAAGGCCAGGAGCGAGCAGATATATGGAAACACGATCCAAAAGATTTTGACCGGGTTTACGAACGACGTGTCTTGGTGCGACCACTGAGTCTTCAACATATAAATCGAAATCATCACACCGACGATTAGAAACACCGAACTAAATACGATGAGCGAATCGCCCACGAGCCCGGTTCCGCCGCAACCATCCGGAGAAGTAAAATCGAAGGTTCGCCGGGCATTGATGGAAAAGGCGTTAAGCGCCCTGGTCACCCCGTAGATCCCCAAACTGCCATGCCGCCAACGAATCCCGCGATAAAATAGCCGGTGAGAATGGTCGTCCGTGCGGAAATTTCGGCGTAAGGCAATCCAAGCGAGTATCCGACGATACAATTCAAAAGCCCAAAAAAGATGCCGGACCGAATGAATTTGAAATCGGAAAGCGTATCGCTCAGCGTGCATTTGTAACCTGCCCTGTTCATCCAGGCTTGTTCGGGTATCGAATTCCGCGCAGAGGTTTCCGAGCGTATAGGTCGCATAATAAAGGCAGAGCATCGCGACGCTTATCAAGAGCGCGAGGAACCAGCTCCAGTCCGCCAGAAGCGACGCGATTAACACGGGACGGCCAATCACGTGATGCAGCGTCAGAAAGGCGAATCCAAGCAGCGCGGAAAGCAATACCCGGCTGGCCACATATCCCGGCAGACAGCTGGCAATCCGTTCGTAGAACGGGAGGAACTTTTGCTCATTCGTGCTCATGAGGCCATCCGCTTATTCTAAATCGAGGGCCGATTGACAAGCCTCGAGTAGGAACGCCGCCGGTCGAGAACAGGCCCGAGAGCCCGCTTTGGAAAAGAGGTCCGCAGAATCTGCGGAAACGCCGTTATTTCCGGCGCAGCGGGACGACAATGTCCTGGTCGCGGCGGGAGAGAATGACCTGGCCGTCGTCGATTTTCTTGACCGTGAGCTGATAAGTCTGGTTGCCCAGTTGTAATCCGAACACCTGACCCTCCTGCATCGCTTTCCCATTGATGATGGCGAAGCGCGCGCCCTGATCCAGAGTGATTGAAGTGACAGCGAAAGCGGAGGCCAAAATATCCGGCCCGGTGTGTTCGGTGGTGTTTTGGACCCTCGCCGCTGGTTTCCAGTTGATGGGCCAAAACGGATTACGACCGCTTGCATCCATGGTGAAGGCCGATTTGTTTTTCAGCTCAATGGACGCGGGGGTCTCCTCCGCGCGCGCTAACTGCACGGCGACAAAACCCAGAACAAGAATGGCAAATATCCTTTTCATCGTTTCAAAATGGCGGTGCTGGCACTCAGGGTGACTTGTTGAAACTGCGGATCTTCGGGTAACGCGCGAATATTGACTTTCATGATCGAGAGAAGCGGCTCGCTATTTTCAAGAGCGGCCACAGCCTTGCCGAGCGTGGGAAAATCGGCCTGGGGCATTTCGATCGACCAGTTATAGCGCATCCAGCTGGCCAAATCCGCCTCTCGGAAAGGAACGCTGGTCTCGAGCCGAGCCGTAGCCTTGTCGATCTCCTGGTTCGCGAAAAAAGTTTTCATCCGGGGCGGGAACCAGGCGATGGCTGCACCCTCTGGACTAAGGGCCTTGAGCGCGGCGAAACGCGTCGTCGCGGTGGTGGCCTGCTTTTCGAGGTTGTTCGCTTTGGCCAGTTCGTTCTTGGAGTTGGCGACTTTGTCCTGAAGCTCCGCAATCGTGCCGAGCATCGTGTCGCGGCTAGTGTTGAGGGGACCAAGAAAGAAACTGAAATAAACATAGATGAGCACGAAGAAACCAATCGTGCTCAGCGATAGTTTCTGGATCTGATCTTTGGTGAGATTCAGTTTTTTCATTGCTTCGGAGTCCTGGCCCGGACTGGCGCCGGAGTCGGCTTGGCCGCTCCGGGATTAAAAATTATGTTCAGGCCGAAATGTGCCATCGGCATGTTGGAACCGCCGATGTTCACAATGGTATCGAGATCTTCGAGCGTTTTGAATTCCACCTTCACGTCGTGGTAGCTCTGCCCCAGCTGTTCGAGGAGAAGTTGGCGAAGTTCTTCCGCGGCGGCGCGCGGTTCGCGGCCGGCCGCGAGGCCGTCAATCGAGACAGTGACTTTGCCGTCGTCGAGAACAGTTCCATCCATGGTGGTCAACTGGGCGTTGAGCGCGACACAGCGCGAAAGTTTTTCAAGAAAGGAAGCCCAGAAAAAGCGGCCGTCGATAATGCCGTCGAGCACCTTGGTCGTGCTGATGATGCTGTTGAGCTCCGCCGAACGTTTCTGGGCCGCGGTGACTTTGGGTTCCACCTTAGCCCAATCGTGCTGCGCCTGGCTGAGCCGGTTGCGGATCTCGAGAGTCTTGTAGGCGTTCCACATGTAGTAGACGACCATAAGCGTGCCGAGAAAACAGAGCACCATGATGCCGATCTTGAGCGGATCGCGCTGGCGCTGCCGCTGTTGGGCGATCTCTTCGTGGAGGAGGTTGAGGTGGAGAGCCATGCGCGCTTAGTTCCTCAGATATTCAAACGCGGCGCCGCAGGCGACGTTGAGGGAGACAAATTCATTGGGTAGCGCCTGCCGCTTGGCCGCCGGCAACGCCACTTCACAGGTTTCGAGCGGATCCCAGATTTCGCAGGGCAACCCGAGCTCATCGCTCAGGGTTTGCAGAATGGTTTCGGTGCGGGCGAGGCCGCCCGAGACAAAGATGCGCTGGATGTTCTGTTCGTGCTGGCCTTCGAAAAATCCGATCGAATTGCGCACTTCCGTAGCGAGGCGAACGAGCGAACTGCGGCAAATTTCCGCCATGCCGGCATCGCCTTCTTCCATCATGACGCGAGCGGCGTTCGCATCGAGCGCGCCATCCGCGGTGAGGGCCTGGGTGAGCGCCTTGCCGCCATAATCGATGCTGCGAACGAGAACGAGCTCCTTCTTGCTGCCGATTAGGACGGTGCTTTGCAGATGTCCCATGTCCAACAGAAGAAATGCCTCCTTCGCGAAGATGTCGGGATAGGCGAACTCGAAAGCGTTAAAGGAACAAACAGGCGCAAGCTGAAGGATGTCCGCCGCGATGCGCGTCTTGCTGCAGGCTTCGGAAATGTGTTTGACCATCGGCCGCAACATTCCGCCCACGAGATATTTCGTTTTCGCCACGCCGTTTTGAGCGGGATTTTCCTCCGGCGCGGCGCCCTTGCCGTTCGGGCCATGGCCATTGGTTCCTTCCGCGGAAACCGCGGCGACATCGAGTACGAAATCTTTGCACTCCTGATTCAGGACGGCGAGGCCGTTGAGACGGAGCGCATTGCGAAGCAAGTCGATAGGCGTGTCCGGCTGCTCGATGATGCGGAGAAGCGACGCGGGGTCCGAGATCGCCACTGCGCAACCTTTGGCGCTGCCGCCGAGGTCTTTAAACAAAAGCTTGAGTTGCTGCGCGAGTTCTTCCGGCGTGTTGAGTTCTTCGGGAACTTCGCGGGACGCATAACTCGTGAGCACAAAACGCTCGTCGCCCTTTCGCTGGAGGATGACTCCTTTGAAGACGTGCTTCCCAAGATCGATGCCGACAACTGAATTTCCGCGCCTCGCCATGATGCAGCCCTCCTTATAGCGGGAACCGTGCCGACAGCTGCCCTTTTCTGGCGGCTCAACTACGGTGGAATCGCCGCATTCCGCCCGCGTGATTCAGGCGATTCAGGCCCCGTTCTCGGCCCGGTATCCGAAGAACTTTCGGCTCTTGATGATCGTGCTCACTTCCGGCGGCACCATTCGCTCCCAGGCCGGGTTGCCGGACTGCAATTTTGCCAAGGCGTCCGGAGGATAGATGCGCAGATAGTCCGGGTTGTAATCGGTGATTTCCTCGATGAACTCGTTGTCAATCAGATAATGATAGAGCGATCGCAAATGGGGCGTGACTTCCAGTTTCGTGGCAGCGATGAGCGCTCCGGTGTTCTCGTCGATCATCGGGTAGACATAAAGTTTCAACCCGCTCTTAAACATCCGCCCGAGCGCTTCCAGGATTCCGCCTTCGAGGTGGAGATAATATTTCTCGTCGAAGATTTCCATCAGGCTCGGAACACCCATGACGAGACCGATCTTGTTTTTCGTGTAACGCGAAAGATAGGAGGCGAGCCGGAAATACTCGCCGAATTTTGAAATGATCACGGTGCGTCCGAGCGCTCCAAGGATATCGACGCGCGCGAGGAAATCGGCGTGGTTCAACTGGCCCTCGGAAAGCAGGTTCTCGAGCGTCATCTCCATCAGCACCACCAAATCCTCGTCCGAGCAGCCAGTCTCTTTCAGAAACGCCGTGCGCGCGCCATTGAGCATGTCGTTCGTCGCGTAGGTCACCGGACGAAAACTGCCGCGCTCCACAAGGATCGATTTTTTGTAGAGGATATCGGCCGCCTGCACCATCTCGCCGTCGGCGGTGAAAATGACGGCGTCGGTTAAACCCTGGCTCACGAGTTGCAGGCTCATCAACCGGTTATCGACCCCAGGATAGGCCGGGCCGGAGAACTTGATCAAGTCCACCTGGATGCGGTCCGGAGCGAGATTTTCCTGAAGCGATGCGATCAATTTCTCCGGCTGGCTGTGGTAAAAAGCGCCGAAGAGAAGGTTCACGCCGATGATTCCGAGCGCCTCCTGTTGATCGGTGTTGGACTCATCGAGCATCCGGACGTGGATGATGATTTCACTGGGCTCGCCCCGCGTCTCCTGCTGGAAGCGAACGCCGAGCCAGCCCTGCGATTCGTTGTGTTGCTTGAAACTGCGCGCCGCGACCGTGTCGGCGAAAACGAAAAATGTGCGCAAGCTGCCGAGCTTCGCGTCCAGACGTTCGATGAGGAGTTGGTACTCGTGATCGAGCATTGTGTGGAGGCGTTTGCGGCTCACGTAGCGATCGGCCGGTCCGTAGATGGCGTCGCTGAACGTCATATCGTAAGCCGACATTGTTTTCGCGACCGTTCCTGCAGCGCCGCCCACATGGAAAAAACGCCGGGCCACTTCCTGTCCCGCGCCGATTTCCGCGAAGGTCCCGTACTTCTTCGCGTCGAGATTAATTTGGAACGCCTTCTTGTCCGTTCCGATATCCATCTCTGCCTTCATGCGCGCTTAAGATGCGGGCATTCGAGCGCTTCTCAACCCCCGCCCTGACGGGACCGATTGTGGTGGGTCTTTTCTTATTGCCACCGCAGAATCAAAAACGATAACGTGCCGCCATGCCCCCGGAAAACGCCGCCGCCAGTCCTCGATCGCCCGCTTCCGGAGAGAACTTCAAAAATTGGGTGCAGACTGGAGGAATTCTTGTCGCCGCCGCTTGGGCGGCTTGGACATTTATTTATAAAGAAATCACAGCTCCCAACTCGGTTCCGGTAAATATCACCCTGGATTTAGAGCTGAAGAGAATCAACCCGGGCGCTCCCTCCCAGGATCTTGTTGCCGTAGAAGTGAAGTGTTCGGCCAAGAATCCAAGTTCTCGAGAAATCAAGCTCCTTCCCAGCGCGTGGATAGCGTATGGCAGCGTCATCATGCCAAAAACTGACGATCCAAACGTCGTCCAAGAGGGCACCAAGACCTTGCAAAACCCGGAGATTCTTCGCCCGGTGCTCAGACATGCGAATCGCGACAAGATGAAGATGGTCGGCACGGGTCTCCTCTTCCGAGACACTGAGCTGAAACCGGGTGAAACCACGGTCCGGTCGCTCGTGCTCTACGTTCCCAAAAACGTTTATCATCAACTCGATTTTGTCGCGGTGATGCCAAGCTCGGAAGACCGGCGTGGAATTCAGCTCGAGTGGACGATCAGTCCGGACGAGGCATTGATCTATGATATGTATCGCTTCGATGAGAAAGGGAACCGCATACCCGCAAAATTCGATGAGAAGGGCAATTATTTGGATAAACGATTGCGGACCCAGGAAGCTACGTCCTATGCCGCAATTTCCCTTGGGCCCTGATGGCCACGAACCGTTAAGAATTATTGGTCGGACAATCGCACCCGCTCCATGGCCTTCGCCGGAATCCAACCGCGGAGATCGTTTGGCAAGGCGGCGTAGATCCAATCGCCTCGTTCGCTCAGGACGTTGATTTCGCTGCCGGGCGGCAACGCGAGAACGCTGCCCGCGCTGTCGGCTGTCGCCAGGCGCGCCTGGATATCCTTCCCGGTCACGATCGCGAGCGCGCGTCCTTTGCTGCCATTCTCTTTCGTGTAAAGAGCAAAGCTGGCGCCGGCGAAAACGAGCACCGACAAAACGATCAACGCAACCTGACCGGCCGAACGGCGGCGCGCAAAGAACAGCCGTGCCATGGCAAACATCGCGAACCAGAAGGCAACCGAGGCCGCAATCGAATATTGGGTTGGGGTCCCGGCCTCGAGGTACTTTTCTACCGTTGTTTTTCTCAGCTCCAGAGCGCGGGCCTCATCACGCGCGAGCTGCAAATTCGCTTCGCTTTCGGGATGACGCGGCTCGAGCGCCAGGGCGCGCTCGTAATTAAGGATGGCTTCGCCGAAATTTCCGAGCCGGAACCACGCGTTGCCTAAATCGTAAAACAGATTTGCGCTGGAGCGACCGGCTTGGACCAGGCTTTGGTATCCATCGACCGCTTCCTGGAAACGTCCTTCGCTGTAAGCCTGGTTCGCTTTCGCAAACGCCGGATCGGTTTCGGCGAGTAAAGTTCCGGCCGCACCGCAGAGAAGCGCGATCATCGCGATAATGATTACGAAATTCTTCATGCACGCAGATTCTCAATCAACTCGAGCAAATCGCTCCGGACTTCCGGCGGCAGCAGGCGAATGCCGTTCTGTCCACCGCTGTAGCGGGCCTCGTCGCTTTTTTGAAACAACTCCCGAAGCCGCCGGCGGGTGTCCTCGTCCGCGCGGAAAGCAGCGGCGGCGATTTCCGCATCGACTGCGTTCGGTTCCACGTCCCTGACCAGCGCTGTCTTCAACTGAACGGCGCGGGAAGCGCGCGAAAAATATTCCTGGGGCGAAACATCCTCGCGCCGCAGACTTCGTTGCAGCGCGGCGGCTTCGTGTTCCAACTGCTCGCGGCGCCGCGCCTCGCGGTTGTCGAGCCGGGCCCGCTGGACTTGCCAGGTGACGAATCCGACCAGGAGGAGCAGCGGCGCCAGTTGCGCCAGCCAGAATCCGCGCCGCGCAAAGAGCGGAGCAAACGATTCCGTGGCCGCCGGGACTTCGGTCAGTTGATGGAGAATTTCCTGTTGTTTTGGGCTCGGCGCAGCGGTTGCGGCTGGCGGCTGCGCCGCGGGCGCGGTCGGCGCTGGAGTCAGTGCGGCGCCGCCCTCGATGCGCACTGGGATCGGCTCGTTGCGCAGCGTCACGTATTGTTCCTTTTGCGGATCGAAATAGGTGAAAAGCTGCGCTGGAATATTTTCCTTCCGCTCGTTCGCGCTGAGGACGGTCTCGAACGTTTTTGCGCCGCTGATTCCAATATCGTCGTCCGGTTTGAAATCAGCCGAGGGCGGATACTTGTGCCATCCATGCTCGTCTTCGAACGACGGCGCCGTCACGCGGTCGAAGTTGCCCCGGCCTGAAATCTTCGCCGTGATCGTGAACGGATCGCCGACCTGCGCACTCTTCGGTTTCACTTCGGTGGTCATGCTGAAATTGCCGACGGCCCCGCCAAAACTTGCTGGCGCTCCGGGCGGCAATGGTTTTACCTCGAGGGTCACTGCTTCGCTCTTGAGTTTTATTTCGCGCGGAGTGCTCGGCGCGAAAGAAGGGTCCCGGAAAAAATTGTCCATGAACGGATCGTTGCTATCGAAGAGATCGCGCGGAAACGCGGGATTGCGCGAAGTGCGGGGGATGCGTACCACCGGATTGACCTGCACCGGGCCGACTTCGATCCTGCCGCTGCGCGCCGGCGAAAGCGCGGTCTTGAAGGTGAAGGTCTGATAGGTTTTCCCGCCGATCGTTTCGACCGCCTGGCGCGGTTCGCGCATCTTCTGGGCGGTAAATCCCTGGCCGGTGATTTCCACGCCATTGCCGAGCGACTCCACCGGCGTGCGCACGTTGAAGCCGATCCGCACTACCGCCGGAATCATTTCGCCGACGTACGCGTTCGTCTTGCTCAGGATCAATTCGACGAACGCGATCTTGCTGGGATCGATCGATTCGCCCGCACGATTCGAGCGCGGAGATTGCGCGGCGGAATCCGCGACATGCAAGGTCAGCTCCGGAGTTCGGAAAGAGCTGCCGCCGGCCTGAACTGTCTGCGGCGGAATCTTAAACGTGCCCGCTTTGAGCGGCATGATCGTGTAGTTATAAATGTAGCTGTAGGTGAATTGAAAATTACGGCCCTCGAGGAGCTGCGATTGTCCGGTGAACCGGATGTCGAGACCGTCCACCGCCATTTCGCCGGGAGGTTTCGCGCTGGATGACCCGCTTACCTTGATTTGCAGTTGCACCGGCTGCCCCACGATGGTGTCGGAATTATCCAGGACGGCGGTTACGCTCGCGGCCGCCGCAAACGAATCGATCGCCATCGACAGCAGGCACGCCAGCGCGACGATGGATCGAAGACGGAAGGTGTGGCGTGAATGAAACATTACCGGGCGTGCTGCTACCAGTCGTTATAGACATGCCGTGCGGCCTTGCGTTCATCAAGCTGCACCCGCTGCTCTTCGTCCTTCATCGATTGCAGGAGGAGTTGCGCTTGCTTCTCGCTCATCTGGCCTTCCTTCTCCGGCTGATCTTGGGCGGCCTCGACTGCCTGTGCGGTTTGATTGGGTTTGTCGTCGCCCACTCCTTTCACTTCGCCGGATGGTTTCTTCGCCGGCGAATTGCCGGGCGTGGGGCTTGGAGAATTTCCCGGTTCTTCTCCCTCGCCGGGACTGGGGCTGGGGCTTGCTGTGTCGCCTGGTGTGGGTGAGGGCGAGGCGCCTTGCTCATTCTTTGACGGCGATTTCTCCTCTTTGGGCTGATCCTTCCCATCGCCTTTATTATCGGAGGGCGAGGGGGACGAGCCGGATTGGTTTTGCTGCTGTTGGTCGTCACCGGGTGAGGGCGATGGCGTTTCCCCCGGTTTGGGCTGCTCCTTCTTATCGTCGCCCTTCTCCGGCTTCTGTTGGTCTTTCGACTGATCTTGCTGCTGCTGTTGTTGGTCGTCCTTCTTTTGATCCTTCTGCTGCTGCTGATCTTTCTGCTGATCCTTCTTTTGGTCCTGCTGCTGTTTTTGATCCTGTTTTTTCTGGTCCGGTGGCGGAGTCGGACTGGGAGTCGGCGATGGTTTTTCTTTCTGCTTCTCCTTGAGCCGCTCGATTTTCTTTTTCACCTCTTCGAGATTGGCCTTCGCCCGCTCATCGTTCGGATCGAGCTTGAGCGCTTCTTCGTAATGCGATTGGGCGTTCGTCAGTTCGGCTATGGCCTTCTCAGTCGTCTGCGCCTTGTCGGCGCGCTCTTCCAGTGTCCGTCCGATATTGAAATGACTTTTCTCCTGGAGCATTTTGTCTTTGGAGAGAAGCGAGCGGCTGAACCATTCCAACGCCTTGTCGTAATCCTTTAGCTTGTAGGCCGCGGTGCCCGCATCGAACTCGATCTTGTCGGCGTCGTGCGTATCCGGATGTTCCTTGAGCGTCTTCTCGAATTCCTTGTAGGCGTCGGCATAGTTGTCATTGCGATAAGCATCGAGGCCCGGCGCGGCAGCGAACGCAGCGTGGGCAAACAACAAGAGCAGCGCAGCCGCCGCGAGCGCGCGCTTCGGTGCGATCGTCGGCGCGATGACTTTCCGCTGCCGTTTTCGATCGCGCAGGAGAAAGCCGGCGGCGAGAAAGAACAGGGCCCCGCCGAGCGGCCATTGATAGCGCTCAATCGGACGCCGCGACATCCGGTCGTCGATTTCACCCGTCTGCATTTTCGCCAGTCCTTCGCCATAAAGCTGTTTCATCGTGCGCGGACCATCTTCAAGGTGGATGTAAAATCCGCCGGTCGCTTCCGCGATTTCCCTCAAACGTTTTTCGTCCAGCTTCGATTTCACGACCTGTCCTTTGCTGTCTTTGACGAAGGCGCTGCCGCCTCCTTCACCGCTGATCGGAATGAGCGAACCTTCCGGCGTGCCGACGCCGACCGTGAAAATTCGCACGCCCGCGTCGGCTGCGGCCTTTGCGGTCTTCACCGCGTCGCCGCTCAATTCCTCGCCGTCGGTAAAAATAATCAGCGCGCGATTACCGATCGCGCTTTTGCCGAAGGTGCGTACCGCCAGATCGATTGCCTCCGAAATATTTGTCCCGCCCTCCGGAATCGTGCTCGTGTCGAGATCGGTGATCGCATCGACGGCAGCGTCGTAATCGATCGTGAGCGGCGCCTGCAGGAAAGCGCGTCCGGCAAACGCGACCAGGCCGACGCGATCGCCCCGGAGTTCGCTCAAAAGATCCTGGGCGGCGAGCTTCACCCGCTGGAGGCGGTTGGGCGGCACGTCGTTCGAGAGCATGCTGCGCGAAGTGTCGGCCGCGAAGATCAGGTCGAGGCCTTTGCGCTTCACGTCCTCATAGGTGTAACCCCAGCGCGGCTGCGCCAACGCTGCGATGGCGAGAGCAAGTCCGGCGAGAACGAGCCCGAACCGGATGTTGCGCCGCGTGTGATTTACTGTGCGAGCGAGATCGGGCAGCAGCCGTTCTGAAACAAAATCGCGCAGACGCAATCGCGCCCGCCGTTCCGCTCGCGCATAAATCAAGGCAAGAAGCGGAATCACGAGCAAAGCCCAGAACCAATTTGGCACGCCGAAGGTCATAAGCGGATCACGGCAGTTTTTTCCAAATCGTTTGCGCCAGGAGAATCTGCGCGATGAACAAACCGCATCCCGCCATGATGAGGCCTGGAAAAAGATCGCGGTACTGCTGGTATTTTTTTACCGAGACCGTCGTCTTTTCCAGCTTGTCGATATCTCCAAAAATTTGCTCGAGCGATTTCGTGTCGGTCGCCCGGAAGAATTCTCCGTCGGCGATCTTCGCCACTTCCTTCAAACCCGCCTCGTTGAAATGAACGCGTTGATTTTGATAAACGACATTCCCGAACATGTCGGTTAGCGGCTTCCCGTTCTGCGGATTGAAGACCGGAGTCGGCGCCACGCCGTTTATCCCCGCGCCCACCGCGTAGAACTTTATCTTCAGCGCTTTCACGGCTTCAGCCGCGGTGTTTGGCGGAATTTTCCCGGTGTTGTTCTCGCCATCGGTCAGGAGAACGATGACGCGGCTCTTCGAATGTTTGTCGTTCAAGCGATTCGCGGCCGCGGCGATCGCGGAACCGATCGCGGTTCCGTCTTCCACCAGGCCGATCCGGACCCGGTCGAGATTCTTGATGAGCCAATCGTGATCGAGCGTCATCGGGCTGACGACGTAGGGCCGGCCGGCGAAGGCGATGATGCCGATGCGATCGTTCGGCCGGCCTTCGATAAATTTGCGCGTCACCTCGCGGATCGCGTCGATGCGCGTCGCCGACTCGCCGCCGACCGTGAAGTCCTTCGTCAGCATCGAGCCGGAAACGTCGAGCACGACCATGATGTCGATCCCGCTCGCTTCCACTTGCGTGAGGCTTTTGCCGAGCTGCGGACGCGCCATCGCGATGACCAGGAGCGCGAGGCTGATCAAAAAAAGGCTGCGCAGAAATTTTCCGGCGCGCGCGGCGCTGCTTTTCCCGATGGAGCGGAGAGCCGTCGTTGACGAAAAAGTGAGCGCGGCTGCAGGTCCGGCCTTGCCGCGCCAATACGCGAGCAACGGAATCGCCAGCAGCAGAAGAAGCAGCCACGGCTGGGCGAAAGTCAGGGCCGAATTCGTCGGCAACCAATCACGCAGGTTCAAGTTTTCCTCCTTGCACGAAACGCGTCGCCTCCTCCAAGAGAAGATGGCTGTCCTCGATCGTCGCATCGTAGCGCGCGAACTTGATCAGGTCGCAACGGTTCAGAAAATCCTCGAGCAACGATTTCTCGTCTTCCGAAAAGGGAGAGGCCTTCGCGAGCGCCGCCAGAAATTCCACTGAGGTCTGGCGCGTTACTGGCAATTGATATTGTTCCGTGACGTATTGCCGGAGGATGTCCGAAACGCGAATGCTGAATTGATACGGAGTCACTGTTTCCATTTCGAGCGCAGCGTACTGGAGCCGCTGCACGGCGCGATCGCGCGGTGATTGCTCGGGCTTGGGGCGGCGCAGCCGGTTCCGAATCCACCAACTGATCAAACCGATCGCAGTGAGGCCGACTGCTACACCGGAGTAGACGACCCAAGGTGGAATGAGCGAGTAATCGACCGGCGGGGCGATCTCATGAATGTCGGCGACGGCGAAAAGAAACATAAGTCAGCCAATTCATCGCACGGCGAGGCGTCGTTCCCGTTGTTTGAAAAACGAACGCAAGGCGGGCAGATAATTCTCGTTCGTCCGCAGCGAAATGGCGTCGATGTGGTTGTGGCGAAGCATCCGGTTCAAATCGGCGCGTTGCGTCTCCGCCAAAGCGCTGAAGCGCGCGCGAGTGTTGCGATCGGCGGTATTGATCTCGATCTGCTCACCGGTCTCCGCGTCTTCGAGTGTGATGATCCCGACGTTGGGAAGATGCTCCTCGCGCTGATCCTGAATGTGCACCGCGATGAAATCGTGGCGGCGCCCGCTCACGGCCAGTTCGCGCGAGAAATCGCTCGTCTGGAAATCGGAGATGAAAAAAACCACGGCGCGCCGGGTTACGACTTTGTTCAGGTAATTGAGCGCGAGTGAGGGCGCGGTTCCGCGTCCAGCCGGCTCGAAGAAAAGAATTTCGCGGATGATGCGCAACGTATGGGACCGGCCCTTTTTCGGCGGAATGAAAAGCTCGACCGTATCGCTAAAGAGGAGCAGGCCCACCTTGTCGTTGTTTCGGATGGCGCTGAAGGCCAGCAAACACGCGATCTCTGCCGCCAGCTCGCGCTTCGATTGTGAAGCGCTCCCGAAATTCCCCGACGCGCTGACGTCGACAACGAGCACAACCGTAAGCTCGCGTTCCTCCGTGAACTTTTTCACGAACGCGGTGCCGAGCCGCGCCGTGACGTTCCAATCGATCGCCCGAATTTCGTCGCCCGGCTGATATTCGCGCACGTCCTCGAAGTTCATCCCGCGCCCCTTGAAGACGCTGTGGTAATCGCCCGCAAAGATCGTCTGGACGAGGCCCTTGGTTTTGATTTCCAGCGAGCGGATTTTCTTGAGAATCTCCGCAGGCGTCTGACGGTCCTGCGCGATCACGGGACGGGCAGGCCGGCGAAAATCCGATCGACGATCGTTTCGCTCGAGATCGTTTCTGCTTCGGCTTCGTAGCTAACAATGACGCGATGCCGCAACACATCCGTGCCGATGCTCTTCACATCCTGCGGCGTGACATAACCGCGGCCATTCAGGAAAGCGTGAGCGCGCGCGGCGAGTGCGAGATAGATGGTCGCGCGCGGCGAAGCGCCATAACGGATCAGCCCATCCAGCTTCAGGTTGTAGGAGGCCGGATCGCGCGTCGCCCAAACGACATCGACGATGTAATCCTTCACCCGATCGTCGATGTAGATTTCGTTTACGACGGAACGCGCGGCGATGATGCTCTGCGGATCGACCACGGGCATCACGGTCAAGTTCGGCGCGGAGGTCGCCATCAAATCAAGAATCTGGCGTTCCTCAGATTTTTGCGGATAACCGATGTGCAGCTTCAACATGAAGCGATCGAGCTGCGCTTCGGGCAATTGATAAGTGCCCTCCTGTTCGAGCGGATTCTGCGTCGCCAGAACCAGAAACGGATCGGAGAGCGGATAAGTGGTATCGCCGATCGTGACCTGCCGTTCCTGCATCGCTTCGAGCAGCGCGCTCTGGACTTTGGCCGGCGCGCGATTGATTTCGTCCGCCAGAATTAGATTGGAAAAAAGCGGGCCGAGCTTGGTCGTGAATTCGCCCGTGCGCGGATTGTAGATAAGGGTTCCGATCAAATCCGCCGGCAACAGATCGGGTGTAAATTGCAAACGCTGGAAGCCGGTCTGGATGCAGGCCGCCATGGTTTTGACAGTGAGCGTTTTGGCCAAACCGGGAACGCCTTCGAGCAGGATGTGGCCGTTCGCGAGCAAACCGAGCAGCAGCCGGTCGACCAAATATTTCTGACCGATCACGACGTGACCAATCTGTTCGCGCAGCGGCGCAATCCATTTTCCCATTTCCTCCACCTGCTGCGAGATTTCCTGCGTCGATTTCATAAGAAGAATGAGACAGGTACGGGGGGAATCCGTTCGATCAAGTCTGCATCTTCTCGCTCCGGGCGCGGCAGCTCAGGAGAACCGGCAATCCCGAATACGGCTCCTTTCCGCGAATGCGCCTTTCGAGGTAACGCCCGTACGGCTCGCTCAGCAACTTTGGCCGGTTGACGAACAGGATGAACTTGACTGGCTCCAGGGCGCGGCCTTCCTCGTCGCCGGCTTGCGCCGCGTAGAATAATTTCAAGCGCCGGGTCCCGATCGTCGGGGGTGGGTTTTCCTCGAGCGCCGCCCGCAACATTCGATTCAGGACTCCGGTTCCGATGCGGACATTCGCGGCACGACGGATATCCGCGATCAAACGAAAGAGCTGCGTGACATTTTCGCCGGTGAGTGCCGAAGCGACCAAGACCGGTGCGTAATCGAGAAAGAAAAGGCGTTCTCGCGTGTCGGTAATGACGCGCTCCATGGCCGATTTCGTCCGGCGCTCCGGCTTCACCAGGTCCCATTTGTTCAACACCACCAGGCACGGCTTCTCCGCTTTCTGAATCAGTCCGGCGATTTTCTTATCCTGCCCGGTGACTCCGCTCGTTAGGTCGATGACCAGCACGCAAAGATCCGCGCGCCGGATCGTGCGCTCGGCGCGCATCACGCTGAAAACTTCCACCGAGCTGGAATGCTTGCTCCGGGCGCGAATCCCGGCGGTGTCGATCAGGAGGAACTTTTCTCCCTCGCGCTCGTACAGGATATCGACGGCGTCGCGCGTCGTTCCGGGAAGTTCGCTGACAATCGTCCGGGCATCGCGCAAAACGGAATTGATCAACGACGACTTCCCGGCGTTCGGCCGGCCGACGATGGCGAGGGCGAGGGGATTTGCGATTTGCGATTTGCGATTTGCGATTTCTGATGTTCCCGGCAGAAGGGAATCGACCGTTTCCAAAAGATCGGAGATGCCGCGGTTGTGCGCGGCGCTGATCGGAATCGAGTGCGTGAAGCCGAGGCGCGCAAAGTCGCTCTCCAGGTCCTCGTGGTTCGGATGATCGATCTTGTTGATTACGAGCACGACCGGCGTTTTCGATTTGCGCAGGATGCGGGCGAGCTCCTGATCGATCGGGGTCTGGCCATCTTGCGCATCGACGACAAACAGAATCACATCGCTCTCGCGCATGGCGGCATCGGCGGCGGCGCGAACTTGCGCGGTCAATTCCGTTTCGCCCGCGCCTCCGATTCCACCGGTGTCCCATACTGCAAAAGGACGCGCGCCGCGGCGGCAAGGCGCCTCGAGCCGGTCCCGCGTGATTCCGGGTTGATCGTGTACGATTGCGATATTCCGGCCGGCCAGCCGGTTGAAGAGCGCGGACTTGCCGACATTCGGCCGCCCGACGATGGCGACTTTGCCGACGCTTTCCATCGCGTTTTCTGGATCCATGGCGGCGCGCGTCTCCGCGTTAACCCAACTTCGCGTTCGCGTGTCCCTCGGCCGAGAGCTGCCGCACTCCATCGCGCACATAGATCATTCCGGAGACGAGCGTAAACAATCCCGCGGCCAAGACGATGTAGAGCAGGGGAGGAATCCGGAGCTGCAGCATGACCCAGGCGATCGCCGCCATTTGCAGAACCGTCGCCACTTTCCCGGTCCAGCTAGGCCGCACCCGCACCTTGCCGTTCAAGATATGGAGCACCGCGCTGCCCACGAGGATGACGGTGTCGCGCGTAATGACGAGAACGGGAAACCACGCCGGAAATTTTCCATAGTTCGGGTCCACCTGACTCCAGTTGCTGATGCTCAACGTGACGATGCCGCTCAAGAGCAGGCCTTTGTCGGCGATCGGATCGAGGATGCCGCCGAGCGTGCTGCGTTGATTGTAGCGGCGCGCGACGTAGCCATCGAGGCCGTCACTGACGGCGGCGAGAAGAAAGACGGCGATCGCGGTGAAGCGCATCCAATCCTGGGGCTTCCCTTCCTGAATGCTCTCGCCGTAGTAAATCGCGAGCGTGACGAACACCGGGATCATCAGGATCCGGATCACGGTAATTTTGTTGGCGGTGGTCATGGCAGGCGCGGGCGATCATGAAAAGTTGAAGGGCAGTCCCCGCAACTTGCAAGGGAATTTGGCTGTTGGCCTACGGCGAACAGTTCTCGGCGACCCAGCGCAGATAACTCGGCAGACCATCCGCGATTCGCCAGGCAATGATTTCCGGCACGTCGTAGGGATGCAAAGTTTTTAATCGCTCTTGAAATGCCGGATACCGTGCGCTCATTGTTTTGAAGAAGACCAGCGTCTCCTCGCCGCTCTCGATCCTGCCTTGCCAGCGATAGATCGACTCGACAGCCGGAACCATATTTGCGCAGGCCGCGAGCTTTTCGGTTACCAATTGTCGCGCGATGCGGCGGGCCGTTTCGATGTCTGGAAACGTGCTGCAGGCGAGCAGAGTTTCCTCGCTCATCGTCAGGCAAGCTGGAGCGCCGCAGCCCGGCAAATCCATCCGCCCCCGAGGACAATGTCGCCATCGTAAATCACCGCGGCCTGCCCGGGCGTAACTGCTTTCTGCGGTTCATGCAGTTGGATTCGGGCGCGGCCGCCATCGATTCGGGTGAGCGTGGCGCGAGTGCCCGGGTGGCTGTAACGAATCTTGACCGTCACTTCAATCGGCTCGTCGAAATCGCGCCGGCCGATCCAGTTCACCTGATCGATCTCGAAATCGTCCGCGACCAGATCTTCGGCCGAGCCGACGATGACCCGATTGGTTTGCGGATCGAGATCGACCACGTAACGAGGTTGCGCGGAACCGCCGGGCAATCCCTTGCGCTGACCGATGGTGAAGAGCTCGATGCCTCCGTGTTCGCCGAGAAAGTTGCCCGCGAGATCGTAAATGCCTCCGGCGTGAAATTCTTCGGTGCCGAGGTGCGAGCGGAGAAAGGCTTTGTAATCGTTGCCAGGAACGAAGCAGATTTCCTGGCTGTCGGCTTTGTCCGCGACCTTCAGGCCTAACGAGCGGGCGATCTCGCGGATGGCGGGCTTGGACATGCCGCCCAGGGGAGTCAGGGCGCGCTGCAGTTGGGGCTGGCGCAAACTGAACATGAAGTAGGACTGGTCCTTTCGCGGATCGACGCCTTTGCGCAGGACGGCGTGATCGCGATGATGCTCGATGATGGCGTAATGACCCGTGGCGATGTAATCGCAGCCGAGCGCTTCCGCCTTATTCCAAAGATTGCCGAACTTCAGCTTCTCGTTGCACATGACGCAGGGGTTTGGGGTGCGGCCGGCCTGGTATTCGCTCGAGAAATAATCGATCACGAGGCGTTCGAATTGGTCGGCTTCATCCACGACGTAATGGGGGAAGCCTAACGAGTGAGCCACGCTGCGTGCGTCCGCCACGGCCTGGGGTCCGCAGCATTTGTCCTCCGCGCGCGAGATGCAATCCTGCGGCCAGACTTTCATGGTCACGCCCACGACGTCGTAGCCCTGTTCGCGCAGGAGATAACCGGCCACGCTGGAATCGACGCCGCCGCTCATACCGAGAAGGACGCGCTGTTTCATGGAGTTCCAGCGTAACTCATGGGACCCATAAGTCATATGGGACCTATTCGAACGGGCCGACTCACGAACTCGCTCCCGCGCAACGTGAAGCGCCACGGAAAATCCTGGGACCGGCTGATGCCGATTCGCGGATCGGCAACGACGCGCGTTTTCGATTTATCCTCGCGGACGAAACAACGGCGTGGCTCCGCACAAATGCTCATTTCATGATGGCGCTTCGTGATGTCGAGCGCCTGGGCCAGCTTGCCCGGGCCGGAGCAAAGCCGGCGCACGTCGTCCACGCCGCGGCGCGCCTTCATGATCGAGAGGCCGCGGTGCGGCTCGAGCGCCCGAATCAGAATCAGGCCGCTGCGCTCGCCGCCTTTCACCAGGACATTGAGCATCCAATGCACGCCGTAATTCATGTAAATGTAAATGGCGCCAGCGGCATTTCGCTCTACAAAGGCGCGAGTGCTCGGCCGGGTAAAGGTGTGGCAAGCCTCATCGTTCAAGGTCAGATAGGCCTCGGTTTCTACCACGATGCCGGAGCATTTCCCCCATACCAGCTCGGTTCCGATGAGTTCGCGGGCGCAGACCAGCGGATCGCGCTGAAAAAAAGCGCAAGAGAGGATTGGTCTCTGCATTATCGCCACGCCAATTTGAAGCGCCCGCCTAACGAGAGCTTCGCCGGACTACGGTTCGTAATAGACCGGCAGAGTGATGCTGCATTCCACCGGTTTGCCGTTGCGAAACGCCGGAATGAATCTGGCGACGCGAAAATCCTCGGCGGCCGCCCGGGCGAATCCAGCCAGAGGCGGGTATTCACCCACCACGCGCAACTCTTTCATGTTGCCGTCCGCGTCCACTTTCACCGCCAAATCCACGATGCCTGTGAGAATGGAGGTCAGGCTGTCGTTCGGATAATGCAGACCTTCGAACTTGGAATCGGCCCCCGCGAATGGTTGTGGGCCGATGAAATCGCTTTCCTTTTTCAACTCCTCGACTTCTTGATTGGCAAAAATTCGCAAGCGCGGTTTGTTGTCGACGATCTTGAAAGTCACCGTGCCGTAGAAGAGAACGTAAACCGGATGATGGTTATAGATCGCGGGAATGAATTTGGTTCGATCGAGACATCTGACTAATTCCTTCTCGAGCAACTCGTACCCCGGGGTCCCGCGATAGGTCCAGACGTCCGCACTATCACCTTCCTTTGAGACGGAGCAGCAAAACGAGAGCGTCGCATCTTTCTGCCCGTCCTTGATCAACCCCGCAGCATCCATACGATTAATGACCGAGGTCGGCCCTGTTCCCAGCAGCGCCGGGCGATACCGGGGTAATTCCGCTGTGGCCGCCGGGGACGCACCCGGAGTCGCAGAGGCGGTCGCCGCTGGAGAGGTGGCCGGAGCGGCAGATGCCGACGGGGATTGCGGTTTCGGTGACGGCGTGGCGCCCGGTTTTATCTCGACCTGAGCGGCAAAAAAGCTGCCGCAGCCGAGGAAAACCGCAGCGAAAGATAAGAGGATTCGGCGCATGACCTGCCTACGCAACGCAGTGCTTGAGTTTTCGCAAGGCCAATCTCGCCGGAGTTCGAAGCGGTCGTCCCGGCCGCGGCGCTTATTTTTTGTGCGATTTGTTGCCGTGAGAGTTTCCCGGCCCGTGGGCTTTCCCGGGCGCTTTATTGCGCATGTTTGAGCGATGGCTGGGCGAGCGGGACGGTGACTGTTGCGTCGGCTGGATGTTCGGCCGCTTCTCCGGCTGTTCGGCTGGGGGCTGAGGTGATGGTTGGTTGGCCGCATTGGCCTCGGCATTCGCGGCGGCGCGCGACATCTGGAGCGATATCGGCATGTCGGGAGTGATCGGAAGCGAGTTATCGGCAGTTTTTGCCTGCGAATGCAGAGCGGCGGCGTACCCGGAGACTCTCGGTAAACGGTAAATGATCTGCGGCTTTATCCGGGGCGCAGCAGACTTCTTCGATTCGGCGGGCGCAGTTGTCGTGGCCGGTGGCTGTTCCGCGCCCGCGAGCGGAGCAAAGAGCGCCAGCGCGATCATCACGATGAAAGCGAAAGCGAAACTCGGGGATTTGGGACGAACTGCCATACTCTGCTGTCCGTGGGCGGGCAGGACCGCGGCGATGAAGGACAATACAGTAGGATTGATTCTTTGGATACAAAAACTCACGCGCGTGATTCCTGGACCGCCAATGGGTGCAACTAGACGATCGAAGGCCGGCAAGGTAGATTCCTTTTCTCGCATGCCTCAATTCTCCTATCGCGCGCGCAATGCCCAGGGCGGTTTGGTCGAAGGCGTTCTCGATTGTCCCGATCGCGCGGTAGCGATCCGGCAAATCGAACAGTTGCGCTATATCCCCGTCCGGATCGAAGCGATCGGCAGCGATCCAGCGGTGGTGAAAGGCGGCAAGAACGGCGCTGCCGCGGTGGCCGCACCGGTGCCGGCCACTCCGACACAGAAATTAAAAATCCCGCACGGCCAATTGCTGATTTTCACCGAGCAACTCGGCCACTTGCTCCAGGCTGGAATGACGCTCGACGAAGGACTCTCGGTCCTCGAAAAGCGTCTCAAACAGCCACGCGTGCAACAGATGACGCACGCGCTTCACCAGGCCCTGGTGGATGGCCGGAGTTTCTCTCAGGCCTTGCGCGATTTCCCGCGCATCTTCCCGGCAATTTATGTGAATCTCGTCGCCGCCGGTGAGGCGAGCGGCGCCCTGCCGGATATTCTGGCGCGCCTGGTCGAGCATTTGATGCAGGCAAAAAACCTGCGGGACCGCGTGCAGCAGGCGCTGATTTATCCCGCGTTCCTCGCCCTGGCCGGCGCAGGCCTGATCACCATCTTCATCACCTTCATGGTCCCGCAATTGGTGGGGTTCATGTCCCAAAACGGAGGCGCACTTCCGTTACCGACAAGAATTCTTTTGGGCGTCAACCATGCCCTCACAACTTATTGGTGGCTGGGTATTCTCCTCGCGATTGGCGTCGTCGTTGGCTTCCGCGCTTTCGTTCGGACCGACGAAGGAAGAATTGCGTGGGACCGTTTTCGTCTGGCCATTCCCGGCTACGGCCGCGTCTTGCGCCATCGCTATTACGCGCAATTTTCGCGCACCCTCGGCACCTTGATGGAAAATGGAATTCCGTTGCTCAAAGCGATTGATCTCGTCAGCGAAATCGCCGACAACCGTTATCTCGAAATCAAGATCGCCGAAGTGCGCCGGGCCGTGATCGACGGCGCCACCCTCTCAACGGCGCTGAGCGCGCAGAGTCTTTTTCCCGATCTGTTTACCGACATGATGGCGGTGGGAGAGCAGACCGGTCACTTCGCGAAAACGATGCAAACCATCGCCGACGTTTACGAACGCGAACTGGATCGCACGGTGAAAACGATTTCGTCGTTGGTTCCGCCGGTCATCATCGTCCTGATCGCGATCGTGGTGGGGTTCGTGGTCTACAGCATTCTCTCGGCGGTCTTCGAGATGACGCACAGTTTGCAGTTTCGGCCGCACTGAGGTAGTCTCGCGCCGTCCATGCTATTTCGGGTTATCGCGTTTTGCCTCCTCCCGCTCGCGGTATCTTCGGCGCGCGGTCAGGACGTTGTGACCAACGCGCTGCCGGACAATTCTCCGAAAGCGACCGCCGGCTCGAATTTCGAGAGCGCCTGGCTCGATCTGCGAATGACGGCGGCGGCGAATTCCAAACCGCAAGCGACGCCCGACTGGGTGGAAGCCGTCTCGATTGTCCCGATCCCCACCGCGCCCGGCGTCGCGCAACAAACCGTTTTCCGCATTCGTCTTAATCGCCCGAAGGCCGATTTCCAGGTCCTGTTCTTTCGTCTATTTTTTGACGACAAGCCGGAACAAAAACCGCGTCTGGTCGCCTGGGATGAATCCGGCACCGTGGTAATGCAATCGGGCCCGCTCGGCTCAGGTCTCGGCCTCCCCATTTCCGAAAGTGTCATGGTGCCGATGGTGGGAGTGTCGACGATCGACGTGGAAGTTCCCGGAGACGGAAAGACAATTCGCGGCGCTTACCTCGATTGGATGGCGAGCGCCGAAGTGCTTCATCCGATCAGCGCGGAGCATCGTGACCTGATTCCCGAGCCTTTCTCCGCGATGGCGCCACTGCATGCACCGGCCCAGGACAGCGAAAGATTGGGGACGGTGACTGCATCGCTTGCGCCGGAGACGATTCGAATTGGAGCGAGCGTGGAGCAAGGCGCGGCCTTTCAATTCGGACTCGAAACCCAACCGCTGATGGCGATGCTGAGTTTCGAAGTCGCGAGTCCGAACGTCGAATCTCCTCCGGAAGTTTTCATTAATGGCGAGAGCGTGGGCGCTGCTGTCCTCGCCCTGCCCGACCTGGCCGATCCGGCTTATCGCGGCGAAACCGCGTCACTCCTCCGGCGGATGCGCTTTCAATATACCGGCTGGCTGCGTGCGCAGAAGCTGGTGCCGGCCAGCCATCTCAAAGTTGGGACCAACGACCTCGTTATCGTCGCGGGTGCGGGCACGCCGGCCTCAGCGATTCGCTCTACCCAGATTCAGCTAAAATATCTTTGGGATAAAACCGACTACCAACTGCAAACCGACCGTTAAACGAGAATGAAAAAACGACAAAGCGCTTTCACCCTTTTGGAAATCATGCTGGTGATTAGCATCATCGTGATCCTGCTGGGGGTCGCGATCAACAAACTCGGAAACACCACCGGCATCGCCAAGACCATGCGGGTCCAGGCCGATACCCAGGCGATATCGACGCAGCTAAAACTCTACGAAAGCATCAATGGATTTTTGCCGACGACCGAACAAGGCCTGCAAGCTCTCGTGACTCAACCTTCGACCGAACCGAAACCGTCGCGCTGGTATCAGCTCTTCAAAGAAATTCCGAAAGATCCCTGGGGAAATAACTATATTTACCTCGCTCCCGGCCGCAAAAACCCGAGCAGTTACGATCTCTATTCCGCCGGGCCCGATCGCAAAGCCGATACCGCCGACGACGATTGGGGCCAATAGCCAATCCGTTTCGCGGATCGCTTGCGTTCCTATAATTCCACTTCGGGCGTCGCGGCTACGGTAGGAATCGCGGTTGCGCCCGGATTTCGTGGAATGACTCCGCGGACGCGCGGGGCCGGCGTCGGTAACGTCGGAATTGGCATCGGCTTCTGCTGGAACTGAGGTTGGATGGTATTCACCGGCGGCACCATCGGCTGAGGCTGAACGAAGTTCGGTTGCACCTGCGGCTGATTCACATTGGGCGCGTTCGCGATTGGCTGGCGCAGGAGCGCTTCGTTGAACGCGAGCGTCGCACTTTGTCCATCCTTCGCGATCGTCACCGTCGTGGCCCCGACCTTGTCCGACCACTCAATGCTGGTGATGCTGTATCCATCCACCGGCGCGGACGTGGTCAGGTATTTTTTAAAATTCTTGTCGGCGTTCGAAGCGATCGTGACCAGATCGCCATCCTTCGAGTGGGCCGCGTTCGCGACGTAAAGATCTTTCGCGAAATTTGGTGTCGCGGCCGGCGCTGCCACCGCGGTCGCCACCGCAAACGGCGAACGATCGAGCATCGCCTGATAGCGGGCAAAAGTGAATGCCTTCGGCAGATCGTCGGCGAACATGACGCGCAAAGGCAAACCGAGCAGAAGGAGAAGGCAAAGAGCTCTCACTTTCATCAGGGATGGATACTTTATTTTCCGGCCGGCGCAAACCAGCGCGCGATCTTGAACTTCCCGCGCATCTGGGTCGGATCGGCCGGGTCGATGTTGAGCGTTACGCTTTCAAAGACCACGAACGATTCCGGCTGCTGCACATCGAAAAGGAAATGGACGAGAGGCGGCCAGGGGCTTTTCGTCTCGAACGAGGCAAAGACAGATTGGTAATTCGGCGTCGAGTCGCTTACCCCGATGGCCGGATTTTCGATGAGGACATTGTGTTTGCCCGCGATCTGTTTGACCTGCTCGAGCAGGGTCGACGCTTCGCCCGGGCTCTTCAAAACGGGCTGAAGCTGCTGGAGCCATTGCGCGCGTTTCATCCAGAGATCGCGTTCCTTGATGTAAACCGCCTGCGCATTTCGCGTCGATCGCCGCGCTGCCAGGTCGGCGTTCGCTTCTCCAAGTGTGCCGAAGAGTTTGCCCCAAAGATAGAGATTGATCAGGAGGAAAATCGCGCCGGCCACGATCGCCCCGAGAACGCGTTCGCGCTGGTTCATCCGCTGGTACCAGGCCGGCATCATCTCGGTTTTCCCTCCAGGCGAAACTGGGCATGGTCGTTCGGCAGAATGCGCGGCGCTGCCAGCTCGAATTGGAATGTTTGCAGATCGGGATTCTTTTTCACTTTATCGGCGAACTGATACGCAAGGGCGGCCGAGTTTGCCTCGCCTTCCACCGATATTTGCCGGGCGGATTGATTGAACGTCGTGATGCGCACATCCGCCGAGGGGAGGCTGTCGAAGAGGTGGAGGATCACCTCGATCGGGTAATAATGCGGATCGATCGCGGGAGCGAGCGCCTTCCAGCGCGCTTCGGTTTGTTTCACGAATTCGGTGCGGGGCGCGTCGTTTTTGATCTTCTTATCGAGCCGGCCGATCTGGTAGCGCAAGATGCCGAGATAAAGGCCGAAGAGCAGGAGCAAACCGGCATATGCGCAGCCGGCCAGGAGCAAACGCTTCCGCCATTCCTTTTGCCTAACGAGTTGGGCGCGCCGTAGCCGCCAGCTGGCCGGCAGGAGATTCAGCCGGGTATCGGCCGGTGGCACTTCCACCGCGATCAGCTCCACGTTGGTCGCAAAAACTCCTTCCACGGTGTCGCGCAACGCGAACAAACTTTCGTCGAGCAGAATTTCGGGCGAAGCGGTATTGATTCCCTGGAGCTCCGCGCTGAGGGCGAGCTGCGGTAAATCGCGCTGGAGCTGCAACGGGTCCGCAGCCTCGAGCGTGGTGGTGAAGCTGAGTTTGCCTTCCTCAGCGATGGCGCAGACGAGCGCCTCGTTCTCGGGATAGATGAGGAGCGCGGTGCCGGCCGGGGCGTGGGTCGCCGCGCGTTCGCAGGCATAGACGGTGACCTGGCTTGGAATAATTCCGCGAGCAAGAAGCGGCGCCGCGAGCTCGGAGAGTTTCTCGTTGTGGACCGCGACGGCCGATATCGCGCTGCCTTCTTCGGTTTGCGAGATGATCTCGGAATCGGTTGTCATTTCCTCAGTCGAGTAAGGCATCGCCTTCTCGATCTGGATGCGAACCATTTCGGCGAACTCTTCCGGATCGATCGTGGGCAGGCGGAGGCGTTGCGCCAGGACAAGGGCGACTGGGAGGGAGAGGACGACATCGTCATCGGGATGGAGGAGCTCAGCCGCCTCTTCGAGACCGGTGACTCCGCGCACTTCCCACGCGCTGCTATGCTCCGCGAAGCGCACCAGGTTCCAGCCGTTCGCGGCGGGAGTTATGTAGATGCGTTTCGTTGCGGGCTCGATGTCAAAGCTCCTTCCAGGATTTTAGTTGAATTGCAGTGCCTACTTTGCTGATCACCATTCGCACAGTCCGCGTGGCGGTTCCCGATCTTCCGGTGCTCACCACCCGCAGGATCGGACCGCCAACGGTTACCAAATTAGCAATCTGTGGGGGAACTTGTTCTGGCCTGAGACCCAGCGCAATCCAGAAGAAGTCGGTGGGCGTTTTGACCGGATCGTCCTCTGTGCCTTGAATACCATCCGGTCCTGCTCGCGCCGAGAGATACCGGTCGACGAGACCCTCTGTCATTCGGGGCAAGGCGAGAAGAACATCACGCGAAGCCCAGAGGACGTCGATCGGCGCGCCAGTGCTCATGATAGTCAGATCGGCGTCCCAATCGGGCCGTGAGGTAAATTCCTCCCACCCGCGGACTCTCTTCAGTTCCTCGAGGGTAGTGAGCGGTTTGTTCGCCGCTTTGTAACCGGGCTCGTCTTCGGCGCCATTGAGCGAAACGAGATTATCGGGATCAATCCAGTCGACGAGACAATCGATCATGTGGTCGCGTTCGTTCAGGTCGACACCCTTGATTTCCAAATATCTCCTCAACAATTCCCTGAACTGGAGATTCTGGCCCGCCACCAACAAATTCACATTCAAACGTCCGCCTTCGCCCGTGACGCGCGTCTCATAACTTTGGTTTGGCGGAAATGTTCCGTGGAGTAGCGACGAGCCCGCCATCCGATTGGGAGGCAGCGCGAGCGCGACTTCGGCGCCGGAACAAGCCATCGCTTCGGCCTCCAGCGCGCGATTGGCGCTGCCCGAATTAGTCAGGCGCGTGTCGATATCCAGCGCCCACGAAATCACCATCGCGCTGAGTAGAAACAATGCCCACAACGAAAGCATGATCGCCGCCGCCTTTTTGTGGCGGCGGTTCATGACCGCCGAGCCAAAGTCTTGTTTCCGAATGCTCATGGAAAAGCAGTCCGGCCAAGAGCCACAATCGCCAGCCAGTTCGCGCGCCCCTGTCGTTCCAGAGTAATTTCGATCAACCGCGGCAATGTCGTCGTATCCGTCCAGCGCTCGACCCACGCATTCAAGCGTGGATCAAAGTAGCGAATCCGCATTCCGCGCACATTATCGATGAGCGGGATCCAGGTTTCTCCTTCGTCGGAGCCGTCGGCGGTTTCGCGAGGCCTGCGCAAAAAACCGAGCTGCATCTTGTCGCTGTTGGCCATCGGCCGCAATCGCATCCGAACCGTAAACTCGCCGCCGGCGTAGCGCGTCAGAAGCCCCGGGCCGGCTCCGCACAGCCAGACGATTTCATCCCGGGGCCGGTCGTTGAACTTGAACGGCTCGCCGTTCATCGCCGCCGAGCCCTTCGGCAAATCCTGCCATTGCGCCGTGAGCAGATCGAGCAACCCCGAGTAATGCGCTTCCTCCGCGCTCTCCTGCGCGGAAACTCGCAGCACGGTGATGTTCGTATCCACGAAGCGATAGATCGCCAGGCACATCAGCCCCAGAATGGCCGCGGCCAGCGTGATCTCGAGCAGCGTGAAGGCCCGCGCCCCGGCCGGTTTAGCCCTGACGATAAACATAGAATTCGATCTTTCTTGCATGCGGCGCGCCCCCGCGCGTCCACTCCGCCTGCAAGCTTACGCGGTTGATCCCGGTCAGTTCGAAGTCCCGATCGTCCTTTAATCCGGCGGGCACGCTCCGTTGCACCAACTTTACCTCACCGTAGCCGGTCGATACTTTCGTCTCCTTTTTGGCGTCGGGAAAACCGGGCGTCGCCTGGATCTCCGCCATCCGGTTCGCGAGGATCAGGCGCACTCGCTCCTCCTCGGAATTGAGTGCGCTGGCGTTCAGACAATTTTCCACCGAGCGGCCGAGCGCGAGAACTCCCACGACGAAGATCGTCAAGCCCAACAGAACTTCGTAGAGCGCGAACGCCCGTGCCGTGCGCTTACTTCGCCACATAATTTACGAGGTCGGCGCGCGCCGTCAGGGCCGAATATTTTGCCGTCCATCCGCCGTTCAATCCGCGGAAGGTGACCACCGCCGGTTCGCAATTTCCCGAGGGCCAGAAGATCCACTCAGCCGGCGGTTCGTTTTCCAGCGCCGCCGGGAAGGAGAGGTTGAAAGATTCGCCTTTGTTCACTTTCAACAACGCCACCGGCGCGGGATCTTCTCCGCTTCGGAGGCCTTCCGCGCGCAACCCAATTTTGCCTTCGCGCCAGATAATGAGATAAGAGCGGCGTTCGGCGATGCTGCGTTCCTGCGCCTGGCGAACGAGGCCGTTAAATTCATCGAGCGATCGGCGCAGGCGGCGATCAGCGAGCACGCCGTTCAAGCTGGGGACGGCCAGCATCAGGACCAGGACCAGGATCATGACGGCAATCGCCATCTCAATCAGCGTGAATCCAGCGTCGCGTCGCATCGAAAAAGTTACGCGCTCACCGGCAAATCACAAGAAAGGGTCCGCAAGCCGCCGCTAAAAAAACGCAAGCAACCGGCAGCGGCCCCCAGGGTGATGTGGTAATTTTGCCGCGTGAAGCGAACCATCGCGACGGCAAAGCCCGCACCGGCTGAGGCACATCTCGACCCTTGCTCGCCCCATTGTCGCAGCGCGCGCGCCGTCGTCCGGCGCCGTTCGGCGATGATCGCCATCAGTCTTTGCGTTGCCGCAACCGCCGTCGTCGGGGTCCTGATCTGGCAGGGCTTGAGCGAGCAAGGCGCTCCCGATCCCTTGCGCCCGAACACCAGCCCTACGGTCGCGTTTCTCGATATCGGCGTGCTCGTTTTCCGCGAAGGTCTCGAATGCATCCTCGTGTTGGCGGCCATCACCGCGAGCATGACCGGCACGAAACAGGCGCATCGCCGGCCGGTCGCCGTCGGCGCCGCTGTCGCTTTCGGCGCGACTTTGATCACGTGGTTAATTGCGGTGCGCATTCTCGGTTCGCTCATGGAAAACGTGAATGCGCTCGATCTCCAGGCGGCGACGGGACTGCTGGCCGTGGTGGTGTTGCTGGTAATCATGAACTGGTTTTTCCACAAGATTTATTGGGGCGGTTGGATTCGCGCGCACAACCGGCGGCGGAAATCGCTTCTCGCAAATGGACGGGGCTCGACCCACTCGCGTTTATGGTGGGGCCTGGTCCTGCTTGGATTCACCTCGCTTTATCGCGAAGGATTCGAGGTCGTCCTCTTTTTGCAAAGCTACCAATTGCGTCTCGGTGGCGGCGTCGTTTTGAAAGGCGCGCTGCTCGGGCTCTCCCTTTCCGGGATGGTCGCGATCTTGACGTTCGTCCTCCAACAACGCCTGCCCTATCGCAAAATGCTGATCACGACCGGAATTCTCCTTGGGATGGTGTTGCTGGTCATGGTGGGCGAGCAAGCCCAGGAAATGCAATTGGCCCATTGGATTTCGCGCACTGAAATTCCGTGGCTCGTCAACATCCTGCCGGCCTGGGTCGGAATGTGGTTCGCGGTTTTCCCGACGTATGAAACGCTCCTGGCCCAGGGTCTCGCCGCCATTGTGGTGATCGGTTCTTATTATGCGGCGAGGCATTTGCGGGGTCTGCCGCCTGAGTTCGAAGCCACGCCAGAGCCGGCGGCGGACGCGCGGATCGTGAAGCAGTTGGAAACCGTTCCCTGATCTCTGGTCGGGCGACAATGCTGACGATGACCAAGTGGATTCTGTTTTGCGTCGTGGCGCTGACGGCTCTGCCGCTGGCGACTTCGCTGGCTCGCGACGTTTCACCTCCATCTATGAAGTCACGACGTCTCCGCCCGGCGACGTCGAAATCGAAAACTGGGTCACCTGGAAAACACGAAAGCGGGAAGATCGCGGCTTCGACGGGATCGATTTCCGGCACGAGCTCGAGTTCGGAATCACCGACAAATTTCAGGCCGCGATTTATCTGGCCGACTGGAATTACCACTGCGGAAACTCGGCGGGTGAGCGCGGCTTTAGTCACACGGGCTCGGCCCTCGAGTTGATCTACAACTTTACCAATCCGGTCGCCGATCTGGTCGGCCTGTCGGTTTACCAGGAATTCCAAGCCGGGTATCGGCGTTTTGAATCCGAATCGAAACTGCTGGCGCAGAAAAATTTTGGGCGATTGGTGGTGGCGTATAACGCGACGCTCGAAGCTGAGTGGGAGGGCGAAGGCCTAGAGGAGCAGGAAGGGAAATTGCAGCAGTCGTTAGGCGTGAGCTACGAGACCAGCCCTCATTTCTTGTTTGGCGTCGAGTGCCTCCATGAAGTGACTTTCCCCAATTGGTCGCAAACCGAGAGCGGGAAATTCTTCGCCGGACCGAATGTTTCTGTTCGCGCCGGAAAATACTGGGGAACAATCACGGCCCTGGTCCAGTTGACCGGAGCCGGAGACGAGCCTGATTTCCAACTGCGCGCGATCTTCGGTTTCTCCCTCTAGAATGAAGCGCCGCAATATCGTGGGCGTCGCCGCCGTCATGCTCGCCGCGTTCTGGCTGGCCGGGTGCGGATCAACCTCTTTTTATGCGCCGCCGGCAACGCCACAACTCGCCACCGGCCGTTCGCTTTTCTTGAATCGCTGCATCCAATGTCACGCCCTGCCCGAAGTGCGGAAGTATGGCGCCCCTCAGCTGACTGCCATCGTCGGGAAAATGTCGGGGCGGGCAAACCTGAGTCTGGAACAGCACGATGCGGTTCTAAAGTACTTGCTCACGATTCGCTCGATGTAACGCATAGGCGACACTCCAGGCACGATCCTAGCTACCTTCCCGGGGACGGATGGACCGCCAGACTGTTGATTCATTGCTGACGGGAATGCTGGAAAGCGCCGAGGGCGTTTCCGACCTGCTCTTCATCTCCGGCAAGCCGCCCCTGGTGGAAGTTCACGGTTGCTTGCAGGAATTCCCCATCGACACCCCCGATTCGGTCCTCTCGCCGTTGCTGATCGAACAGCTCGCCGGCCAAATCATGAACGGAAGCGAACGGCTTCGGATGGAATTCGCGGCCAACGGTTCGTGCGATTGCAGTTACGCGATCGAAGATCTGGCTCGGTTTCGCGTAAACATCTTCAAACAAAACGGCCGGCACGCGATCGTGATGCGCAAGTTGCAGTCGGAAATCCCGACGCTCGAGAAGTTGGAGCTGCCGCCCATCTTCCGCGAAATCGTCAAAGAGAAAAACGGCATCATCCTGGTGACGGGCGGAACGGGAACCGGCAAGACCACCACGCTGGCCGCGATGCTGAACGAATTGAACCACAGCCAGGAGATCCACATCGTTACCCTGGAGGATCCCATCGAATTCTTTCATCCGCATGGCAAAGCTGCGATCAGCCAGCGCGAGCTGGGCAAGGATTTCCCAAACTTCGCCGATGGTTTGCGCGCGGCCTTGCGGCAGGCGCCCAAGGCTATTCTAGTCGGTGAAATTCGCGACCGCGAAACGCTCGAGATCGCGATGACGGCATCCGAGACCGGCCACATCGTTTTCAGCACGTTGCACACGGTCAATGCCGGGCAGACGATCAATCGGATTCTGGGAATGTTCGCGCGAGAAGAGGAGCAGCAGCTTCGCCAGCGGCTTTGCGAAACCTTGCGCTACGTCGTTAGTCAGAGGCTGATCAACAAAATTGCGGGCGGGCGTTTGCTCGTGACCGAAATCATGGGGAGCAGCCTGCGCACGCGCGAGACGATTCTCTACGGCGAATCGGAAAACAAATCCTTCCAAGAAATCATTGAGGCGGGGTCGACGCTCGGCTGGCACACCTTCGATCAATCGATCATCGAAGCCTACAAAGCGGGCATCGTGTCGGAGGAAACGGCAATGGTTTCCTGCACAAACAAAGGCAAGATGCGGCGGGAGCTGGATCTATTGCAAAGGCAGCGCGGCGCGGCGGCCGAGCAGGCTCCTTCCGGTCTCAAGCTGAATATTCCCGAGCCGATTCGAATTATCGAAGAAGCTGGCACGACTTCTGGCCGGCCAGTTACGGCAGCGAAGCGCTAGTTCCGCGCCGGGTGCGACGCGCACCAAGATTCTGATTGGCCGCGGCGCATTCCCTCTGACATCTTGAGTGATGTCGTTTCGATGTCTTTTCGCCCGCTTCGCGCTCGTCCTTTTTCTTCTTCCCGCGGCCCGCGCCGCAGATCCATCGCCAGCGCCCGCGAGCACGATCGACGAAAAACTTTTTCGCGGAATGCAATGGCGCCAGGTGGGTCCATTCCGGGGCGGGCGAGCGCTCGCCATCGAGGGGATTCCCGGCGAACCCGGCACTTATTATTTTGGCGCGGTGGCGGGCGGCGTCTGGAAAACGACGGATGGCGGCGCGAATTGGGCGCCACTTTTTGACAAGGAAGCGATCTCATCCATCGGCGCGATCGCGGTCGCTCCATCGGATCACAACGTCATTTACGTCGGGACGGGCGAAGCGGCTGTGCGAGGAAATATCTCATACGGCGCCGGGGTTCATAAATCGGTCGATGCGGGCAAGACCTGGAAGAACATCGGGCTGAAAGATTCCCGCCACATCGGCGCGCTTATCGTCGATCCGAAGAACGCAGACATCGTTCTGGTCGCGGCGCTCGGCCACATCTTTGGGGCGAACCCGGAACGTGGAATCTTTCGCACCACCGACGGCGGCAAGACCTGGAACAAAGTCCTCAGCAAAGATCAGGAGACAGGCGGGATCGATGTGGTGTTCGATCCGCAGAATTCGAACGTCGTTTTCGCCGCGCTTTGGCAGGCAAAACGTCAGCCCTGGTTCTTCTCGAGCGGCGGACCAGGCAGCGGGCTGTATCGATCGGACGACGGCGGCGCGACTTGGAAACGGCTGGAAGGAAATGGATTGCCCGACGGAATTCTCGGACGGATCGGCGTGACCGTTTCGGGCGCCGACTCGAATCGCGTCTATGCGATGATCGAAGCGAAGGAAGGCGGTTTGTATCGATCGGAGGACGGCGGGACAAAATGGACGCGCGTGAATGAGGACGGCCGTTTCCGGCAACGCGCGTGGTATTTCAGCAAAGTCTATGCGGACCCGAAGGCGGCCGACACAGTTTACGTTCTCAACACCGGACTATTTCGGTCGGTCGATGGCGGGAAATCGTTCACGCTTCTGCCGGCGCGGCATGGCGATCACCACGGGCTTTGGATCGATCCGCAAAATCCGCAGCGGATCGCGAACGCCAATGACGGCGGCGCCAGCATCACAAGCGATGGCGGCAAAACCTGGACGACGCAAAACAATCAGCCGACCGCGCAGTTTTATCACGTCGCCGTCGATAACGCGTTTCCGTATCACATCTACGGCGCGCAACAGGACAACTCGAACGTCGGCATCGCCAGCCGCACCGATTCCGGCGTGATCGGCCGCGAAGATTGGTTCATCGCCGGCGGCGGCGAATGCGGGTTCGTCATTCCCGATCCGCGGGACTGGCACGTGATTTATTCCAACAACGAAGGGTACCTGACGGTTTACGACAAAAACAAAGAGCACTCGCACGATGCGAGCGTTCTCCCGATCGACAACTCCGGACATGGCGCCGTCGATTTGGAGCACCGCTTCCAATGGATCTCGCCGCTTCTGGTTTCACCGCACAATCCGGATACGATCTACACCGCGGCCGAGAGCGTTTTCAAAACGACCGACAAAGGAAATAGCTGGACGGCGATCAGCGGCGACTTGACCCGCAACGACAAGAGCAAGCAACAACCCAGCGGCGGCCCGCTCACAAACGACATCACCTCGGTCGAGTACTACGACACGGTCTTCGCGCTGGCGGAATCGCCCAAGAAAAAAGGGATGCTTTGGGCGGGGACGGACGATGGACTGGTCCACCTAACGACCGATGAAGGCCAGCATTGGGCAAATGTTTCGCCGAAGATGCCGGAATGGAGCACGGTCGATCTGATCGAGCCTTCGCCGCATGACGCGAATGTCGCCTACATCGCCGTCGATCGGCATAAGCTCGACGACCTCAAGCCCTACGTTTTCAAGACGAGCGACGCGGGAAAAACCTGGACCGCTATCACTACCGGCATTCCCGAAGGCGCGAATGTTCACGCCGTGCGCGAGGATCCAAAGCGGCGCGGTTTGCTTTACGCCGGGACGGAGCTCGGCGTCTTTGTGTCATTCGATGACGGCGGGCATTGGCAGCCGCTCCAGTTGAATCTGCCGGTCTCGCCGATCCACGATCTCGTTGTGAAGGACGACGATCTCGTCGTCGCCACACACGGGCGCGCCTTTTGGGTCCTCGACGACATCACGCCGTTGCGCCAGGTGAATGCGCAATCGGCGCAGATCGATGCGCTTCTTTACCAGCCGCAAACGGCGTTGCGTTTGCATTACCCGACCGAGTTCGACAAGCGGCAACCCGTAGGAGAAAATCCGCCCGCGGGCGCCATCCTCAATTACTACCTGAAGGCGGCGGCGAAGGATGAAGTGACACTCGATATCCTGGATGCGCAGGGGAAACTCGTTCGCCATCTTTCGAGCAAGGAAAACAAGGCAAACGATCAACCGCCGGAATGGCCGGACCAGGTTGAAACGCCGAGGACGATTCCCGCGCTCGAAGGGATGAACCGTTTCGCGTGGGACCTGCACTACGACGATCCTATTCAAACGCCGGGCGCCTTCTATTATGGAGAAGGACCGCGCGGTCCGCTCGCGCTGCCGGGCGAGTATCAGGTGAAGCTGACCGTCGGCGGAAAAACCCAGACCGCGCCGTTGCATCTCGTAATCGATCCTCGGATCAAAGACGCCGAGCCCGTCCTGCCGAAACAGTTCGAACTTTCGGCGAAGGTGGCGGACCGGATGGGCGAACTGCACCAGGCGATCAATGAGATTCGCAACGTGAAAACGCAAATCCAGGGATTGCACAAACGTTTCGGGGAAGATGAGCGATTGAAACCGGCGCTCGCCGCGGCGGACGACCTGGCGAAAAAAATGTCGGCGGTCGAGGAACAATTGATCCAGGTCAACATGAAGGGTTCCGAGGGAAATCTGGCTTTCCCCAACATGCTGAACGAAGCCATCTATTCGTTCAGCCGCACGATCGAATACTCCGACTACGGGCCAACGCAGCCGCAGCTCGAAGTGTTCAAGATGCTGGACACGCGGCTCGAAGAACAACTCAAGCATTGGACCCAGATCAAGACCGAGGAGGTGCCGAAAATCGCGGCGTTGATCCGGCAGGTTGAGTTGCCGGCGATCTCGGTGGGCGAGAAGCCGTGAACCGCCGCTATGTTTTGTCGACGCTGTATTGGCCGGGGCCGACGAAGAGAATGCCGGCGAGCACAAAGCATATCTCAATCGACGGCATTGCATTTCGGAATCCGCTTCCATGCGACGCGCCGATAGCGTGACCAATCGCCAGGACGAGAAGGAGCAAGACGCCGATGCGAAAAAACAGACCCAGGATGATCAGCACGCCGCCGATGCAGCCAAAGAGCGCGCCCAGAAATCCCCAAAGCTGAAGGTGTGAATGCAAACCCAAACTGCGCGCGCCCGCTCCGAAATGCGACCACGCCCCCGGCCCGCCCATCAGCGCAGGTGCGGTGTAGAGAATGAAAAGAATGCCGATGCTGACGCGAATCAGGAGCAGGCCGAATTCATGATATTTCGCCAGGAAGACGAGTCGCATGGCGCGAAGTTGAACAAGTGATGCCGCAAATGCAAACGAACATTGCCAGGGCCGTTCTGCTGGCGGCAGGGCGGGGGACACGGATGCGTGAATTAACGGAGGCGCTTCCTAAGCCGATGTTGGAGGTGCGGGGGAAGCCGGTGCTGCAACATATCGTGGAAGGGCTGCGCGATGCGGGCCTCATCGATTTTCTCATCGTCGTGGGCTGGCGCGCGGATGTGGTACGCGATTTTTTTGGCGATGGTTCGAAACTCGGAGTGCGCATCGCTTACGAGACGCAGGTGGTTCAAGACGGCACCGGCAAAGTGGTCGAGCTCGCGCGCGGGTTCACGGGCAGCGATCCATTCATTCTGAGTTATGGCGACATCCTGATCGCGCCGGAGAACTACCCGCGAATTTGTGCGGGCCTCGAGGCCACGGAAGCGGTCGTGAGCGTGAAACAAAACGAAGACGTGGCGCAGGGCGGCGCGGTTTTCGTGAACGAGAACTTTGAGCTGATCGATCTCCGCGAGAAACCGAAACCCGGCGAACCGACGAGCTCTTGGTACAACGCCGGCGTTTACGGATTCAGGCCGAGCATTTTCGATTACATCGCAAAATTGGAACGGTCGCCGAGAGGCGAGTACGAGCTAACTGACGCAATTCGGAACCTCGCGTTCGCGGGAAAAAAAGTGCAGGCAATCGAGCTAATTGGCGATTGGGCGGACGTGCGCGACCCGGAAATCCTCGCGAAATTGAATCGCTAATTTGTAGCAGCGGTCTATGACCGCCGAAAGCGAATTGGGACGATCGTTCGGCGGTCATAGACCGCCGCTACAGGAGCTACGGCGCCTCTTCGGCCGGTTCGCCTTCCGGCTCCTCGCCGATTTCCTCTTCGATTTCGCGACGCCGCTTCGGAGAGAGGAGCGGCCGCAAAAATCCGTAGAGCAAATAGATCAGGAAGATGATCGCGGCCATCCACTGGTAGAACTTCACCGTCACCGCGATAATGGCGATGACGATCAAGAAACGCGTCGTGGACTGCGTGGTGCGCCAGTTGATCGCCTTGAAACTGGGATAACGGAACTTGCTGAACATCATGAACGACAGAAAAAGCATGAGAGGTGGCAGCACATATTTCCATCTGCCGATCGAGCGCTGACCTTCATCGAGCCAGAGGAGAAAGAGAGTGATGGAGGCGATCACGCCCGCCGCTGCGGTGATGGGAAAGCCGGTGAAATTCTTGTCGGCGCCGGTGGCGATCCCATTCGCCGCGACGCAGTTGAATCGCGCCAGCCGAAGCGTGCCGCAAGCCAGATAAACAAACGCGATCATCCAACCCAGGTTCTGGAATTCGCCCAACACGATCTGATAAACGAGCAGCGCCGGCGCCATGCCGAACGACACTACGTCCGCGAGCGAGTCGAACTCGCGCCCGAACGCGCTGTCATGCCCGCCGAGGCGCGCCAGCCGGCCGTCGAGCAAATCGAAGATGCAAGCGGCCAGGATGAACCAAATTGCGTCGTGGAACTTCACCGCGGCGAGCCGGAAGTCGGTGTCCTGCGCGCCGTCGTAAATGCAAAGCACCGCCGCGAATCCGCAAAACAAATTGCCCGCCGTCATCAAATTCGGCAGCAGGTAAATCTTCGGATTGGGCGCGCTCATTCTTCAGCGAAGCCGGGCGATCACACTCGAACCGCCAATCACGCGGTCCCCCACTTTCACCAGCACCACAGCATCAAGGGGTAAGTATACTTCCGTTCGCGAACCGAAGCGAATCATCCCGAAGTGTTCGCCCTTCCTGAGTTCGTCGCCGATGTTCGACCAGCCGACAATTCTGCGCGCGATCATTCCAGTGAGTTGGCGGACGACGAAGGTCCCGTGCGCATTCTGGAAGGCCCAGGTCATCGCGCGGTTCTTTGTGGTGCAATCGGCATGACGTGCGTCGAGGCAAAGGCCGGCGTGCGCTTTTCGGTAAATGATTTTTCCCTCCACCGGCGCGCGATTCGTGTGGACATCGAAAACGGAAAGAAAAATTCCGACTCGCTTCTGCCGGGCGTGCAAAACTTCGGGCTCCTCGATCTCCACGATGTCGGCCACGGTTCCATCGGCCGCGGCGACAACCGCATCAGGGTCCTCAGGTGAAATCCGCGCCGGATCGCGAAAGAACCAGAAGGTGTAAATGATCAACAGCAGAATGGGTAGCAGAAGCCAGAGCGAAACGAATGCGCTTGCGATTCCGAGAAGCGCGAGCACGAAGAAAATCCAGCGCGCTTCGTAAAGGGTTTGGAATCGCATCGGTGCCGGGCATTTTCGAGGCCGCGAGTCCGGTGGTCAAGTCATGGTCTATAGCCGCTTCCCTGTGCGAACCGTCGGGTCATATCCGAGCGAAAAAACGCGGCCCCCAGGGCCGCAGCAACAGGCCGAAATGGAGCCGCGTTCCAACCACAAGATAGTGGGCCGGGCGGGTTAGCTCGGCCCAAGTTGTAGCGGAAAATAGGTGCGTTGCGCCCCAAGATATTAGTTGTTGGAACCACCGGTTTCGCCTATCTTTTTGCACTGTCGTTCGACAGGCAATTATGCTCCAAGCCCAAGACGAAATTTCTCTCGGAAAATCCACTGTAGACGCCGCCACAGGCATCGCCACCAGCCAGAAATACGACGCCGCTCAAATCGATAAACTCGAGGGCCTCGAGGCGGTGCGAAAACGCCCCGGAATGTACATCGGCGACCCGGATGAACGCGGGTTGCACCACATGGTTTTCGAGGTTCTCGATAATTCCATCGACGAACATTTGGCCGGCTACTGTACCAAAATCGAAGTTGCGGTTCACGTCGATGGCTCGGTTTCGGTTCGGGACAACGGCCGCGGAATTCCGGTGGACATGCATCCGAAATTCAAGATGCCGGCGGTGGAACTAGTGCTGACGAATCTGCACGCCGGCGGAAAGTTTGGTCAGGGCGCGTATAAGTATTCCGGCGGCCTCCACGGCGTCGGCGCGAAATGCGTCAATGCGCTTTCCGATTGGTTCAAAGTCGAGGTTTCCCGCGACGGCAAAGTTTACGCGATGGGTTTCGAGCGGGGCAAAACCACCCAAAAACTGGAAGTCATCGGCGAAGTCAAAAGCAAGAAAAGCACCGGGACGCTGATCACATTCCTGCCCGATCCGACCATCTTCACGATCACGACGGAGTTTAAGTTTGAGCGCTTGGGTTCACGGTTGCGCGAGCTCGCCTTCTTGAATCCCGGTCTGGAGATCACGCTCAACGACGAACGCGGCGATGCACCAAAGAAGGAGACGTTTTTTTACAAGTATGGGATCGAGGAGTTCGTCAAACAGCTCGGTGAAAACAAGCAGGTCATTCATCCCAAGCCGATCGTGCTTTCCCGGCAACGCGACGAAGTTTTCGTGGACGTGGTTCTCCAATATAACGACAGCTACAACGACCACATTCTTCCTTTCGCGAACTCCATTCCGAACCCGGACGGCGGCACCCACCTGACGGGCTTTCGCACGGCGCTGACCAAAGCGGTCAACCAATACGCAAAGTCTAACAGTTTGATCAAAGACAAGGACCCCGCCATTTCCGGCGACGATGTCCGGGAAGGATTGATCTGCGTTCTCAGCATCAAGCTGCCAAATCCGCGTTTCGAATCGCAGACCAAGGTGAAGCTCGTGAACACCGAGATCGACGGAATCGTGAACTCGGTCGTTTACGACGGCCTGATGACGTTTCTCGATTCGAATCCGCCGATCGCGAAACGAATTTTCGACAAGGTCCTGACAGCGGCCCGCGCGCGCGAGGCTGCTCGGAAAGCACGCGAGACGATCCGCAAAGGCGCGCTCACGGGCGGCGGGCTGCCCGGGAAGCTGGCGGATTGTTCGGAGCGCGATCCTGATCTTACCGAACTTTACATTGTCGAGGGCGATTCGGCCGGCGGCTCGGCGAAGCAGGGGCGCGACCGGCGTTATCAGGCGATCCTACCGATCCGCGGCAAGCTGATCAACGTAGAGAAGGCGCGTCTCGACCAGGCGCTCAAGAACACGGAAATCCAGTCGATGATCACGGCGATCGGCACGGGCATCGGCAAGCCGAAAGACGAGAACACAGCCAAGGACGAAGCATCATTCGACATCACGAAACTTCGCTACGGCCGGATCATTATCATGACCGATGCGGACGTGGATGGTTCGCACATTCGGACGCTGCTCCTCACATTCTTCTATCGGCAAATGACCGAACTGGTGCGCGCCGGAAAGATCTACATCGCGCAGCCGCCTCTCTACCAGATCAAGCGCAAGAAGCGCGAGGAGTACGTCGATGACGACGTGCAGCTCAACAAGATTCTGATCTCGTTAGGCGCCGAGGATGTGCGGCTGAAGAACCTGGCGGACGACAAGGAACTCAGCGCGGCGCAGCTAAAGGACATTCTGGAGTCGCTCGAGCGGCTCGCGAAGCTTAGCGAATCAGTTCGGCGGCACGGCGGCGATTTCGAAACCTATCTGGCGGAGCGACAACCGAAGACCGGCAAGTTGCCGACCTACCTGGTAAAGGTGCGCGAAGGCAACGAAGAGTCGGTCCGTTATTTCCACGATCAGCGCGAGGTGCGCGAGTTTCACGAGGAGAATCTCGACCTGAATTTGTTCGACGCGGAAATGGGCCAGGAGCTGTTGCCGCTGACGATCGCGCCAGTCAAATCCAACGGCGGTGTGCGCAGGCGGGCGAAGCTGGTCGAACTGCACGAGTCCACGACGATCCAAAAGATCATCGCCGAGCTCGCGCGGAAAGGGCTGAAGGTCGATCACTACGCGGCGAGCGATCATCCGATCTTCGAGTTGATCGAAGGCGAGGGGGAAAAGGCAGTGGCGCATCCGCTGTTCTCGATCCCCGAGATTCACCAAAAGATCGTCGAGATCGGTCGGCGCGGGGTGCAGATCAAACGATTCAAAGGCCTGGGAGAAATGAACGCGAAAGAGCTGTTCAGCACCACGATGGATCCAGAGAAGCGAAAGCTGCTGAAGGTGGATCTAAACGACGATAACGCCGTCGACGCAGACAAGATGTTCACGATCCTGATGGGCGACGTCGTCGAACCCCGCCGCCAGTTCATCGAGGACAACGCGCTGAATGTTCGGAACCTGGACATCTAATTGTGAACGGCATCCAATTCCTGGTGGACGAAAAGGGAAAAAAAACGGCCGTCCTAATCGACCTGAAAGAGCACGGCGAGCTCTGGGAAGATTTCTACGACAATGTCGTTTGCGAGCATCGCAAGAACGAGCCTCGCGTGAGCTGGGAAACAGTAAAGCGTCGGTTAAGGCGAGCGGGCAAGCTTCGTGCATAACTATGTCATCACTTTTGCCCGCTCAGCAGAAAAGGAGTTGGCCACCTTGCCAGTAACAGTAGTGCTGCGCGTGCGGGCAGCAATTGACGCGCTCGTGATTAATCCAAGACCGACTGGCTGCAAAAAGCTGAGGAACGCACGGAATCGCTGGCGCGTGCGAGTGGGCGATTACCGCATCGTTTACACCGTGGACGACAAGCAACATCTGGTTGACGTCGAAGCGGTACGACACCGCCGCTTCGTTTAGCGCTGAAATTGAAATGTATAATCCCAACGAAAAAATCGAACTGATCAACGTTGCCGAAGAAGTGTCGAGGTCGTTCCTCGATTACTCGATGTCGGTCATTATCTCGCGCGCGTTGCCGGATGCGCGGGACGGTTTGAAGCCATCGCAGCGGCGCATCCTCTTTGCGATGCACGACCTTTCGCTTTTCCCGAATCGGCAGCATCGGAAATGCGCGAAGATTTGCGGCGACACGAGCGGTAACTATCACCCGCACGGGGAAGCGGTGATCTACCCCACGCTCGTTCACATGGCGCAGTCGTGGGCGATGCGCGAAACGCTCGTGGATGGCCAGGGCAACTTCGGTTCTGTCGAAGGCGATCCGCCGGCGGCGATGCGTTACACCGAAGCTCGCATGACCCATCTCGGCGCGGCGCTCATGACCGACATGGACAAGGACACGGTCAACTTCGTCCCGAACTACGACGAGACCCGCACTGAGCCGACCGTTTTCCCGGCGGCGTTTCCGAACCTGCTCGTCAACGGCGGCACCGGCATTGCGGTCGGCATGGCGACGAACATGCCGCCGCACAATCTCGGCGAAGTGATCGACGGAATTTGCGCGCAGATCGACGACCCGGAGATCACTCTGGAAGATTTGCGGAAGCACGTGAAGGGGCCGGATTTCCCGACCGGTTGCGCCATCCTCGGGCTCGCGGGAATCAAGCAATATCTCGAAACCGGTCGCGGCAGCATGAAGGTGCGCGGCAAGGCGGGTGTCGAAGAGCTCAAAGGCAATCGCGAGCAGATCGTCATCACGGAAATTCCCTACAACGTGAATCGCGCGACGCTGGTCGAGCGCATCGCCGACCTGGTGAACCAAAAAGTACTGACCGACATCACCGCGATCCGGGACGAGTCGGACGAAAACACACGCGTAGTGATCGAGCTAAAGCGCGACGCGAATCCGAAGATCGTCATCAACAATCTTTACAAACATACGGCAATGGAAAGTTCCTTTGCCGTCAACATGCTGGCGATCGATCACGGCCGGCCGAAGCTGCTGCCGCTCAAACAGGCGAACCAGGCTTACATCGATCACCGGCGCGAAGTGGTCCTGCGCCGGACAAAATTTGAGCTGCGCAAGGCCGAGGAACGCGCCGAGACACTCGAAGGTTACCTGATCGCGCTGTCGAACCTCGATGAATTCATCCGGATCATTCGCGGCTCGGCGAATCGCGATGAGGCGCGGGTCAAGCTGCTCGCGTTCGAGTTCACCCGGAAACAGGTCGAGAAGATCGGCATCCTGATCCGGAACGAAGCGCGGCTCGTCAATGGGCGCTACGCGTTCAGTGAGCACCAGGCGAATCAAATCCTCGAGCTGCGCCTTTATCAATTGACTGGCCTCGAGCGCGAAAAAATCACGAAGGAATACAACGAACTGATCGAGACGATCCAGGATCTGCGCGACATTCTCGCGAAAGAATCGCGCGTCTTTCAGATCATCAAGAAAGAGCTGCGCGAGATCCGCGACAAGCATGCTTCACCGCGGTTGACGCAGCTCGTGCCCGATGAGGGCGAGATCAACATGGAGGATCTCATCGCGAACGAAGGCTGCATCATCAGCATCACGCACGGCGGCTTCATCAAACGCACGGCCATAAGCGCATTCCGGGCCCAGCGCCGGGGCGGCAAGGGCGTGATCGGAATGACCACGCGCGAAGGGAACACCGAGGAGGAGGAGGGAGATTTCATCGAGCATCTCTTCACCGCGACCACGCACGATTACCTGATGTTTTTCACGACATCGGGTCGCGCCTACGTCGAGAAGGTTTACGAGATCCCCGAGATGGGCCGCGCCGCCAAGGGGCGCTCGATCGCCAATCTGCTCGAGTTGCGCGCTGACGAAAAAATCGCGGCGACCATTCGCGTGCAATCCAAGTCATCTGGGACAGGCGCCAATATTGTTGACGAAACCTGGGACGAAAACCTGCATATCGTTTTCTCCACCCGCTCCGGCATCGTGAAGAAATCCAATCTTTCGGATTACAGCAATGTGCGCAAAGGCGGCATCATCGCGATTCAGATCGAGAAAGACGATTGCCTGATCGACGCGAAGTTGACCAATGGCGACAACGAGATCGTGCTCATCACCAGGGAAGGAATGAGCCTGCGCTTTCACGAAGAGCAATTGCGCGATCAAGGGCGGAACACGGTCGGCGTCTGGGGCATCCGCCCTGAAAAAGGGGACCTGGTTGTCGGCAGCGCCATCGTCAATTCTGATGCGATGCTTTTGGTCGCGGGCGAAAACGGCATCGGCAAACGCACGCCGTTTGACGATTACCGGCGGCAATCCCGTGGCGGCAAAGGCATCATTACCATGAAGACCGGGGAAAAGACGGGAAGCGTGGTTGGCGCTCTTACGGTGACGGAACGCGATGAGCTGATGTTGATCACGACGAAGGGTCAAATGGTGCGTACGCGCGTGAAGGAAATCCGCGCCGTGGGCAGGAATACCATGGGCGTGAAACTGATGGATTTGCGCGGTGCGGAGAAATTGCAGGCGATCGCGCCGGTGGTCAGCCAGGAAAGCGCCGAAGTCGAGCCGGAAGCAGCGCCCACGCCGCCGACATAAAAAAGGGACACGCAAACGCGTGTCCCTTTTTTGAGTTCGATTGTCGCTGGAAGCGAGCCTAGTAGTTGCCGGACGAACGGACCGTCGTGCTTTCAGTGGTCGTACTCGGCGGCGGGACCTTCTTCGTCGTCGTCGTCGAGGTCGTAGTTGTGGTTGGCGCTGGTTTTTCCACGACGGTGGTGCACGAAGTCAGGAGCACGGCGGCACACGCCAGAAGCGGAGTAAGAATGATAAGTTTTTTCATAGTTGGAATTGTTCCTTCAAGGTCAATTCGGCGGAGGTTCTTCGGGTAGATGTATTTCGGGCGAAGATTTTGGGAATTTGTTTGCTCAATCTTCAATGCCTGAGCGCAATTTCTTCGTGCGGGACCGGCGGCGCTTCGATTCCAGGATGCGCTCCTTTAGCCCGCGCGGCCGGGGGGAACGCTGACGCCGCCGTTTCTCGCGTTGCGCTTTTTCGGCGGCCTGTTGCTCGCGCCTTTTTCTCTCAAGCAGATCGCGCAACCGCTCCCGCGCCAGTTTGCGGTTGGTGGCCTGCGACCTCGAGTCTTGCACCGTCACGCTCAGGCCCGACGGCAAATGGCGCAGGGTCACAGCGGTCGAGACCTTGTTTACGTTCTGTCCCCCGGGACCGCCGGACCGGGCAAAAGTTTCCTGCAGATCGGACTCCGGCAATTCCATCGGGCTGTGGCTCCTTCGGCCGAAGAACACTCAGAGCGGAGGAATTTTCTCACGGCCGTAACGCATGACCCGCGACATCCAGACCAGTTCGTTGAGGAACTTCGCGAGCCGGCCGACATATTTTTCGTCCTTTAGATTTCCCTGCTCATCGAATGCCTCCCGCACCTTGCTGAAATTCAGATCCGTAAAGGTAACCGCCAGGCCGAGCTCGCGGACCACCGGTAACAGGGTCTCGATCACGCGTGATCCGCCAAACGGCCCCGCCGACACGCCGCAAATCGCCACCGGCTTGTGGATGTATTCCTCGAGACACATGTCGAGCGCGTGCTTCAAAAGGCCGGGGTATCCGTGATTATACTCGGGCGTCACGATGACCAACCCATCCGCGCGCTTCATCTTCTCGGCGTAACTCGGGTCCTTCATTTCCTCGCCCGCGTCGTCGAGGCGCATCTTTAGTTGCCGGACGTCGATTAGCTCAGTCTCGATCTCCGGCCGTTTCTTCATTTCGCTCAGGACGAAGTTGGCCACGTGCTCGCTTTGCCGGCCCTGGCGCGCTGTCCCGAGAAGGATCGGAAGATAGAGCGGTTTGTCGTTCATGTATTGAAGAGTCGTTAGGCAATTTCAGTCTGCCGATGGCCGGACTCGAACCGGCACGGGCCGTTTAAGCCCAACGGATTTTAAGTCCGTTGCGTCTGCCATTTCGCCACATCGGCCTTTCGGCCCTGAGCTTAACCGGGTTCGCATCCGACACCAAAATAATTTGGCGGACGCCGCGAAGCGACACGCGCAAAGCCGGCGCTGATACGGTTTAATTCCTCGACAGGTTTCCAACGATTGCCTAAACCTAGCCGCAGATTCTCCCGAGCCCCAACTGCCCGCTGCCGCCTTTGCATAATTCCGCCCTGCTAGAACACTTCTATGAGCCAAACCTCCGCAGAAAAAATGGCCATCATCCTGGACGAGCTAAAGAAGACTCTCTATATCGATCCGGTTACCAGTGGCGACCCGAATCCCAACAGCGACATCACGACGTGGTTCAAACGTATTAACGACGCGGATACCGCGACAAACGCGCCAATAAAACGACTCGACCTCTTTTACATTAATATCCGCGAACGAATTCCAGGGGATTATGCGCTTAGTCCCCAGGAATTGGTCGATGGCGAGTTTGCCACTCCGCAAGAGCTGCTTGATCGGATCGAATCGTAGCAAGCCTGATGCGCCGGCACCTCCTTCTCGCTCTTATCCTGTTCGGCGCGGCCAAGGCCATGCTGGCTGGCCCACCGAAAGTTGTCTGCAAACTCACATTTATTCCCGATGCGAGCAATCCATCGAAGACCAAGTCTGTTATTCGCGTTGGAATCACCGATGATCAGGGCAAGCCTCTTTACCACCTTATTCGGAGCGACTCGCCCGCTGCCACCAAGGCAAGCCGCTTCAAAGTTCTAATCGATGGCAAAGCCGACAAACCGCTCGCTGTGCAAATTGTTGCTCGGGCGCCGCAGGATAATTTCCCCGGTTTGCAGAGTGATATTCTTCTCGGCTCAGCAGAGTTGGATCAGGCGAAGGGATATAGCGTCGAAATGCTTCAAGATCCCGGGGATCCGCCCGGCATCGAACTGAAAGGATTCGCGCCCATCGCGAAGTTCGTGCCGTTTGCCGTGGGCGCAGCGCCTGAAAACGTTAAATTTCTGGCCCGCAACAAGGCGATCCAAAGAAAGTTCTCCATTCTTGGCGGCGAAAACGGCACCAGCGCTTCCATCAAGCTGACCTACGGAATGGATAGCCTCGCGAACTCTTCCTCGACCGATGACCCGGCGAAGCCGCGCAATTACAATCGGTTCTCCCGGTTTCAAGCGATGGTCGACGCCGATCTGTCGTATCATCCGGACAAGAATCACAATTACGTCAACAGCATTAACGCGGAGGCCGATTATGTGTTGGCGCAGTTTTTTGAGGCCAAGAACTTCGGCAACGTGCGTGGGCTTTTTGAAACGGGCTTTGCCGGCCGTTTCGAAACGGACCAGGCGTTCGAAAAAATAAACGTGACGATCGGCTGGACGAACTGGCTTTCCATTAACTCCCCGGGACTGTCCAAGTTCGCGACCGGACTTTGCTTTTTCGGCAAACCTGAGGCGAACGTTCCCCCGATTCTGGTTTTCAGTTACGATTACGTCAGTCCGGTCAAAGATGACCTCCCGGCCAATAACAAAGGCGAAGATACCGGCCGCAATCGTTTGCGCGGACGCTTCTACTGGTCGATCCAGTTGGCGCACGACGCGGATTTGTTGATCGTCAAACATTACAACGCCGATTTGCTGATCGATGTCGGCGGCGCTTATGACTTCGAGACGGGCAAGGCCATGCCGGACGTCCGGTTGTCTCTCGACATCGGGCCGCAAACAGAAAGCGACACGGCGCCGAAATTCACGCTGACGTATGTCAACGGGAAGACAACGCCGACATTTCGGAACTACAACGCGCTCTTGGCGGGATTTAAGCAGGCCTTTTAGGGAACGGCAGCTGTAATGCTCTACCGTGCGTCGCCTGGTTCTGTTTTAGGCGGCGGGGAGGTGCGAAATTCGCGATGACGGATTTTCCCGCCGGCGTAGGCGATGTAACCGCCCGCACCTAACGAGGCCATGGCCAGAATCAGGGTCGCGATTGCCAATGGCCACGCGCTTTTAGGCCACTTCTTCGGCAGGAAAATGGCGGCGACCGAGACCAGAGCGAGGGCGTAGAAAAACCAAATCAGCTCGTCCGCGCGATGCGCATGGGCTTTGAGCCAAGCCTGGCCATCTTCATCGGCCATGGCGAGAACGCGGTCGTATGCCTCATCGCCATGATGCGCCACCGGCCAAGCGGAGAGCGCGCAGGCGAAAATGAGAACGAGCGCGGTGAGGCGGCCGCCGCGACTTCCCAAATACATGGCTGCGATCAACCCAAACAATCCGATCGCAAGACCGTAAACCGGCAGAGGATTCAACAACACGTGCAGATATTCCGGCTGTTGCAGGTCGCGCAGGAAAGTCTCGATCATAAGAACCACCACTTTTTTTTCTCCGGCTCGATTTTGAGCTCGGGAACCTGCGGGTATTTCTTCCAATCCGGCGCGCAAAAATGCCACCACTCGGTGCGCAGCCCGTAGAACCCGGCGTGGGCCATCGCCTTTTGCAGCAGCTTCAAGTTCGACCGCACTACAGGATCGCCTCCTTGATAAGCAATCATTGCGGCCGGCGTGAAGTTGTCGAAATCTGTCGGCATCGCGACCTCGGCGCCGGAGGAATCGACCAGCGTGGCATCCACCGCCGCGCCGCGGGTGTGCATCGATCCTACTCCGCCAGTTGGATCCGCGACGAAAGAACGGTTATGCGTCGCGAGCCAGAGTTGCTGCTGGGCTGCGGCGGGCCGGTAGGCATCCCAAATCTTGAGGCCGTAGCCTTTTGCCTTAAGATATTTTTGCGCGATCGCGAGACGTTGCGCGACATTCGCACGCAGCAGGGCCGAAGTTCCCGTGGGATAAATGGCACGATGGGTCACGTTGTTCGAACCGGCATAGCGCAGATCGATCGCAATTGTCCGGTCGACGCTTTGGAGGTTCGCGAAATCGCTCTCGTTCGCTGGCGGTTTCCTGGCCAAAGCGGAAAGTGGAAGCACTAACGCGGCGATTACTGCTCCGAACGTGACGCGGCTGAGGACCGAAAGGCGCACGGTTAGCGTTGTGCCACCACCGGCGACGGTGGCGTTATCTTCGCAATGCGTTGCAAGAGAAGCCGCGCGCTGTTTTCGGGAACGTCGAAACGCAAGTTGACGTTCGCGCCCTGATTTTCAACCTCCGGTGCCTGGACGTAGAGGAGCAAATTCGAATCCTGAATCCGCAGCCAGCGCTGCGGCTCGTTCCGGATGCGCCCGGCGAGATCACCCGCCGCCTGGGCTGACTTCGTTTGGAGAATCATCCGCGCCTTCACTGGATTCTGAAGAACGAGCGACAGGCCGAACAGCTCGGAGGCGCCTAAAAGCTCGGGATTGAAAACGGGCTGGAAGATCGTGGCGAGCTTCGGCGCATCGCGCGAGACGAGCCGAAGCGCGTTGCCTTCTTTCAGCGACTGAAAGCGATCGAAAAGCGGGCCGGTAATTTTTAAATCGGGATCGATCCCGAGCCGGACGCGCGCCAGCGCCGCGACCTCAGGTTCGGCACCCACCGCCAGCGTTTTCGGTCCGACACGCGCGAGCGCGAAATCCGGACGCCTCCATATCGGCAACCCGCTGATCGTCTGCCGCTCGAAAGCCTTATCCTTCTCGATGGACTTGATCACCGGTGAAACCGCGGTGTGCGCCTCGACGAGAATGAATTCGCGGGCCGCGCCGGCCTTCGTCGTCGCCATGGCGCGCGTCACCCGGACGGCGTCGCGCGGCAAATTGAGGAGCGGCGTCAGTTGCGCGCTGCCAATCAAGCCGGCCCAAATATTTTGCCATTCGGCCGCCTGATCTTTCTTCCAGCGCTTCGGCAGATCGTCGCGCTCGAGCTGTTCGAGATTGATCGAGAGAATTGTCTCGGTTTCCTGCGGCAGCCATTCGCGTTTTTGGGGTGATTGAAAAACGAGCGGCACGATAATCGCGAGCAGGACGAGGATCGAGATGATGGCGAAGTAGAACTTTCGCAGCTCCTGTTTGTCGATCTGACTCGAAAGCACGGCCAGCTCCGCGGTGTGTTCGGAATGGCGGGCGACGGCGGCGCGATGCTTTTGCACTTCCGCCAGAAGATGGGGCGCATTCGGCGGGGCAATGCCTTGCGAGGCGAGATGGCGCCCGATGTTCAGATAAGCGGGGTTCTTCTTTTCTTCGACGACCTGGTGATGACCGCGCGCTTCCTTCAACGCGTCCTGCTGGGCGCGGCTTTGCTCGTTCAGGACGCGATCGCGCGCCTCAAATTCCTCTCGGATCCGCGCGATATTTTTTTCCACGGCGGCGAGCGCGGCTTCCTGCTCGCTCAATTTCTCGCGGGCCATCCGGCAGGCTTCGGCGCTGCCCATGCGCGCGCGGGTCACTTCCGCGCGTTCCTCCGGCAGGCGAACGCGGCGCGCGCTGATCGCGGCCATCTGCGTTTCGAGATCGTCGGGCGGCGGGACTTGCGCCTGCAACTCCGACAGCTTCTTCAAGAGATCGCGGTCCGCGGCGTCGTTGTCCTGGAGCCGGCGTTCCACGCTCGAGAGTTCCCGATCGCAAACATCCGCCGCCGCTCTGGTTTCGTTCCGCCGCTGCAGGATCGGCTTTTTTTCCTCCTCCAGTTTGGCGACGGCTTCGTTCTGTTCTTTCGTGTTCTGGTCGCGCTGCAATTCGATCTTGCGGATGCCTTCCTCGATTTGCGCGATGCGCAACGCGACTTCCTTTTGTTCCTGCTCCAGCTTTTTCAGCGCGACAATTTCGTTCCGCACTTCCGGAAAATTCACAGCTTGGGAACAGCCTTCACGCCCGAGGTTGATCTCGCTTCTTTGCAAGACGCGCTTTTCGTGGCGCAACGCCATCCGCGTTTTCTGCCGGCGAATCTTGAGCCCGATCTCGCGCAGCCCTGTTCGAATGAAACTCACGAGGGTAAGGCTACGCTGGTTGCGCGATGCACCAATGGAAATTCACGTTCGCTATTCTTCCACCGCGCTCAACTTCGCCAGCACGCTCAAGTCCTCCAGCGTCGTCGTATCGCCTGTCACCGTCTTTCCGCTCGCCACTTCCTTCAGTAAGCGTCGCATGATTTTGCCGCTGCGCGTTTTCGGCAGAGCCTCAGCAAAACGGACCTCATCCGGCTTGGCGATGGCGCCGATGTGAATGCCGACGTGTTCGCGCAATTCCTTCTTGAGCGCATCCGTTGCCGGGACGTGGCCTTTGAGGGTGACAAAGGCGACGACACCCTGGCCTTTTAACTCATCCGGCCGCCCCACGACGGCCGCTTCCGCAACGCTCGCGTGACTGACCAGCGCGCTTTCGATTTCCGATGTTCCGAGCCGGTGTCCGGCCACGTTCAAGACGTCGTCGATTCGGCCGACGATCCAGAAGTATCCATCCTTATCGCGGCGCGCTCCATCGCCGGTGAGATACTTGCCTTTGAACTCGCTCCAATATTGTTTTTTGTAGCGCTCCTTATCGCCATAAATCGTCCGGAGCATCGCCGGCCACGGTTTGCGGACGATCAATTTCCCGCCGATATCCGGCCCGACTTCCTTCCCTTTCTCGTCCACGATCGCCGCGTCGATGCCGAAGAACGGCAGCGTCGCGCTCCCCGGCTTGGTGGGAACGGCGCCTGGCAATGGCGTGATCATGATCGCTCCGGTTTCGGTTTGCCACCAGGTATCGACGATTGGGCAGCGACCGCCGCCTACCTTGTCGCGATACCACATCCAAGCCTCGGGATTGATCGGTTCGCCGACCGAGCCGAGCAGGCGAAGCGACGAGAGATCGTGCTTCTTGAGCCATTGATCGCCCCAGCGGATGAACGCGCGAATCGCCGTCGGTGCCGTGTAGAGAATATTGACTCCGTATTCTTCGATGATCCGCCAAAAGCGGTCCGGCTCCGGCCAGTTCGGCGCGCCTTCATACATCAACGTCGTCGCGCCATTCGCGAGCGGGCCGTACACGACATAACTGTGGCCGGTGACCCAGCCGATATCCGCCGTGCACCAGTAAACATCGTCATCGCGCACATCGAAGACGTACTTCATCGTGGAATAAATCCCGACGAGATATCCGCCGGTCGTGTGCAGGATGCCTTTCGGTTTCCCGGTCGAGCCGCTCGTGTAAAGAATGTAAAGCGGATGTTCGCTGTCCACGGCCACCGGCGGACAATGCGCGTCCACATATTCCAATTCGCGGTGCCACCAGACATCCCGGCCTTCTTCGACGTGGATGTCGTTGCCGGCCCGGCGAAAAATAATGACGCGCTTGATTGAAGTGGCGCCGCGCAAGGCGTCGTCCACGTTTTTTTTCAACGGCACGATTGCGCCGCGCCGATAACCGCCATCAGCCGTGATGACGGCGACCGCGCCGCAATCCGCGATCCGGTCGCGAATACTGTCCGCGCTAAACCCGCCGAAAACCACGGAATGGACCGCGCCGATGCGGGCGCACGCGAGCATGGCGATCGCGGCCTCGGGGATCGTCGGCATATAGATGATGACGCGATCGCCTTTGCGAATCTTGTTTCGCTTCAGCACGTTCGCGAAGCGGCAGACATCCCGGTGCAACTGCTGATAAGTTAGCGCTCGTTTGTCCCCCGGCTCGCCTTCCCAAAGAATGGCGACCTTGTTCCGGTTCGGTCCGCTGAGATGCCGATCGAGGCAATTCTCCGACACGTTCAGTTTTCCGCCGACGAACCATTTCGCGAAAGGCGCTTTCCAGCTCAGGACTTTTTTCCACCGGCGCTGCCAGACCAGTTCGCTCGCCTCGCGCGCCCAAAAGTTGTCCGGCTGCTGGATCGATTCGCGATAGAGGCGCCGATAGCGCGCCAAACTGCCGATGCGGGCGCGGCCGGCGAATTTCTTCGCCGGTTTGAAAACGCGCTTCTCGATCAGATGGGATTCGATGCTTTCGGCCATGGCAATCAAGAGGCTAGCAATCTCACCGCTGGGCTCAATGGAAAAGCTCTAGGAGAGCACTGTAGCCGCCCCGCTGCATCGGGGCGTGGGGACTTGTTTGCGCTCGGACCCCCGCGCGGCGACGCAGCGCCGCGGCTACAGCACTCAGTTATTTGATTTGTCTTAGAGAGATGCGCGCCCAAGAATGACGCCATGAGCGATCACGTTTACAAAAAGATCGAGTTGGTCGGTTCTTCACCGAACAGCATCGAGGAAGCGGTGGTGAATGCGCTGGCGCGCGCCCAGAAAACCATTCGGAACATGCGCTGGTTCGAAGTGACCGAGACGCGGGGCCATGTCGAAGATGGCAAGATCAATCACTGGCAGGTGACCGTTAAAGTCGGCTTCACCCTCGACAAATAAATCCCGCGCCGTTCGCGTGCTGCGCTCTTCTGTAGCCGCTTCGCTGTGCGAAGCGCGAGCGCGATGGGACTTGTCGATGTCGATCTCACGCTGCCCACAAGGCAGCGGCTACAGAAGAGGCGCAGCTACCCTTCGTCGTTTTGCGTGGCTTGGTAGAGCTTCGTCGCGCCGTAAGCCAGGATCGCCGGCTTGAAAGCAATCAGGACTAACCGCGCGAATCCGCCAAGGATCCGGCCGATCGGCAGGCGATTGAGAATGAACCCGGCGAGGACCGCGTAAGCGATGGAGCGCGCCGGATTTCCGCGCACGTATTCTTCCGTCTGCTCGAGGACCTGCTCCAATTGATCTTTGGTGTAGCGGAGGCCGCGCTCAGCGACGTCTCCCGAGGTTCCTGAAAACTGTTCGTCCATGGTACTTACACTTCGAAGCACGGCGGACTTTTGCGTGTTTCGATTTTTAGCGCAAGGTCAACCAAAGCGTCGAAGCTCCGACCCGCGGCGGAAAATCGGGCAGGGGCGGTTCATGGTGAAAAGTGCCGGCGCGGCGTGTCGCCTTGAGGCAGTAACGGCCCATCACTTCGAGCGCGCGTTCCTGCAAGGTGGAGCAATTCGTCGAAAGCAGGATCCTGGCGTTGCGTTCGGCAACTTCGAGCGCCGCCAGGAGCAACGTCTCGAAATCCTGCTCCACCTGAAATGCCTTTCCTCGATGTGTCCGCGAGAACGTCGGAGGGTCGAGAATTATGGCGTCGAATTTTTCGCCTTTTCGCGCCAGCCGCGGCAGGACAGCCATGACATCATCGGCGAGAAAGCGATGGTCATTTGTCGGCAGCGAATTCAACGCAAAGTTTTCCCGGCCCCGCCCCAAGGATTTTTTCGAGAGATCGATGCTGACTGTTTTCGCTCCGACGGTGGCGGCGGCGACCGAAAAGGAACAGGTGTAGGCGAAGCAATTCAGCAACGTGCCGGGCGCCGTGTCCCGGACGAAGCGGCGATTTTCTCTTTGGTCGATGAAGAGCCCGACGGAATATCCGGCGCCAAAATCGATCGCGTAACGCAGCGTTCGCTCCAGCGCCGTGCTCTCCAGGTTGGCGTCCGGATCGCCCAGGATCAGGGCCGGCGCCTCGCGGTCGGCGTTTTGTTTGGGCAGAAAACGGGCGAAGACGCGCCGGAATTTGAAATCGACGTTGAGGGCCCAGAGACAAAGTTCGGTCTTGAGCCGCTCAAGCGCCGCATCCGTCTTGTAAGAAATCAGCACGTCCACGCCGAAGCGCTCGACCCAGCCATCAGGCCCGGTGCAAAGACGGAGCGCGTCGGTTTGCTCGGCGATGAACTTCCGGTGGAGGTCCGGCTCTATCCATTCGGACATTTTCACGATTAACGGGGAAGCCACGGCAGGCTCATTACGTGAATCGGTTGTCAGGCTGTCTTTGCGTCCGTTAGGCCGTCACATCTTGCTGCGGCAACCAAGCGCCGCTAAAAGAAACGGAGCATGCAACAAGTCACCGTCCGCATTCCGGCCAGCACCTCTAATCTCGGGCCGGGGTTCGATTGTCTCGGCGTCGCGTTACGGCTCTACAATCAGGTGACGATTTCGCGCGGCGGCGACCGGCCGATGGGAACCATGGTTCGCACAGCGGCCAGCGCCTTCTTCAAGCGCGCCGCGAGCAAACCGTTCGCCTTTTCCTGTTCGATCGGCGCCAACATCCCGGAATCACGCGGCCTCGGCAGCAGCGCGGCCGTTCGTCTCGGTGTGATCCACGGTTTGAACGAGCTCGCCAATCGTCCCCTGCAGCGCCAGGAACTTTTCGAAATCTGCGCCCAACTCGAAGGCCATCCCGATAACGCCGCGCCCGCCGCCTACGGCGGCTTCAACGTCGTGCGCGGCGAACAGCGGCAGATGTTCACGGTCTCCGCGCAATTACATTTCGTGCTTCTCGTTCCAAACTTCGAGATCGCCACCGCTCAAGCGAGAAAACTTCTTCCGGCGCGGGTCGAGCGTCTCCAGGCCGTCGAGAATTGCCGGAACGCGTGCACGATCACCGCGGCCTTTGCATCGCGCGAGTACGGACAGTTGCGCGGCGCGTTCGTGGATCACCTGCACCAGCCGTTTCGCACAAAACTGATTCCGTTCCTCGACGCCGTGATCGCCTCCGCTGAATCCGCCGGCGCGCTGGGCGCATTCCTGAGCGGATCCGGTTCCACCATCTGCGCCGTCACGCTTCGTTCGCCGGAGAAAGTTTCACGCTCGATGCTCGCCGCCGCCGAATCTGCCGGCGCGCGCACCGTCATTACTGCCGCCGACAACCGCGGCGCGCGAGTCCTTCAAATCGAAAATCGCAAATCGCAAACCGTAAATCGCTAAATGGGCCAGCGCGCTGAGAACCTCGAGCAGTTTGCGATCGACGTCATTTTGGAGCGGCGTCATGGCCTGCGGGCGGCGCTGCTTCGGACGCTGCTTTACGCGCTCTCGTTCATTTACGAGCGGCTGGTGCAGTTGCGGCTCTTTCTTTACCGCCGCCGGATCTTCCGCGAGCGCGCCCTGGGTTGTCTGGTTATCAGCATTGGCAATCTGACCGTCGGCGGGACGGGCAAAACGCCGATCGTCGAGAAATTTGCGCGGGCCATGCGCGCGGGCGGAAGGCGCGTGGCCATTCTCAGCCGGGGATACAAGAGCGTGCCGCGGCGCACGCCGAGAAAATGGTGGCAGCGCTTCCGCCGCCGGGATCCGCAGCCGCCGCGCATCGTTTCGGATGGGAAATCGGTGTTGCTCGATTCCCTCACCGCGGGCGACGAGCCCTACATGCTGGCGAACAATCTCAAAGACGTCATCGTTCTCGTCGACAAAGACCGGGTAAAGAGCGGACTCTTCGCGATCAAGGAGCTCCAGGCCGATACCCTCCTGTTGGATGACGGCCTGCAGTATCTGCATCTGAAGCATCGGCTCGATATCGTGTTGATCGATCGGCAGGCGCCGTTCGGAAACGAATATCTTCTGCCGCGCGGAACGCTCCGGGAGCCGCCCCGAAATCTTCGTCGCGCGAGCTACATCTTCATCACCAAAAGCACCGGCGAGCCGAACGACGATTTGATCAAGCGCATCCGCCGCTATAACCGCACCGCCGAGATCATCGAGTGCGCCCATCAACCGCTCCATCTGCAAGATGTCTTCACCGGCGAACAGGTGCCGCTGAAACGACTCCGCGATACCTACATCGGTTCCCTCTGCGGGATCGCGGCGCCGGAAAGCTTCGAGGAAGGTCTGCGCAAACTCGGCGCGCGGTTGGAGCTTTCGAAGCGTTACACCGATCACCATCGTTATACCGAGGCCGAGCTCCAGAGTTTCATCACTCGCTGCATGCGCCGCGATCTCGAGATGATCGTGACCACCGAGAAAGACGCGGTCCGTTTCCCGCGATTGACCAAAGTCGACGTCCCGATTTATTTCCTCCGGGTGGAGATCGAAATCCTGAGCGGCCACGAAAGTTGGGAACACTGCGTCGCGCGAATCTGCAAACCGCAGCCGGCGATGTCACCCGAGCGTTTTTTTGCTTAAACCTTGTCGGGGACGGCGCGTCGTCCTACACCAGTCTTGTGGAAGCATCGGTCGAGAAACTCACGGCCCTCTTTTTCCTCGTTACGGGCCTCTCGCATATTTTTGCGCCGCGTGCTGGGTTCGCTTTTTCATCATGCTCCGCGAGAAACAGGAGGTCGGCAGCCTGCTCAACGGTTTAGTCCATTTCCCCCTCGGCGCGTTCATCGTCGCCTTCCACAATGTCTGGCACGGAATGCCGATGCTCGTCACCGCTATCGGCTGGGGCCTCGTGCTCAAAAGCACGATCTATTTCGTTTATCCGCGGCATGGAGTGAGAATGTTGTCGACGATCAAGATGGAAAGATCGTGGCACTTCGTGGTCGCCGGCGTATTCAGCGTCGTGCTCGCCGGTGTGATTTTGTATTCAGTCTTGTAGCGGCGGTCTATTACCGCCGAAAAATTCAAAGCGCGCGAGGCCATGTTCGCCCGATAGATTGGAAGTATGAGCGAGAAAGCCCAACTGATCGTCGAAGGCCGGAAGCTGGCGGTGTCGAACTTGAACAAAGTCCTCTACCCAAAAGCCGGGTTCACCAAGGGGCAGGTGATCGATTATTACATTCGGATCGCGCCCGTCTTGCTGCCACACATCAAGGACCGGCCGCTCACCATGAAGCGTTATCCGAACGGGGTGGATCAGCCGTTCTTCTACGAAAAGAATTGTCCCGCTCACCGGCCCGCCTGGGTGAAGACCGCGAAAGTCTGGAGCGAAGGCAACCAGCGCGACATGCATTATTGCCTCGCGCAGGATCTGCCCACGCTTGTCTGGGCCGCGAACCTGGCCGACATCGAATTGCACACCTCGCTCGCGCGAAAGAAGGACGTGTCGCGGCCGACGATGATGGTGTTCGACCTCGATCCCGGCGCGCCCGCCGACATCGTGCAATGCTGCGAGGTCGGACTTTGGCTCCGCGATTTGCTCGCGACCATGAAACTCAAGAGCTGGGCAAAAACTTCCGGCTCGAAGGGTTTGCAGGTTTACGTGCCGCTTAACACGGCGGTGACGTTCGATCAAACCAAAGATTTATCGCGCGCCCTGGCGGAACATCTCGAGCGCGCGCACCCGAAACTCGTCATCTCGAAAATGGCCAGGGCTTTGCGGACGGGGAAAGTGTTTGTCGATTGGAGTCAGAACGACGAGCACAAGACGACGGTGAACGTTTATTCCCTGCGCGCGAAGGAACAGCCGACAGTTTCGACACCGGTCACCTGGGAAGAAGTCGCAACCACGCTGAAGAAGAAAAACGCGAAGCTGCTGGTTTTCCCATCCGACCGCGTATTGCAGCGGGTCGAGAAAATGGGCGACCTCTTCGCACCGGTGGAAAGCCTCAAACAGAAATTCCCGAAGAAGTGGGACCTGTAGCCGCGATCGATGATCGCCGGAAACTTCCCTCGTTCCCAAGCTCCAGCTTGGGAACGCGCTTCTCTTCGAAGCTTCGCTTCGTCGGCGCTACAGCTCAATAAATCGGTGATAAACTTTCAGCGGCGCCAATCCCCACGAAGCGGACGCCATAATCGTCGGAACTTCCGGATAGGGCCATCAAGGAGCGGCGGGTTTAAAAAACCCCACGCCCC
>JBEEHU010000002.1:0-105874 GCA_041167565.1 Verrucomicrobiota bacterium | reverse complement strand
TGTTCGATTTCTTGCTGAGCTTCACCTTCGAGGCCGGAACGGCGGCCGGCGCGTTTTGGGTGAAGAGCGCGGAGGCGGAGGAAAGCAGGACCGCGATGGTGTGAGTAAGAGTGCCAGGTTTCATCGGAGTGCGGCGCCGGACCTGGACGATGAAATCGTCCAAGTAAGAATCGGCCCTTAAGGCTGGTGTGCGTGTAATATCGCGCAAGAATCAGCGTTGCGCCAGGGAGCGGCGGGCTTTTTCCACAAGCGCTTTTTCCTGGGGCAAAAGCGTCGCTTTCTCTCCGAGATCGAGGAATTCAACGGCGCGCGCCTGTTCCCCAGCGGCCGCTAGAATAATTCCATAGTAGGCAGCGATTTCGGGCTGGTGGAGCTGCGCATCGTTCAGGGTTTCGATCGTTTTGCGCGCCTTCTTGATGTCGCCCTGAGTGAAAAGCGCGAATGCCCAGGTGGAAACGTAGGCCCCATTGGCCGGCTCTTTCTCAGCAAGTTCCCGCGCGATCTTTTGGGCGCGATCGATGTTCAGATTCAAGAGCAACGAAAGCTGAGCCAAGTTATTCTGCACCTTGCGATCGTCCGGCTGCGTTTCGATGCGATGCAATAAAACGCGGTAGAGATTTTCGGTGTCCCCGTTCTTCGCGAAATACCGGTAGAGCGCGCCCAGAGCCTCATCGCTTTTGGCCGGGTCCTTCGCGGCCAGCCAGAGAAGATCGATCGCTTCCGCGCGCCAGCCCCATTTCTCCACCGTCTCCATGAGCATCAGAGTATGCCGCGAATTCGTGCTGACTTTTTTCACCGCTTCACTCCATTGCGCGGCCGATTCAGGTTCGTTTCCGGCTTCGCGCAGGGCGCGGGCCGAGAGCGCGTTTCGCAAAAAATCAATGGTCCCCCAGTTGCCTGACTTCATGAGTTTCTGCAAGCCGGCCCAATCCTTCTCGGTGACGAATGCGTCGGAAAGAGCGATCTGCACGAGTTTATTGCCGATGACCGCGGGAGCGAGTTTGGCGCTCCAGGCTATCGCATCGCGGGACAATTTGTGGACGTTCATCCAGGTCATGAGCGAGCCGGTCTGCTCGGCATCGTCTGCGGAAGAGGTTTGCAATTCTTCAAGATAAGCCTGGAAGCCCGGGTCGTGTGCTGCCTGAAGCGCGCTGAGGAACACAAGGCGATCGGCGTAGGCCTTGCCGGGGAGGGTATCGAGCTCTCGCGCGAGCGTCAGCGCCTCCGAGTTGTCGCCCTGGCGCAAGGCTCCCTCCGCCAGGTAACGGGTGGCATCGCGGCGCAAGGCCGGGTCCTTCTGCATTTCCCGGAGCGTTTCTTTTCCGCGATCGCGCAGCTCGAAGTCATTTGCGCCGAGACGCAGCGCCGCGAGTCGCATCGCGTAATCTTTGTTGGAAGGCTCGAGCCGGCTCGCTTCGCTCAACTGTTTCTCCATCTCGACGCCGTCCCGTTGCGCGAAAGCAATGTCGGCCAGGAGCGCGTGATATTCCGCCGTCTCCTTCGCGCTTTCCGGCAGGCGCGACATCGCGGCATCCGCCGTGGCGCGATCGTCGAACCGGATGCCGGCGCGGGCGAGTAAAATCAAGTCGTTAGGCGTAGCCTCGCCCAGATCCATGACGCGTCGCCGCCAGTCCAAGGCGGCTCGCAAACCCGCTTTCTCAGCGATCCGGGCCATCATCCGGCAGGCCTCGGCGCTCTTGGGGTTGATTTGGAGCAAGCGCCGGGCATCGAGACTGGCGCGCTTGAAATCACCTTCATTCACCAGCGCGTTCCCCTCCGCGATTAACCGGCGCTGCTGCCACGCCCGGAACTGCCGGTAACCGAACGTGCTCCCGACTACCAGGACCAGGATAATGCCGACGGTCCAAGCGATGATCTTGATAATCGAGCGCTCGATTTTGTCGTGAGGATGTTCCAAGTTGGAGAAAGCTTTCTATGACCCACTTCAAAGTCAACGCCGCGACGTTCACAAGCGAAGTGGATGAAACGAGGTTTCTCTCCCGAAGCAGCCGCCGAGCCACCCGCTCTGTCCGCTAACCGGAGGCTCGTAACCTGCTGAATTCAACCGCTCGCATGAACGCCCTCGCCACCACCGCTCCGGCGAAAGTCGAAAGAGCTCCGGGCGCCATGAACTGGCTTCCCGTCGCCGTCTTTGCGCTGGTCTGGCTCGAGCTGAGTTCGCGGCTGCGTTTCGAGTGGTCGATCAATCCGCAATACAGTTACGGCTGGGCCGTGCCGCTCCTGGCCGGTTACCTTTTTTGGCAACGCTGGCAGAGCGCGCCATCGCCGTCCCGGCCCGATGGAAGAATCGTTGCCGGCCTGGTGATTATTCTCGCCGCGGCCTGCATGATTCCAGTGCGACTCGTCCAGGAAGCAAACCCCGATTGGCGCCTGCTCAGTTGGGCGATGGCGATCTGCGCCGCGACGATCACGGCCAGCGGAATTTATCTCGCCGGCGGAATGCGCTGGGTCCGTTACTTCGCGTTTCCGATTCTCTTCTTCTTCGTGGCCGTCCCGTGGCCGACCAGCCTCGAACAATTTGTGATCCAGGGACTGATGCGCATCGACGCCCTGATCAACGTCGAGGTCCTGAACGCAATCGGAATTCGGGCGGTGCAAATGGGCAACGTCATCGAAGTCGGCTCAGGCTTCGTCGGGATCGATGAAGCTTGCACCGGCATCCGATCGTTGCAGGCCACGTTCATGGTCTCGCTTTTCCTTGGAGAATTCTACGGCTTCTCCGTTTTGCGGCGCGTGGTCCTCATTGTCAGCGGCGCGATTCTGGCGTTCGTGTGCAATTTGATTCGCACCTTTCTTCTCGTCTGGCTCGGGGCCGAACACGGTTCCGCTGCGATCAAGAACTGGCACGACCCGGCCGGCCACACGATTCTGATGGTCTGTCTGTTAGGCCTGTGGGGATTGAGCTGGCTCCTGCGCAAAAAAGGTGAGGACGCGCCGAAACTTGCCCGTCCTCCCGCAGCGTTCCGCATTCCGCGGTTCGTTCTGGTCACTCTTCTGGGGCTGACCGTGATCGCGGAAGCCGGAACCCATCTCTGGTATCGAGCCCACGAATCGCAAACGACGGCGCTCGCGCCCTGGACCATCGCCTGGCCAACGCAAGCGGCGAACTGGAAGCAGGTCCCCATCGAGGAAAGCGCCCAGGGATTGTTGCGTTACAACGAGGGCGGCGGCGGCGATTGGACCGGTGACGATGGCCATAACTTTAGCATGTATTTTTTCAAGTGGCTTCCCGGCCGGACCGCCGGGCTCTTCATCAAAAATCATCGACCCGATATTTGCCTTCCCGCGAGCGGCATGAAATTGCGCGGCGGCGTGCAGAACAAATTAATCACGGTGAATGGAATTCCGCTGCCGATCCGATCCTATGTTTTTGAAAACGGCGGCAGATCGCTTCATGTTTTTTACTGCTATTGGGACGGGACGCCTCCCGAGCCGGGAATGGTCGATCACGAAAACTGGACCGCGGCTGGGCGGCTCGAAGCGGTGCGGAAAGGGAAACGAGACGTCGGCACCCAAATGCTGGAGATCGTCGCCTGGGGTTACGACAACGACGAAAAAGCCGAGCAAGCCGCGCTCGAGCAACTGAGCAAAATCGTCAGGCCCGATTAGTTCCAGGAAGGGGCGATTTCTAAATCGCCCACTTCTTAAATCCGGCGGTTACAAACGGCCGCTCCTTGTTATGCTTCCGGCATGCTCCCCAGAATTCTCGCGCTCATCCTGGGTGCCGCCACCCTCGTCGCTGAACCGACGCCATCGCTCCTCCCGTCTTCCTCTTCCACCATCGCCGTCACATTTTGGAACGTGCAATGGTTTCCCGGTCGCCGGCCCAACGCCTCGCGCGCCGAGGAAGATCGCCAGGTCCGCGCTGTCCATGGTGATCTCGCCCGGGTCGCACCCGATCTCATCGGCCTCGAGGAAGTGCGCGATTCCGAGCATGCCGCCCTCGCGGTAAGGCCACTTTCCGGATTCAAGGTTGATGTCTGCTCGAACTTTCCCGCGCGCGAAGGCCAGAAAGAAGCGCAACAGGTCGCCATCGCCAGCCGGCTCCAACCGGTGAGCGCCTGGGCTGAATCGTGGAAACAGGGCGCGGCCATTACGCCGCCGCGCGGGTTTGCTTTCGCCGCCTATCAGTTGGCGCCGCAACGAGCGCTCCTCGTTTATGCGGTCCATCTGAAAAGCAATCGTGGCGAGATTCACGAAGACATGCGCATTCGCGAGGAATCGATGCGGCAACTGCGTTCGCATATGAAGGCGATGAAGGATGCTTATTTCAAAATGGGCGCGCTGACCTGGATCGTCGGTGGTGATTTCAATACCGCGCCGGACGATCCGCGCTTTGCCGGCGAAAAAACCGTGCCCGATTTGCTCGCGGACGGTTTTGCCTGGGTCTGGCAAGGGATTCCGTTTGCGTCGCGGATCACGGTGCCGGCTGATGCGCGTTATCCCGCCGCGTCGTTCGATCAAATTTTTTATCGCGGCGCGAGCTTGAGCAAAGCGTGGGTCGCAGAGACATCGCCGCAGTCCAGCGATCATCGCGCGGTGAATGCGGTGCTGAAGCTTCCTTGATGTAGAGGCGCTTGTGCCAAGCGCCTAACAAAGAACAGGTGCTTGGCACAAGCACCTCTACATCTCTACAAAAACTTCCCGGGATTCAGGATCCCGGCGGGATCCAGCGCGTCCTTGATCGCGCGATGCACTTCGCGCGCAACCTCACTGGTCGCTTCCGGCCACCAACGTTTCTTCGCAAGGCCGATGCCGTGTTCTCCCGTGATAACACCGCCGAACGCCAACACCTGCGCGAATAATTCGTCGAGCGCCCGCTCCGCTCTCTCGCGCACGGCCGCTTCTCGATTATACCGATCCGCCATGATGTTGACATGCATGTTGCCATCGCCCGCGTGTCCGAAGCACGCGATCGGAAATCCGGAACGCTTCGAAAGTGTTTCGGCAAACTCCACCAGATCCACTAGCCGGCTCCGCGGCACGACGATGTCCTGGTTTAATTTCGTCAGGCCCGTGGCGCGAAGCGAATTGCTGAAGGCCCGGCGGAGCGCCCAAAGCCGTTCGCAGTCGGGTTCGGTCGTCGCGATTTGGAGCGCGGCCGGATCGCAACTGGCCACCATTCCCCGCAACTTCTCCATTTCCAAATGCACGGTTTCGGATTGGCCATCGAGCTCAACCAACAGATGCGCGTTTCCCGCCGGCACATCGCCCGCCGCCGAATCGCGCCGCGCTGCTTCCAGGGTGAAATGATCCGCCAGCTCCAGCGACGATGGCAAAAAGCCCGCCGCGAAAATTTTCTGCACCGTCGCGGCCGCTTCCCGCATGCTGGCGAATGACGCCGATAACGTCGCGCGCGCCGGAGGCATCGGAAGCAATTTCACTGTGATCTCCGTCACCACGCCGAGCATTCCTTCGGAACCAACGAAGAGACCGATGAGGTCGAACCCCGTCTTGTTTTTGTGCACCCGCCCGCCCGTCCGCAAAATTTCACCGCTCGCCAGCACTACTTCCAAACCGGCCACGTAATTGCGCGTTACCCCGTACTTCAAGCAGCGCGGCCCGCCGGCATTCGTCGCAACATTTCCGCCGATGCTGCAATCCTTTTTGCTCGCCGGGTCCGGCGGATAAAACAATCTCTGCTCGCGCACTCTCGCCTGAAGATCCGCGGTGATGACCCCCGGCTCGACGATCGCAATCGCGTCGGTAAAGCTGATCTCCTTGATCCGATTCATGCGCATGAGCGAGAGCGCGATCCCACCGCGCACCGGAACGCAACCGCCCACGTATCCGAATCCTGCACCACGCGCCGTCACCGGAATTTTGTTCGCCGAAGCGAACCGAAGCAACTTGCTTACCTGCTCCGTCGATTGCGCAAAGACAACGACTTCCGGCGGGTTGCTCGCGAACCATTTATCGCCGGCGTGCGCCGCGAGAACCTCGGCCTCGTCGATTACCGAGTCAGCACCAAGCAGCTCAACGAGCTTTTCTTTTACGTGCACTGCGCAGGTTTACTCCCAATCGCAATTCGCAAATCGCAAATTCTTCACATCCCCATGATCTGATAGCCGCCATCGACATAGATCACCTGCCCAGTGATCGGCGCCGCCCCATCGCTTGCCAGAAAAACTCCCGTCGCGCCCAGCTCCGCCGTTTCGCAGCTGCGCTTCAGCGGCGCGTGCTCCTGATAATGCTTCAGCATCGCCGAGAATCCGGCAATGCCCCGCGCCGCCAGGGTGTTGACCGGGCCCGCTGAAATGCAATTCACGCGGATTTTTTTCGGCCCGAGATCGTAAGCAAGGTAACGAGTGGAAGCTTCCAGGCTCGCCTTCGCCACGCCCATCACGTTGTAGTGCGGCACCACCTTCTCCGCGCCGTAATAAGTCATCGCCACGATGCTTCCGCCATTCGTCATCATCGGCGTCGCTTCCCGCGCCAGCGCGACCAGCGAATAGGCGCTGATGTCGTGCGCGGTCCGAAATGCTTCGCGCGTCGTGCTCACGAAATCGCCTTCGAGCGCTTCCTTCGGCGCAAACGCGACCGAATGCAGCATCAGATCGAGCCGATCGGTTTCGCCGCGCACTTTTCCGAAAAATTCCGCGATATCCGCATCGCTCGCGACATCGCACGGATAGAGAGGCGTCCCTTCCCCAAATTCGCCGACCAGGTCCGCGACGTTTTCCTTCAGCCGTTCGCCTTGATAATTGAAAATCAGACGCGCACCCGCCGCCGCCCAAGCCTTCGCGATCGCCCATGCGATACTCCGCTTGTTCGCCACTCCGAAAACGACACCGACCTTCCCTGCCAGAATCTGATCCGCCATAAGGCGTCACCATACCCGCCTTTCGCTCGGCGCAAAACCAGGCGCGTCTTCCTGTAGCGGCGGTCATAGAACGCCGCTACAAAGGTCCGCAAATGGAACGCGACATCCAGCGAGCGTTAAGCCTATTTTGGGTCTGCAAATGAAACCCGGTGTCATCGCCCTTTTACTCGCGATCAACGCATCGGCTCTCGCCGACACTGCCGCTGTCGTAAAACAAACGCGCGCCTGGCGAGCTGTCCATGAGCACGAAATTCTGACCGAGTTCGTCGAGCTGCTTTCGATCCCGAATCTCGCGACGGACGCGCCGAACATTCAGCGAAACGCCACCGCGATCCGCGGCTTGTTTGCAAAACGCGGCCTCACCACCAGGCTGCTCGGCTTCGAAGGCGCGCCACCGGTGGTCGTCGCCGATCTTTCCGTCCCGGAGGCGAAACGCACGATCGCGTTTTACGCCCACTACGATGGCCAGCCAGTCGACGTATCGCAGTGGAAAAGCGATCCGTGGAAACCCGTCATGCGCGATACCGCCGGCAAAGAGAACGATTGGCGCGGAGCGAAATCAATCGATCCCGAATCGCGCCTGTTCGCGCGCGCGGCAAGCGACGACAAAGCTCCGATCATGGCAATGCTCGCTGCCCTCGATGCGCTGAAGGCCGCTGGCCTCAAGCCGTCCGTTAATCTCCGCTTTGTTTTCGAAGGGGAAGAAGAAGCAGGTTCGCCGCATCTGGCCGGTTATCTGAAGCGATTTCCCAACGAACTCCGCGCGGACGCCTGGCTCTTTTGCGATGGTCCCGTTCACCAGAGCCGGCGGATGGAGCTCGTCTTCGGTGCGCGCGGCACGCTTGACCTCGATCTCACGGTTTACGGCCCGATCAAAGGTTTGCACGATGGCCACTACGGCAACTGGGTTCCGAGTCCAATTGTTCGGCTGACGCATCTGATCGATTCGATGCGCGACGAGACTGGCCGCATCTTGATCAAAGGCTTCTACGACGACATCCGACCGCCGACCGCCGCCGAAACCGAAGCCGTTTCGAAAATTCCAAATGTCGAGGCCGAGCTTCGACGCGAATTCGCAATCGGCTCGACGGAAGGAAACGGAAAGCCACTCAACGAACTGCTGATGTTGCCGGGACTGAATCTGCGCGGAATTGAATCGGGCCATGTCGGCGCGCAGGCTTCGAACACGATCCCGATCGAAGCGCGCGCGTCGATTGATTTCCGTCTCGTCCCTAACGAAACGCCCGACTCCATCAAGCCGCTCGTCGAACGTCATCTCGAAGCGCAGGGTTACACGATCGTTCGCCAGCCGCCCGACACCGCGACGCGGCTCGCGAAACCAAAGATTGTGAAAGTCGATTGGGGTTCCGGTTATCCCGCTTCGCGCACTTCTCTCGATCTCCCCTTCTCGCACGAACTCGCCAGTATCATGACCACCGCCGGCCACGAACCCGTCCTCCTGCCCACAGCCGGCGGCAGCCTCCCGATGGATCTTTTCCAACAGGGGAACGACATCCCCGTCATCGCCTTCCCCATCGTGAACCATGACAACAATCAGCACGCCGCGAACGAAAACGTTCGTCTTCAGAACCTCTGGGACGGCATCGAAGTCTTCGCGGCATTTTTCAGCACGCTGGACAGCGCGAAAAACTAGCCGCACGCTCTCACTCAGTTTCGCTTCATTTTAATATGCCAAAGCCAAAATCAACCGGCGCCACGCGGTCAGCAAAGAGAGCTTCGACCAAGCCCCGCGCCAAAGAGGACAACACGCCGGCTCTCGATGAAATTACGCAGAGCGTTGCCTTTCGAAGAGCCAGTGCCGACGCCCAATCGTTTGTCGACGACCCCAAACGGCTGCGACGACTTTTCGAGGACGCCGTGGACAAGATCAACCACATCCCCCGCGGACCTTTTGCTGACACCTGGCCTTACCTGATGGCGATGATCCGGTTGATCCGCGCTTTCCACCGCGACGAATATCGCGATATCTCCTCGCGCAACTTCCTCACTCTCGTCGCTGCGATTATCTACTTTGTCTCTCCCTTCGATGTCATCCCTGACTGGGTACCGGTTTTCGGCCACATCGATGACGCCTTCGTCGTCAGCCTCGCGCTGAAGTCCGTTCGCGGGGACCTCGACACGTTTATGGCGTGGGAGACATCGAAGCTCTAACGCTGCTCCGTCAAACAGGTCAGCACGCGATGGCGTGGCGGCGGCAAACGCCGGAGAGCATTTCCCAGAGGGCATCGAGAATGCGGTCGACGGCATTCGAGGTAGGCGCGGCGTTATCGTCCGTGACGTAGTGGGAAAGCATCGAGCGTTCGGCAGCGGCGTGTGCTCGGTCGGCTTCGACGTGGACGGTGAAGTATTCGTAGTCGCGTGACTCCGTCATTTTGTAATTCTCCACCAGGCCTTTGATCTTCGATTCGGAGACGGCGGGGATCTGGCTTTCGTAGGCGTAGAGCGCGGCGAAGCCTTCGGCGGTGGCGCCCTCGGAACAGACAGAGCGGAACGTGCCGATCAGGTTTGAGGTCTCCGTCCATTTCTCGGACGACCGAACATCTTCTTTTGAAACACCGAGTGCTTCGGCGAATTGGAGCCAGAGCTCGGGATGATTCGGAGAGCCGGCTTCTTCATCGATGAGGTTATCGAGAAGCTGGCGGCGCGTCGGTTGATCGTCGCACTTCGCATGCACAGCGGAGAGATAGGTCGGGAAGGCGGCGACATGGTGATAATATTGGCGGGCGTAATCGGCGAGCGCGGCCATGCTCAATTCGCCGCGGGTCCAGGCCAGGTAGAAGGGATGGGTGAGAAGATGTTTCGCGGCGATTTGGCGATCGATGGAGTCGAGATGGTGGTTCATAGGATGGGCTCTCCGAATCAGGTTCGTTCTAATCGTGAGTTTGGCGAAGCGCGAACTTTTTTTCTGGCGCATCTTCTGTAACCGCTTCGCTGTGCGAAGCGTGAGAGCGTGCTTGGCCGCAATCCAACCTCGCCCACAGGGCGACGGCCACAGAAGAATCTAGCTCGCACCGAGAATGTGTTTGATGCCGCGGACAGGAATGACGACCCAGTCGGGACGGTTGTTTAATTCGTAGCCGATTTCGTAAACGGCTTTGTCTAGCAAGTAGGCTTCGAGAAGGATCTCGAGGTCGCCCTGATCGGGCGGGATGAAGACGGCGCCGCTCGTGGTCTCAAGGTAACTTTGCAAAAAGACGCTGCTCATCTGCCGATACCAAAGATCGGCCCAGCGCTCGAGAAAAGGGACGTCCTCAGCGCGCATCGCGGGCTGCCAAAGCGCGCTGTATGCCGCATACTGGAACGAACGCATCATGCCCGCCACATCGCGCAACGCGGAGCGCTTCAGTTTTCGTTCGCCGAGCGCGCGAGCCGGTTCGCCTTCGAAATCGAGAATGATGAAATCTTTTCCGGTCGAGAGGACCTGGCCCAGGTGGTAATCGCCGTGAATGCGAATCTTGGCGGCGTTCGCGCGACGGTCGAGGATGCGCTGTTCCTGCGCGAGAATTTGTTTTTCGGATGAGAGCACCTGCGCCGCTTCATCGCGAAAAGCATCCGGCAACGACGGCAATTTCTTTTCGAGCAACGCGAAGGCGCGGCGCAATGAGGCCCGCATGTTTTGGTAAACCGAGCGCTGCGCCATGGCGTTGAATTGTTCCGGCGCGAAACCGCGCTCCTCCGTGCTGATGGCGAGAGCGCGATGCAGTTCGCCGGTGCGCTTCCCCAGTAGCTTCGCTTTCTCGGGATAGATTCCGCCGATCAATTCCTCGAGCATCGGGCCCGGCGGCGTCGATTGATTCTGCAGATCGGCCTTCCGCGTCAGGACCCGCTCGTAATAACGGCCGACCGCGTCGAGCGTAAGCGTCCAGGCATCTCCTTCGTTTGTGACCGCGCTTTGGAGGAGACAAACTACCGTCGGCTCGGATTTCTTGCGGCGATATTCAATCGCGCCGAGGAACGCCGGCACATTTGGAAACTTTGCCCGCTCCGTTAGAAAACGCGTCACTTCAACGTCGGGATTCACGCCATCCTCGAGTTTCCGGTAGAGCTTTAGAAAAAATTTGTTCTCGAACAGCATCGACGAATTGCTTTGCTCGGCGCTCAGGACCTGTGATGCGGGCGCAGATTTCCGCGCCTCGTCCGGAAGCGCATTGCTCGCGGAGCCCACAATATTCCCCCGTTTTCCGACGGCAGATTTCGCCGCGGTTATCACGTCGAACAAATCGTTGCGAAAAGACTCGTCGTAAATTGCGTCGTGGAGAATGCCGTCCTCCTCGCCTTTGAAGCGCGCGATGACAGCGTGTTTGGCCGAGCGTTCCAAGGCGCGCGCGGCGTTGCCGGTCGCGATCTGAACGGGCAGCGCGTAGGTCTCCGTCGGTCCATCGAGATAACTGACTTCGATGAACCAGAAATGGGCCGCGCCGTTTTTGTCAGTAACTGGAATTTCTTCCGCGATGCTGACCTGGCGCAACGTCCGCGCCTTCGCGCCGAACCAGCGGCAGCCACGGATGTAAGCCGGCAGGATATCCCGCTCGATCCGCGCGCGCTGGCCGTTCTCGAGCAGCGAGTTCAAATCCGGAACGGCTTCGATTGTTGGAATGCGGCGCTCTTTCGACGCGCGCGACGCCGCAGTCTGCGATCGGAACGCGAACCAGTAATGCGAGTGCGGGCCGAGGGTGATGACGTAAGGCGACTTCCGGATCCGCGGAAAATAATTCTGGCTGAACACTTCCATCAACGCACAACCGGCAAACGCCGAGAGATCCAGCTCCACCGCTTGCGAGAAACGTGAAAGGTTCACGACCACGAGCATTGTTTCGTCTTCGTGCCGTCGCAGGAAGGCGAGAACTTTATTGTTCTCCGGGTGGAGGAATTCGAGCGTGCCGCGCGAAAACGCCTTGAAGTTTTTCCGCATCGCAATGACGCGGCGCGTCCACCAAAGCAGCGACGAAAGGTTCTTTTGCTGGTTCTCGACGTTGATCGCTTCGTAGTGGTACTCGGGATCGATCGTGATCGGCAGATAGAGCTGCTGCGGATTCGCCTTGGAGAAACCGGCGTTGCGATCCGGGCTCCATTGCATCGGGGTGCGGCAGCCGTTGCGATCGCCGAGATAAAAATTGTCGCCCATCCCGATCTCGTCGCCGTAATAAAGAACCGGCGTGCCGGGCATGGAGAAGAGGAGAATATTGAGGAGCTCGATTTTGCGGCGGCTGTTCGCGAGAAGCGGCGCGAGCCGCCGGCGAATGCCGAGGTTGATGCGCGCGGTCGGATCGTTTGCGTAAACGCGCCACATGTAATCGCGCTCCTCGTCGGTCACCATCTCGAGGGTCAGCTCGTCGTGATTGCGCAGGAACATTGCCCACTGGCAGATTTCGGGAATCGGCGGCGTCTGGTCGAGGATATCGATGATCGGAAAGCGATCCTCCATTTGGAGCGACATGAACATCCGCGGCATGAGCGGGAAATGGAAATTCATGTGCGACTCGTCGCCTTTGCCGAAATAGGCGACCGCGTCTTCGGGCCATTGATTCGCTTCCGCGAGCAGCATCCGGCCATTGAATTTCTCGTCGACGTGCGCGCGCAGTTTCACGAGATATTCGTGCGTCTCGCGCAGGTTTTCGCAGCTCGTTCCCTCGCGCTCGTACAAGTATGGAACCGCATCGAGCCGCAGTCCGTCGACGCCCATGTTCAACCAGAAATCGAGCACCTTCTCGACGGCTTCGTGCACCTCCGGGTTGTCGAAATTCAGATCGGGTTGGTGCGAATAGAAGCGATGCCAGTAGTAAGCCTTCGCGACCGGATCCCAAGCCCAGTTCGAGGTTTCGAAATCCTTGAAGATGATCCGCGCTTCCTTGTATTTCTCCGGGGTATCGCTCCAGACATACATCTCCCGCTCGCGTGATCCGGGCGCGGCCCGGCGCGATTTCTGGAACCAGGGGTTTTGATCGGAAGTGTGATTGATCACCAACTCGGTTATGACGCGCAGCCCGCGATCGTGCGCGGCGGCGAGAAAGGCGCGGAAATCGTCGAGCGTGCCGAAGTTCGGATTTACGTCGTAGTAATCAGCGATGTCGTAGCCGTCATCGCGCATGGGCGACGGATAAAATGGCAGGAGCCAGAGCGCGGTCACGCCGAGCTCCTGGAGGTAATCGAGTTTCTCGATCAGCCCGCGGAAATCGCCGATGCCGTCGCCATCGCTGTCGTGAAATGTTTTGACGTGGAGCTCGTAGATGACGGCGTCCTTGTACCAAAGCGAATCGACGACTGGATCACGCGACGCGTTCGACATGCGGCTAACAGTTGGCGCAACAATGGACGGGGCGCAATTAACAAGGAGCGGCGGTTTGCAACCGCCGTGGGCGATTTCAAATCGCCCTTCCTTGAAAAGACGCGTCGCCCAGCGAAGCGGCTACAGAAGAGCAGCGATAGAAGAAGCGCTACTTTTTCGGCAAGGCCATGGCTTGCGCGGCGACGCATTGCCATTGGCCGTTTCGTTCCACCCACGTGTCGGTAAAGCGGTAGGTATGCGAGAAGGCTTTGCCGGCTTTGGTCTTGCCGGTCTCCTTCGCGACGCCGGTCACGACGGCGACGTTCGGAGCAAAAGTCCGCACATTCATTTCGCTCGAAACAGCGGACGAATAAACATTGGTGTCGCGCTTGGCCTCGGCCAGAAGCGTAGCCTTGTCGCCCTGTTTGCCGCTCGATGATGTCCCGATGAAATCTTCCGCGACCATTTTTTCGATGGCGGAAGTGTCGTGATTTAAAAGCGATCCTTCCCAGCGGGATTCGAGTTCTTTCAACTTCGAGGCGACGGAATCATCTCCCGCGGCGGGCGAGACATCGACGCTCGGCGACGGTTTAGGGGTCGGACTGGGTGTAGGCTTTGGAGGTAAGGTGGCAGTTGCGGTCGCTGTTGGTTTGGCGGTCGCTGTTGCCGTTGCGGTTGGCTTGGCCGTCGCGGTCGCGGTTGCCGTGGCGATAGGTCTAGCCGTCGCCGTTGCTGTCGGCTTGGCGGCTGAGGTCGCGGTCGCCGTCGGTTTTGCCGTCGATGTCGGGGTTGCCGCCGGCTTCGGCGTCTGGGTCTCGATCACGTCCGGCGTAGATGTTTCGAGCGGTTTGACGGTGGGACGCGGCGATGGCTTGGGCGTGGTCGACGCGGTGGGCCGCACAGTTGCCGTGGGCGTCGGAGATTCGTCGATCGTCGCAGGGCTTCTTTGCTGGAAAGGCGTGGAGGCCGCGTCTTGCGCCCGGACGAGCGCCGCTGCGGCAAGAAAGACGGTCGCGAGAACGAATAGGCGCATGGAGTTTGTCAGGTTATTTCCTTGGGAAAGATTGCTCGGGTGGACGCTAGCCCGCGCTCGTCCGCGCGGTCAAGCCGAATAGATTTTTCGCGGCGTTGAAATGGAAGTTTGGAAACTTGTTACGGCAAATCAGTTGGACGCCGCGGTCACTTGCCACTAAATCTCCTACCTCATGCCTCGGATGCTTGTTGTCTTTTGCGCGCTCAGCTTCATCGCGACGGCTTTCGGCGCGACTCCGGCGGAGGATTTTGTCGCGCGCGGAAAAGAACTGCTCGCGAACCAAGGGAAGCAGAGCGACTCCGACCGGTTGCATCGGCTCTTCGATTTCTCGTGGGAATACACGATGCGGGATTCGCCCGAATTCGCGACGGCGATCGGCTATCCGGGGCAGAACGACCGCTGGAGCGACCTTTCGTTCGAAGCGATCGCGCGGCGCAAGGAAACCAACAAGCTCGACCTCGAACTCATCAAGTCGATCGACCGCGCGAAGCTCTCCGAGAGCGACCTGATCAGCTACGACCTCTACCGGCGGAACGCAGAGTTTTCGGTGGAAGGCGACCAGTTTCCCTTTGAGTTCATGCAGCTCAATCAAATGGGCGGCGTGCAACAGAACGTCCCGCAAGTCATCACCTCGACGACGTTCAGGACGACGAAAGACTTCGAAGACCTGGTCGCGCGTTTGAATGGCGTGCCGGCGCTGGTGGATCAAACCATCGCACTCCTCCAAAAAGGTCTCGATCTAAAAGTGACGCCCCCGCAGGTGACACTCCGCGAGGTTCCGCAGCAAGTGCTGAACTTGATCATGAAGGATCCCGCGCAAAGCGAGATGCTCGCGCCCTTCAAGGAAATGCCGGCGCTGATCCCGGCCGCCGATCAAACGCGCGTGCGCGCCGCGGCGACGGAAGCCTTCACGAAGAAAGTGGAGCCGGCGTTCCAGAAACTTCACGATTTCCTCGTGGCGAAATATCTTCCCGGCGCCCGGACGACGATTGGCGCGAACAAGCTGCCGAACGGCGACAAGATCTACGCGTTTAACACGCGCCAGCAGACGACGACCGAGCTGGCGCCGGCGCAAATCCATCAGATCGGGCTCGACGAAGTGAAACGCATTCGCGGCGAAATGGACAAGGTGATCGCGAGCACCGGCTTTAAGGGCGACTTTCACGCCTTCACGAAATTTCTGCTGACCGATCCGAAGTTTTATTACACGGACGCAGAGAGCTTGCTCTCCGGTTACCGCGATATCGCGAAACGGATCGATCCAAAACTGGTGGAGTTCTTCGGTATGCTTCCGCGGCTGCCTTACGGAGTGCGCCCGGTACCCGCGTATGCGGAGAAATCGCAGGCCGGCGCTTATTACGAACCGGGTTCGCTCAAGGCGGGACGTCCCGGCTATTTCTTCGCCAACACTTACGACCTGCCGGGCCGGCCGAAATGGGGAATGGAAACGCTCACTCTTCACGAAGCGGTCCCGGGTCATCATTTCCAAATCGCGATTGCGCAGGAGACCGAAGACCTTCCGGAGTTCCGGAAGCACGGCGGCTACAATGCGTTCGCGGAAGGCTGGGCGCTGTATGCGGAGAGCCTCGGCTACGAAATGGGTTTCTTTAAGGATCCGTATCAAAACTTCGGCCATCTTGGTGATGAAATGCTGCGCGCGGTCCGTCTCGTCGTCGATACAGGGTTACACTCGATGGATTGGAGCCGCGAGCAGGCGATCAAATATTTCGAAGAGAACACGGGCAACCCGCCGCACGACATCGAAGTCGAAGTGGATCGCTACATTGTCTGGCCGGCGCAGGCGCTTGGTTACAAGATCGGCCAGCTCAAGATTCGTGAGCTGCGAACTTTTGCGGAGAAAGAGCTCGGACAAAAAATGGACCTGCGCGCTTTCCACGATGAGGTGCTAAAGAATGGCGCGCTGCCCATGAGCGTTCTGGAAACACACATGAAAGAATGGGTCGCAAAGCGCAAAAACGCGTAAGCACGATTATGGCGATCGATTTTTCAGCGACAACCGGACCGCCCGACGAGCCGGCCGGAGTACCCGCTCCGCGGCTGCCGGCCTCGGCGCCGCAGCTCGAGCAGGGCGCGCCGACGGACCTCGAACTCATGCACGCGATCCAAAAGGAAGATCCGGAAGCGCTCTCTCTTTTATACGATCGCTACAACGGCATCCTGAAAGCGCTGATCCTCCGGGTGATTCATAACGAAGCCGAAGCCGACGATCTGTTGCAGGAAATTTTCATGGAGATCTGGAACCAGGCGAAAAATTTCTCTGCCCAAAAAGGAAAACCGCTCGGCTGGATGGTGACGCTCGCGCGACGCCGCGCCATTGATGGTTTGCGGAAAAAGCAGGCTTACGCGCGCGCCGGCGAACGCCTCCAGACCGAGACGGAGCAACAGCCCGACGCCTGGGTCCATAACGCGACCGAGGAGGAAATCACCTTCAGCGACACGCGGGTTTTGGTGCGGCGGGTAATCAACACCCTGCCCGAGGCGCAGCAGCAGGCCATAAATCTTGCATTTTTTCGCGGGATGAGTCAGCGCGAAATCGCCGCAAAAACGAATACACCGTTAGGCACGGTGAAGACGCGGCTCGAATTGGGCCTGAAAAAAATCTACGACGGCCTGAAGGAACTGCGCGATGAGCTTTGAAGAATTCCAAAACCAGGCCCGGTTGTACGTGATCGGCGCCTTGGAAACGGAGGAGACTGAGGGCTTTGAAGCTGCTCGAAAAGATTTTGGGCAAAAAGCAGAAGATTACATTGCGGAGTGCTATGGCTTGCACGAAGCGTTTGCCCTGAGCCTGCGGCCCGAGAAGTCCTCCAATGCCTTGAAAGAGCGGCTAATGGGCATGGTGCGGAATCGGCACAAGACGTAGTCGCCCATTTCTGCAGCCGTCGCGCTTCCCGCAGGGAAGCGGCTACAGATGGAGTTCCTGCAGGATAAACTCCTGGAGAAATCCGTAGAAGTTTACCTGGAACAAACCAAGGTCGCGGCGCGAGCCGATCGGCGACCGGTAATGATCGCAGAGCTCAGCGTCGGTGAAATTATATTTCGACGCGATGACGAGCCGCGCCTGATTGAGCGCGTTTAGCCAAGACTCCGCGTTGTCCGTCGGAATCCGAAGGGTGCAGTTGGCGAACGGCTTTGTGCTGCCATTGAGCTGCCGCAAATCGCTCGTGACGGTTTCGGTCGCGGATTGAAAGAGACGCCGCAGTTCCGGCTCGACGTAAAGTTTCCATTCCGCGCAGATTTCGCGCTCGGACGCCGGCGCCGGCGAGCTGAACAAACGCTGGTGCGCACCTTCGGCTCCCTCAGTTTCGGTGCTCTCGGGAATTTGCCGCAGAAGCTCCGCCAGAAATGGGTCGAGCTCGGAAAGTTCGATGCAATTTTCCTGGCGGTGAATTTCCATCTCAGTTGGTTCGCTCGAGAGTGGCCAGGAGGAGATATCCGTGGAGTTGCTGGACGTAAAGTTCGGCGCGCTCCCGCATCCCGCTCCACAAAATCGAGCGCCCGAGCTGATGGACCTCAAGCATGTGCTTCTCCGCTTTTTCACGCGGCAGGCCAAAGACCTTTTGGAAAACCATCGTGACGTAGCTCATCAAATTCACCGGATCGTTGTGCACGACGACCTGCCACGGGAGATCGATTTCCTCCGCGGCGCGAGTCTCCTGCTCGATCACGGGATTTTCGACTGAGGATCCGAAGGAACTGTGCATCGCGACGAAGCGTTTGCGTTTCAGTCGGTTGCCTGGCGCCACCGTCGCCATCCCTCGCGTGGCTGCCCACTCATGAGAAAACGCTACCACAGGCTGACGGTGGTTCAACCAGCAGGCCCGGTAGCGGCGAAAAGAAATAGCCGGCCCGCGGTCGGCGGTCATAGACCGCCGCTACAGAAGAGAGTTGACCAGCTTTTCCTGGGTGCGCTTCATTTCTGCCGTGCCTGCCGGCGTCTTGTCGTCGAAACCGTGGAGATGAAGAAGGCCGTGCGCGATATAGAGTCGAAGCTCGTGCTGAAGCGAAGTGCCGAAGCGACGTGCCTGACGCCGTGCGGTCTCCGTGCTGACAAAAATCTCGCCGTGCTGAAACGTGATCACGTCGGTCGGTCCCGGTTGCTGAAGAAAACGGCGATGTAGCTCGGCCATCCGCCGATCGGAAACGAGAACGACGCTAATTTCCTCCAGTTCGGCCAGCTCGGTCGATGGTCCCGGAAGTTTCAGGCATTCCCGCAGAGCGCGTTCCGCAAAATCCTGCAGCGCGACCAGTTCGACCGAAACAATCCGTTGCCGATTGCGGACAGTGATCACGTCAACGGGCGCGTCTCGGCTTGGAAATTTCTGGTGATCAGGCGCGCACCTTTGTTGAACGTGATATACGACCAGGCCCATTGAATAAGGACGGCAATGCGATTGCGGAAGCCGACTAGAAAGATGATGTGGATGAAAAGCCAGACCAGCCACGCCGGTAGTCCGCTTAAATGAAGGAAATGCAGATCGGCCACGGCCTTTTTCCGGCCGATCGTCGCCATGCTTCCCTTGTCCCAATAGCGAAAACGCAGCGGCTTCCGGCGATCCATCATCGCTAGGATATTGCGCGCGGCATGGCGGCCTTGCTGCATCGCTACGGGCGAGACTCCGGGCAGCGGTTTGCCGTCTTGATGAGTGAAACTCGCGAGGTCGCCGATCACCTGGACTTCGGGATGACCCGGAATGGTCAGGTCTTCATTCACAATCACGCGCCCGGCCTTGTCGACCGGAACGCCCATGGTCTTGCCGACAAACGAAGCGGCGTTGCCCGCAGCCCAAATCTTCACCCGACAAGGAATGAACTCGTCGCCGACTTCCAATCCTGCCTCCGTCAGATTCTTCGCGTGAATCCCAGTGCGCACTTCGACGCCGAGATCTTTGAGCTGCTTCATCGCACTGGCGGAAAGATCTTCCGGGAAAGCGGAAATGATTCGCTCATCGCCTTCCACTAACAGGACGCGGGCGCTCGAGGGATCGATATGCTTGAAGTCCTTGTCCAACGTGTAGCGCGCGATCTCGGCAATCGCGCCCGCCATTTCCACTCCGGTCGGTCCGCCGCCGATGATGACGAACGTCATCGCCGCAGCCTTCGCCGCTTCGTCGGTAATTTTCTCCGCGTACTCGAACGCCAGGAGCAAACGTCGCCGGATTTCCACGGCGTCTTCGAGACTCTTCAATCCGGGCGCCAGCTTCTCCCATTCGTCATGTCCGAAATAGGAATGCCGCGCGCCCGTCGCCAGGATCAGATAGTCGTAGCCGAATTCCTGATCGCCGAGATTCAGTTTCTTCGCTGAAACGTCGACCGATTTCACTTCGGCCAAAATCACCTCGGTGTTCTCGCAGCGGCCGAGGATTCCGCGAATCGGCGCAGCGATGTCCGCGGGCGAAAGCGCCGCCGTGGCGACCTCATAAAGGAGCGGCTGAAAGAGATGGTGATTCGTCCGATCGATCACCGTCAGGCGCACCGGCTCCTTCGTCAGCGACTTAGCCGCCTCGAGTCCGCCAAAACCCGCACCGACGATGACGACGTGCGGCTGGGGAGCGGTCGCGTTTTCCATGCGCGCAATTTCCTATGTTAGGAATTGGAAGCGAGAACTTTGTTCGGCGGGCGGCTGCAATCTTCTGTAGCCTTTTCTTCTGTAGCCTTTTCTTCTGTAACCGCTTCGCTGTGCGAAGCGCGGGGTGGAACGTCGCCATTCTCACGCGGCCCACAGGGCCGCGGCTACAGAAGAGGCGCGAGAGGCGCATTCAACCTCAAAACCGGTTGTCACAGAGCGAGACTGCGCTATCTTCCGCGCCTTATGCCGAAAGCGATCGCGCGCAGCAAAACCCGGAAAGCCGTCTCGAAACGATTCAAGATCACGGGGACGGGCAAGGTCAGGCGTCAACATGCTTCGCGCCGCCATTTGCTTTCCTCGAAGAGCGCCAAGCGCAAACGGCACATGGCGAAGTCAGCCGAAGTCGACAAGACCGATACGTATCGGATCAAGTCGAACATGCCGTTCGGTTAGGCCGAGCGCGAAAAGCCGATTGCGCGGCGGCGATCTTTCGCGAACAGTTTCTTTCCGTCAGGGGCTATGGACTGAGGACTTACGAACCCCGCCAGAGCAGGAATGCAGCAACGGTAGTCTGATCCTCCTTGCCGTAGTTCTCTGGCGGACTTTTTTTTCTTACCACGCCCCGGCAAAATCGTTCGAATGAAACTCCTGAAGGTGAAGACCGCGCGCTTTCGGGAGGTCGTCGAAAAATGCGGCCGGCCCGAGGTCCACACCCTTTGGGTCAAACCGGCGGCGGACCGGCATTTTCAGATGTTTATCAGGAACAATCGCGTCATGACCATCCGAGCGAGCGAGAGCGGCACGGACTTCGGTGTCGTCGGTTTCCATAAACAAAAAGCGGCGGCCAGATATCTCGCTTTCCCAAAATCGCTGAAACGTTTTGAAGGCAAGCGAATCATAGGAATCGATTGGGCGCTGGTGCAGAGTTGAGGAATGAGCCGCAGCATTATCGACGACGATAGACTTTCGGAAGTCGCTCTGACCCCGGGCGATCTTTCGCGCTACTCGCGTCAGCTCATTCTCCCGGAAGTGAATGAAAGCGGGCAACGCCGCATCAAGACCGCGCGAGTTTTGTGCATCGGCGCCGGCGGGCTCGGGTCACCCGCCGCGCTCTATCTCGCCGCCGCAGGAGTTGGCACGCTGGGCCTGGTCGATTTCGATCGCGTGGATGTCTCGAATCTGCAACGGCAAATCCTTTATGGGACTGACGATCTTGGAACGAAGAAGCTGGACGCGGCCGCCGCCCGGCTTCGCGCCATGAACCCGGGAGTTGAAGTCGTCCTGCACGAGAATCGTTTCACGAGCGAGAATGCGATGGAGATCGTGGCTCCGTACGATCTGGTGATCGATGGTTCCGATAATTTTCCGACGCGTTACCTGTCGAATGACGTTTGCGTCTTCGCGCGCAAACCAAACATCTACGGCTCCGTTTTTCGTTTTGAAGGACAAGCCAGCGTGTTCGCGCCGCATCTCGGTGGCCCCTGTTACCGCTGCCTCTTTCCCGAACCGCCACCGCCCGGCGCCGCGCCTAGTTGCGCCGAAGCCGGCGTGCTCGGCGTCCTGCCGGGCGTGATCGGATTAATCCAGGCAACGGAGGCGATCAAGCTGATCGTCGGGGCGGGCGAAACCCTCGCGGGACGCCTCCTGCACTTCGATGCGCTGAAGATGAAATTCCGCGAGTTCAATCTGCGGCGCGACCCGCAATGCCCAGTCTGCGGAGACAAGCCGACGATCACCGCGCCCATCGATTACGAGCAGTTCTGCGGTGGCGCCGATTGGTTCGCGGCCGGCGATGGCGTCGCGTCGCTTTCCGTTCGGGAATTGAAGCGACGAATAGACGAAGGAGAAGCAATTACGCTGATCGACGTGCGCGAACCGTACGAATACGAAGTGGCGCGGATTCCGGGAGCCCAATTGATTCCGCTGGGTGAATTAGAAATGCGCGCCGCGGAGCTTCCGCGGCGCGGAACATTGGTGCTGCAATGCCACACCGGAATGCGCAGCGAACATGCGGTGCGGCTCTTGCAGGAAGCGGGATTCGAGAATGCCCTCAATCTCGAAGGAGGCATCGAGGCCTGGTCGGTGGAAATCGATCCGAGCGTACCGCGATATTAATGGAGCCGGCTCTCCTGTAGCGGCGGTCATGACCGCCGAAAGCGTTATCAGAAAAGACGGCGGTCATAGACCGCCGCTACAGGTCAGCTACCGCGCTTCGACTAAAGCGGCGGCCAATGCGCCAGCAGGTGGAACGTCGTTCCACCGTCGTATCAAACGCCCGCGCCCATCGAAAATGAAAACGGTAAACTCCGAGGAAGCCGGCGCGATTCCGAGTTGGGAAACGGCTTTGCCATCAAAATCCGCCACCACAAAAATATCGTTCCGCGCATTTCGCATCAGTTTTTTCTCGGCGTAAACTTTTTGCAGTTCTTTCGCCTCCCCATCGAGACGGTGGCGGATCATGGCTGAGATCATCCCGCGAAGCGGCGCAAAGATGCCCTGCTGAAAATTCACGAGCGTGATGAGCCGAAATTTCGGGTCGCCATAATACGAATGCGGCACGCTGTCCCCCACGCTTTGCGCTTTATGCTCGTCTTTCCTGGTCACGACCGAAATGATCGTGACGTGGCCGTCGGATGTCGAAAGCTGATGCTGGTCCACATCGGTAAATGTGAGCGGATATAAATTTCCGACGCGCAACTCCACCGCGTTCGCCGTGGCCGCAGCCAGGAAGAGGGCAAGAAAAACATGAGGCATTGCGATACAACGGCAGTTCATGCGACAGGTAGGAATTCCATGCGTCTCCTGAACAACTTCGCGATTGCCCTGGCTGCCGGCCTTGCCCTCGCATGCGGAAGCTGCGACCGAATGATCACGCCGCGCAGCGCGCAAATCGTCAAAGACGCCGAGAACAAGACGGCGGACGGCAATTTCCTTCGCGCGATCGCACTGTACGAGAGCGCCCTCGACGATTCACCGAAAGCGGCGGACATCCATTACCGCCTGGCGCTGCTTTATGACGACAAGATGCGCGACCCGCTCAATGCGTTGCATCACTTCAAGCGGTATCTGACTCTCGCTCCCTCCGGCTCGCACGCGGCTGAAGTGAAGAATTTCATGAAGAAAGACGAGCTCGAGCTGGGCACGACTTTGTCGGGCGATGCGGTGGTGAGCCGCGCGGAAGCGGCGCGCTTGAAGAATGAGAACCTCGCGTTGCACAAGCAAATCGAAGATCAGCGCTCTCATTCCCAGACCACAGAAAAAGCGCCGGAGAAAGCGGATAAGAAAAAATCCTCACACGCACCGCGGACTTACGTCGTGCGCGACGGCGATACGCTGGCTTCCATCTCCCGAAAATTTTACAAAACGTCCGGCCGCTGGAAACAAATCCGCGACGCCAACAAGGACGTGGCAAGCGATCCGGGTAAACTCAAAGCGGGACAGACATTGACGATTCCGTGAATTGTTAAAAAGTCACAAGGTAGCCGATGAGAATCATCACGCGCATAGCCCCCGATGTCGGCTGGTTGCCGATCAGTTTCGTGAACGTTTACTTCATCGGCCGGCCGGGCGGCGGCTGGTCGTTGGTCGATGCCGGTTTGCCCGGCAGAACGAGCCAGATCCTCGAAGCCGCGGAAGCGAGATTCGGCGCGGGCGCGCGGCCCGAAGCGATTTTGCTTACGCACGGACATTTCGATCACGCGGGATCGGCGCTCGCGCTCGCCGAACATTGGGATGTGCCGATCTACGCGCATCGCATGGAGATGCCGTACCTTACCGGAAAATCCGATTACCCGCCGCCCGATCCGACCGTCGGCGGCGCGATGGCATTTCTCTCACGCTTCATAGCAGCGCACGGACGCGACCTGGGCGATCGCGTTCGCGAATTGCAACCGAACGAAGTGCCGGGCGCAGCCGGTTGGGAATGGCTGGCCACTCCCGGGCATTCTCCCGGTCACGTCTCATTCTTCCGCCCATCAGACCGGGTTCTCCTGGCGGGCGACGCTTTCGCGACCATGAACATGGATTCGTGGACCGGCCTGGTTACCGGCAAACAATCGCTTTCGCGCGCGGGAACGCCCTTCAATACCGATTGGGACGCGACTCGCCTCTCCGTAAGGGAGCTGGCGAAGCTGCGGCCAAACGTCGCCGGTTGCGGACATGGAATCCCCAGGTGCGACGCAAATTTACCGGCGCGTCTCGAGCGATTCGCAGAACGGTTTCGCACGCCAAGGACAGGGCGTTATGTGCGGCGATCCGCGCGAACCGATGAGCGCGGAATCATTTCGCTGCCCCCGGCGCCATTCGATCCGGTCCCGTTTGCGACTGCGGCCGCGCTGGTCGCCGCCGGGATCGCACTGGGCGCCGGTTACCTGGACCGGCAGCGCAGAAAATAAGGAATCGATCGATCGTTACGGTCCGCCGGGCGGGCCAAAAGCAGGCGCACTGCTGAGGGGCTGCGGATTGGTGGCGCCAGCCCCAGCGAAGGTGCCGGAGGTAAATCCGTTGCCGCCGAATCCCGAGTAATTGGCCTGCGGGGTACCCTTCGCGTCGTTGTTGACGAAGATCGACGCCGGGTTCGCGCCGCCAATAGTGACAGTCACGCGATCGAAAATGGTGATCGCATTTCCGGCGATGATTTTCGCGCCCGCACCTCCAAGGGTGACATCTGCGATGAAGTTGATCTGCCCATTACTGCCTGGCGAATACAACTTCAGGGTTGAGTCCGCCGTGATCGTGCCGCCGCCGATATTGAGGACGCCATTGTCGCCAAGAGCTCCGACCTTCACGATATCGGCCCGGATATTAGCATTCGTTAGGCTGATCTGGCCACCGTTTCCAGTGTGGCGGATATCGACCGAGCCGCGATCGGCGCGGATCGTATCGGTCGGCGCGACTCCGCCCGCAGGGTTTACGGCGATAGTGCTGTTGGCGCCCGTGGCGAGAATAGTAATTTTTCCGCCGGGACCGGGCGCGGCGGCATCGAGGAGGGAGAGGAGCTGGCCGCTGTTGTTGATATTGATCGCGAGTCCCCCAGATCCGGCCGGCACCGCTCGGTTGCTGGTGAGATTGATGTTGCCGCCCCTGTTGCTCCTTCGGCGCAGGGTGCCGGCCGATCCCGCGGGATCGGCCGAGGAAACCTGGATTCGCTGCGTGACGGCGACGACGCCGGCAGTCGAATTGAGACTAACCGTTCCACCATCGCCGGTCGGAAACAGACTGGTCTCGCGTTGACCTGATGTCGCCGAGATCGGTGAATTGACCGTGATGTCGCCGGTGGTATTGACGGTCAAGCTGCCGCCGCTGCCCGCTGCGTGCGTCGCGTCGCCATCACCACCGTTCAACGTAAGTGGGCCCTGAATATTGTCCGCCGCCGACGGACCAAAAGTTAACGACGGAACGTTGATGGTGAGCTGCCCGCCATCGAATGGGCCCAATCCCCCAAGCGTGCCGAAATTCGCACCGTTGAAGTTGATGCCGCCCGTCGAGGAGAGGGAGCCGGCGGTAATAGTATGAAAAACAGGGGGCGGAAAGCCGCTCGGGAACGTAAAACGCGTGATGCCTCCGGTACCGACCTGAATACCGGCCGGCGTGATGACATTTGTGCCGGACAACTGTCCTGCGGTGATCGTGCCGGTGCTATTGAGCGTTCCGAAAACATCTACCCGCCCCGTCACTGTTAACTTGCCGTTGATTTGCAAAGTGACTGAGCCGACGACTCCCCCGATACTTCCGTCGCTGTTGTTAATATAGGCGTTGAGGTCCCGGCCGATGTTCGCATCCGCCAGGGTGACTTTGATGAAGGCACTCGAACCAATCGTTCCACCGCTCCCAGCCGCAAGATCGCTGTTGAGAATCGTAAAGTTCGCATCGGACCCTGAGGTCAGGGTCCCGTTCACATTGAAAGTCAGCCCGGCGCCGGCGCCGATGAAGCCCTTGAAGCGGTTGTCGATCTGCACGTTGAGGAGGACGGTCCTCAGATTGCCCCCGATCGATCCGAAAATGTTGCCGCCGGTTTGGATCCGGCCGCCATTGGAATTGTTGATGACGAGATCCATCCGGCCGCCTCCGCCAGTAATCAGGTCTCCCGCGACCTGAAGGGTAATGTTTCCGCCTGTGCCGATGATGCCGGGGGAGGAATTGTCCACGAGAAAATTGATCCCGCCCTCGCCGCTTGTGGCCGTATAAGAGCCGGTCCCGAGAAGACTAATGTTCCCGCCGGTGCTCAAAGTCCGGGCCGCGCCGATCTGAACCGTTCCGCTCAAACCCGCCATCGTGATGGGACCTTTGGCATCGATCGTAATGTTACTTCCGTTGCCTTGGTTTCCCCCGCCCGGCCTGGTTTGTAGATTAACGAATCCGCCAATGGTCATGGCCAGGCCCGACCTTACTGTGATGTCCGCTCCGCTCGTTAGGCCGCCGCCATTGGTCACGAGCGTCAAGCCATTGCCGATCTGCAAATTGCGGCCCGCGTCCAGCCGGAGGTTGAGGCCATCGGTGATTCCGCCGTTGAACCGCTCGATGTCCACGCCGCCCGTGATCGAAATGTCATTGCCGGCTTGTACCGTGACATTGCCGGAGGAAGCGCTGGCCGTGGCGACAAGGGTTCCGCCGTTCCAGGAAAAATTATTCGTGGCCAGCAACGATATCGTCACGTCGGCGAGATTAACCGGCGTCGTCGTGCCGATCGTAAGATCGCCCCGCGAAGAGGCCAGCAGCGTTTCACTTTGAATCGTGCCGCCGTTCAGCGTGATTTGCGCAGTCCCGATTGCCGGCGCGCCGCTGTGTTGGATCGTGATCGTGCCGCGATCGGCTTGGATCGTCGCTCCGTTGTCGATAATATTGCCGCCAGCAGAGGTGATTGTGATCTGGCCAGCCGGCCCCGGAGCACTGGCGTTCAGCAACGACAACAACTGCGTGCCTGCCCCGAAGGTGATGGCGTTGCCACTCGTTAGGCCGCTGGTAAGCGAGAGCGTTCCGCCGGCCGCGCTGCGCCGAAGAGGACCTGGGCCGTTCGGATCATTCGAAGAAACCAGGATGCTCGAGTTCACATTGATGGCTCCGGCGCTCGACGTGAGCGCGACCGTGCCCCCGGTCCCGCCGAATGGCACACTCGCTGCGTTAAAGCCGGTCGTAGCCTGGATCGGCGCATTTAGGGTGATTGCTCCGGTCGATGTAATTGTGAACTGACCACCAGAACCGCCGGCGCTGTTCGTAGGAACGCCGCTCGCGCCATTGAAGTTTGCCGACGCGATGTTAGCCGCGTCGAAGGTGATCGTGTTTGCGAAGATCGAGAGCCTCCCGCCATCTTTTCCGTCGCCCGCCGCAACAAAATTATCGCCGCTAAAATCAATTCCGCCGGACGCGACAATCGAAGAAACCGTAAAGCTATGAATCAGGTTCGCGGCAGGGACCGAAATAAAGGGTGTGATCCCTCCGGCACCCGCGCGCAACACGCCCGGCGTCGTCACGTTGAGCAACGTGATTCGATTGGCAGAAATGTCGCCCCCGGCTATCGCGGTTGGAGCGCGAAAAGTTCCGCCTACGTTGATCGTCGTCCCGGCGGTCGCGGAGGTCGTCGCGGTGAAATTACCCGTCGTGCGAATGCTCGTCCCGGCGGTCACGACGTTCGCGTCCATCTTTCCGCCGACATCGATGAAGCTGCCTGCGGTGACTCGCGTCGAAGAAATCAAGTCAGCACCAGAGGTAATACTTTGCCCGGCCGAAATCGTTGGGGCGTTTAGCGTTCCCCCCACGTTGAGCGTTGTGCCCGCCATTAACAAGAATTGCGCGGTGAGATTGCCCGTCGTACGAATGCTCGTCCCGGCGGTAATGATGTTCGCGTCAATCTTTCCGCCGACATCGATGAAGCTTCCCGCGCTGACTTGTAACGAAGAAATCAAGTCGGCCCCAGTGGTAATACTTTGCCCGGCCGAACTCGTTCGGGCGTTTAACGTCCCCCCCACGTTGAGCGTTGTGCCGGCCCTTACCAAAGTTTGCGCGGTGAGATTGCCGCCAACCGTGATGTCCTGGCCAGCGGTCGTGTTTGTTACGCTGAAGTTTCCATTGACGTTGATCGTCGTTCCGGCTGTGACGCTGCCCGTCGTGCCGAGGTTCCCGCCAACTCTAATTGCTCCGCGGATCGCGCTAACGCCAAAGATGGGCGATAGGTTGCCGGTCACTCGAATGTCTGTCTCGGCCGTGACTTGACCGGCCGCGACGTTACCGCCGACGTCGATGAACGTGCCGGCGCGGACGGTCCCGCCATTCAGGTCCCCGCCCGATGTGATGCTCTGTCCCGCGATAATACTCGAGAAATTCGTCCCGAGTGTTCCCCCTACGTTGATCGTCGTGCCCGCCGTGATGGTGCCGACCGCCGTCAGATCATTGATCGCCGAAATTGAGGTGGCGGCCGTAACATTGGCTGCGCTCGAAAGGCTGAAGAGATTGATGTCCGCGCCGGAAGTAATGTTGAGCAGCGAAGCGCCATTAAAGGCAACCGTCGACGCCTGGAAACCACCGGCCCCGGCATTGAAGTTTGCCGCGCGGGCCAACCTGAAATCGAGCGTGGTCGGACTGTTGCCCAGGATATTGATCGTCTGGCCCGTAACCGCTACGCTGCTGGCGTTGTTGAAGACTGTTTGATCTCCACGCGCATCGATGTTCGTCGCGCCGCCTGCATTCAAGATCACGGTGCCGCCCACCGCGCCTCCGACCGCGAACTGGCTCAGGTTGAAATTAAGATTGCCGCCGGAGCGAATGTCGATCGTGGACGCATTCACCGCTCCCGTGCCGGCGAGGAAATCCGTGCCGGTAACGGCGCGAAAGTTAGTGATCGTCTCCGCGCCATTCACTTGCACCGAGCCTTCCGCATCTAGATACAAGTCGCGCGTGCCGGTGATCGGCGACCCCAGCACAATGTTCGAGCCGGTCCCGCGCGCATAAAAGAACAAGGCCGGAATGTTCTGAAACGAAATCTCCGGGCCGAGAATGATCGAGCCGTTTTGGGTTGCCAGCAGGAGATTGTCGATGCCGGCGAACGTAAGCGGCCCACCGGGAGGCCCGGATGTGATTCCATTCACCCCAATTAGCTCGAGAAAGCTCGCGCCCCCGTTTGCCGTCGAAATCGCCGGGTTACCCGCAAGCACGAGCGACTGAAACTTGAAGGCGGCGACGGGGACGCCTGCGTTTGTGTAGAACGCGTCGAACCCGCTCGAAGTATCGAACGTCCGCGTGGTATCGAACGACCAGGTCGAGAAGTTCCCGTCAGCGCCAGCGCCGCGATAAATCTTGCCGAAGTCGGTGCGGCCTGGACTCGTGATCGCGGGATCAGTCTGAATCGCGCTCGCGCCGTCGACTCGGTAACCAACCGAATTCGCGATCACCGGCGGCCGACCGACCTTGCCCGGGGTGGGGGTAGGCGGCGCCGCCGCGGTCTTACGGTCGATCACGTCGGTCGATTGCGGATCGGTCAGTGTCACCAGGGTGCCGCGCCCGAAAATCACCAGGTTCGTATCGATCAGTTCCCCCGCTGCTTTTTTCTCCAACTGCGCATGTTGCGCCTCGGCGATCAAACTCTCGCTTCCGATCGGCGGCTCGAGCAACAGCGCGGTGCGCATTAGCCGCTCCAGATCGAAATCCAGCACTTCGGAAAGCCGATGGGCGTTCGGGTTCAAAATCATCATTTGCCCCGCATGCATCAGGATGGATTCGCCCAGTTGGCCCTTCAGGTAGACGCGCATCGTCCCTTCGAGAACCAGATACTTCGCGTACGAATCGCGATGGTATTCCACCATCACCGTTGTGCCTGTGATCGCGGCTGTGACCGCCGCCGTCTGGATTTTTGCCCCGCCGGAATTCTTCGGAACGCGCAGCAAAATCGCCCCGCCGGCCAAATCGACCGTGCGCGTGTCGGCGTTGAAACTGAAAATCGTGTTCGCTCCGAGCCGGGCGATGGTCAGGTCGCCAAAGGTAAGCTCGGCCCGCGACTCCGCTCCCGTCCGGACTGCGGTGTCACCACGAACCATGTCGCTCACCGACGCCGGCCTCGGCGCCGCCTGCCCCGGCAGGAGCTTTACATCCTTGATCACTTGGGTGATGCGCGCTTCCCGCAGAACAGCGTCGGCCGCAAATGCCGAATGAAAACTCACCGACAACCCGAGCAGCATCGCTACCAGCGCCCAACGCAAAGATGTGAGAACGGCTTTCATTCCTGTTAGAACCTGAAGTTCAACGAGAGCGCTCCTCCTATATTCGCCACGTTGTAATCGAAAACGCTCTTGCTCGATTGGCTCCACGCCAACGTGCTGGCTGCGCTCGCCGAAAAGCATTTTGTCACCCGGTAATTAGCGGTGAGCGCGAGCACCTCGCTCACGTCGGTGCGATTGGCCGTGTAGTAATCGCGCACGAAAATGCGGCCCGCGGCGTCGAGCGAAAACGACCGCGTCAGATTGACGGCGTAGCCCGCATAGATATCGAATTCATGCCGGCGCGGCGCCGAGGGCTCCGCGTGCACGCTGAGATTGGCGTCCGCGCCTAACGAGAACTGCTGCGCGCGTCCGATCCGGAACGGCAGCTCCGCGCTGACGAAAATGGAATGGTTCGAGAAAAATTCGTTAAAGCTATTCGAGAACGTCAGGCGGTTATAATCGTATTCGCCGCGCAGAATCAGGTTGTGCAGCTTCGGTACAATGTAGAGAAGGCCTGCGCGAAAATCGAAGCTGCCGAAGTCGAAATCGCTATAACGATCGTAATAAAAAGATTGCTGTTGCACCGAGAACGCCCCGAAAAAGGTGCGACTGAACTGCGGCGCATAAGTGACCCCTGCAGCCGGGGCCACGAGCACATCGCCACGCGCGCCGCTTTTCGCCAGCGCCACATTCGACGTGTAATAAAATGGGGTCGCGACTGAAACGCTGAACGGCTCGTAATGTTCGACCCTTTTGAGGATCTGCTGCTCGCCTAAATCCGGATCGTTCGGGCTCTCGACCGCGCGACCCTCATCGACCCCATTCTCGAGCGAGTAGGGATCGCTGTGCATCAGCGTCTGATTACGCAACAGCTGCGCGCGATCGACATCCTGGCCGCCCGGGGTTTGCGCTTTCGCGACGCCCATCGGCACAATCATGGCGCCGATGGAGAACAAAGCGGCTGCGAGCGGGCAACGGCACTGCAAAAATTTAAGAATGCCGCGCATGGAGAGCGTCCAGTTGTGACGCTCCCGATTCCACGCGTCAAGCAGTTAAACCATCCGTCATTCCGAACGCATTCCGTGACCCGACCAGGCGGGATGGCGTTTCACAGAAGCGCCCTACAATTCCAGGAGACTTCTCTGCCACGGCACGAGCAGCGTCGCGCTCCGGCTTTCGTCGGCGGCGACGGCATCCAGTGCGCCACGCGGGGCGATGAACGAAGGCTCGAGTCCGTGCTTATCGGCGACGGCATCGCGCCGGCGCCGCAACGCTTCGGCCGCGCGTTCCGTGGCCGGAGTCGGCCGCACGCCTTTTCTTCGCAGCCGGACGGGCCACTCGGATTCCGGCAAGCTGAGTCCTCTCTCAGCCGCGGCGCGAAAGGTCTGGCGACGGCGCGCGGAAAAGTGCCGGTGATCGGGCGCTTCGCCGGCAGCAAAGGCCTCGGCGGCCTGCAGCAAAAGATGATTTTGGAGAATGTGAAACGCCGGCCGATCGGCCGCCTGCGCTTCTTTTTCGCGCCACTGCCACAACTCGCGTAAGACCGCGGAAGCCCGGCCGCCGAGTTTCCCGGAGCCGGCGATGCGCCACGCTTCCTCCTCATCGCGCACCCGCTGCACGGAGGTTTGCTCGAGAGCGCGCTGGCACGATTGCTGGAACCACTCGAGCCGGCCGCGCTCGCGCAATTCCGCTTCGAGTTTTTCAGCCAGCGGCAAAAGGTAACGGGTGTCGTTCAGCGCGTATTCCGCCATCTGCCTCGGCAACGGCCGCTGGGCCCAGTTCGCCTTCTGCGAACCTTTCGTAAGCACGACTCCGAAATAACGTTCCACCAGCGCCGCCAGACTGAAGGCGCGAAGCCCCAGCAAACGCGCCGCGATCACCGTATCGAAAATCCTGGTCGCGACGAAACTCAGGCTCCGGCGCAAAAGACGCAGATCGAAATCCGCGCCTTGCAGCACGATTTCTTTCCCGGTCAGCATTTCCGCGAGCGGTTTCAGATCGAAGCCGGCGAGCGGATCGATCAGGTAGTCGTGGCCCGGAAAACTCAACTGCACGAGACAAAGCTTTTCGAAATAACAATGCAGACTGTCCGCTTCGGTATCGACCGCGATCCGGTCGTGCGGCTCGAGCTGCGGGAGAAGATCGGCGAGTTGGGAATCGGTCGCGATCATCTGAGTCCACTCAGGAGCAGTTCCGCGTTTGTTTTCGTCGCGTTCAGATTGTCGATCAGCTTTTCCATCGCTTCGATCGGCGGCAGCGCGGCCATGGCTTTGCGCAGCACCTGCACCCGCTCCCATTCCTCCGGATGATAAAGCAGATCCTCGCGACGCGTCGCGGATTGGAGGCAATGGATCGCGGGATAAAGCCGCTTCTCCACGAGCGATCGGTCGAGATGCAGCTCCATGTTGCCCGTGCCCTTGAACTCTTCGAAAATCACCTGGTCCATTTTGCTGCCGGTATCGACCAGGCAGGTCGCGAGAATCGTGAGGCTGCCGCCTTCTTCGCAATTGCGCGCCGCGCCGAAAAACTTCTTTGGCTTCAGCAACGCCTTCGCTTCCACGCCGCCAGACATCGTCCGGCCTTTGCCCGGCTGAAGCGAATTGTAACCGCGCGCCAGCCGCGTGATGCTGTCGAGCAAAACGACCACGTCCTTCTTCAGCTCGACCAGCCGCTTCGCGCGCTCGAGGACGAGCTCCGCGACTTCGACGTGCCGCCGCGAATTCTCGTCAAAAGTCGAGTTGTAAACGTCGCAATCCACTTCGCGTTGCAGGTCGGTCACTTCCTCCGGGCGCTCGTCCACCAGCAGAATAATCAAAGTGATCTCCGGATGATTCACCCGAATCGCCTTCGCGATCTCCTTCAACAAAATGGTTTTGCCGACGCGCGGCGCGGCCACAATCAATCCACGTTGTCCCCGGCCCAGCGGAGTCAGCAGATCCACCGCGCGCGCGCTGATGGAATTCGTTTTCGAATTCTCCAGCATGATCCGGCCTTCCGGGTAGAGCGCCGTCAGCTTGTCGAAATCTGTCGGCTCCTTCCATTCCTCGGCTGGAATTCCCTCGACCGTCGTCACCTCATCGAGCATCAGCAATTTTTCGCGGTCGCGCGGCAAACGCAATGTGCCGCTGATTTTTTGCCCCGGCCGGAAATGGAATAGCTGGAGAAACGCGCGCTGCACGCCCACGTCTTCGGGCACCGCAAGAAAATTCAGGCGCGGCCAGCGGAGCACGCCGAATGAATCCGCGACCGGATCGAAAAACCCGGTGGCCGTGACCGGAATTTTTCGCGTGAGCGCGGCCCGGATCAGGTCGAGGATTTGATGGTGGCGGGAACGGCCGGGATAGACGCGCAATTCAAAATCGCGGCAAAGCTTTTCGATCTCCGCCGGTCCGAGCGCTTGGAGTTCGTTCAGATCCAGCGAGGCCGGCAGCACTGGAGCTGGCGACGCGTCCGTTGTCGCCAGGGTAATTGCCGCTGTCTCAGCGGCCACATTTTGTTCCGCCGCTTCGATCGCCGTTGAATCGCTTTCGTCCATTAATTCTTTGTCCCGAGGCGCTGCCAAAAGTTCACCAGCAACCGCGCCTGTTCAGCCAACACATCCTTGCCGCCGTTGTTCCAGACCACATGATCTGCCCGCGCGATCTTGTCCGTGAGCGGCATTTGCGAGTCGATCATTTGTTGCGCGGCCAATCTGGCTGGTGGGCGGAGCTCCCGCGACGCCTCGATGTTACCGGCAGGACTCGCAGGAGCTCGTCCCTCCATGGCAACCATCCGCGCGACGAGCCGCTCGAGCTGCACGCCCGGAGAGCAGGCCACGACCACGACGCGATCGCACAAGGTTTCACCGCCGGTTTCATAAAGAAGTGGAATGTCAGCAAAAAAAAGATCGGTGGAGTTGCGCCGGCTTTCGGCTTCGAGGCTCCACTGACGGCGGATGCGCGGATGCAGGATTTGCTCCAGCGCGCGTTTCTTTCCCGCGTCGGCGAACACTATCGAGCGAATCGCGGCCCGGTTCAAGTCCCCGCTCGCAGAATAAACCGCCCCGCCAAATTCCTGCTCGATCAGTCCCCTCACCTCCGGGTCGCGATCCGCCAGCTCACGGGCAGCCACGTCCGCATCGAAGAACGTTGCATCCGGAACAATCGCGCGCAGAGCGCGACCGAAGCTTGTTTTGCCCGTGGAAATTCCACCCGTAATCCCGATGGCCGGCATGTTGTAATTCTAGGTAAAGAAGAAGCTGAAAAGCATCTCGGATTGGCGGGAGCTTTCCAGATCGCGCGGCACCAGTTTGCTCCGGCCCGGGTTATTCGACAAGCCCGGTGAGTCGGCGTGTCAGTCCGATCGTTTGAATGCGCGGAAGCGGGGGAACCAGCGTCCGACAGTCCCAGCATACCGATCGTACTCGGAGCCAAATTGGCGGCGCAGGGCCGGTTCCTCGTAACCCCACACGAAAAGGTTGGCCGCCGTAAACCAGACAATCCAGTAAACTAATAGAGCGGCGGATCGCGTGAGCAAAATCTCACCCTAGACGATCAACGTCACACTCAGGTACATCGGATTGCGGATGTATCGATACAAACCGCGCACGACCAGAACTCGTGGCGGATCCACTGGCGCGAGCGTCCCGCGGCCTGTTTGCGCGAACTCGAAAATGCAGGCGGCCAAAAGCGCAGTCCCCAGGGAAATAAGAAGCAGGCCGACCCAGTGTAACGGAATTCGAAAATCAATGACGACAAATCGAAGCCCAAAGAAACGCCAGGGCAGGTACCCCGCGAAAACGCCCGGGAAAACGATCGTCCAGAAAAGGCTTCGCACTGCCAGCCACGCGCGGGACATCTAATTCCTACTTCCTATTTTTCTTCGAGCTCGATGACTTTGAAGGAAACGATATCCTTCCATTGCTCAATCCATTCATCGAAAAGCTGTGGGGAATCGGTCTCCATAAGCTGGTAACAGGGTGTCCCCGTCTTTCTCCAGCCAACTATCGATGTATGACAGACCGTCGGGAAGCATTCTTCCTTTCTCCCGAAAGCGGTCATACACATCCGCTTTGCATCCCGGAGCGAAGGTCTCGACGACCATGTATTTCATATTTTCATTAGCCGTGATTCCATCTCGCGCTGCCAACGCCTAATGAAAAACAGCGGACTGGCAAGCCGGGGAGATTAATTGCGAACGACGGTAAAATCCTTCTTACACAACAGTCTGCTATAGGACCTGACTTCGAATGTCCAGATTCCAGGAACCACTTCATAGTCGTGGTCGAAGCCAATACCGGTCCACGAGACGATCCGATCCTGACCCCTCACTAGCATTCTAACCGATCGCTCAAGGTGGGTCGAAGTCGCTCCGTCCGGGCTGCGCCACGGTGGATGTTTCCTAACGAGCACAATACCGACGGTGGCGTTTTGAATTTTCGGCAAGTTCGTCAGTTCAAATACAATCCCGAATCTGACTCCGACCTTCGCTCGAATACGATCGGTCACCGAGGTAAAGGTGGGTGGATCCATAAATGCACGGGCCACGCCTGCGCTCGAGCTGGGAGTCTCGATTACTCTGAAGTTGTTGGTCACTGTGTAAGTTCCGTAACCGACGATCCTACCTTTAAGACCTTCTGCGTTTGCTGCGGCAGAACAGGCGATAGTTAGCAGCACTACCCAAGTTAGTTTGGGATACCGTTTCATAAATAGCTTTTGATGAGCCCTAATGAAAATCGGGCCTGCGCGACCAAAGCGAGATAGGCGGCCCGGAAATTCATTTCATGTATCTTTTGAACCATTCCATTATCCGCCGATTGGCATCGTCACGGTTGTATGCGACACCATGATTGTCTCCGGAATAAACGATTAGCTCATAAGTCTTGCCGAGCCCCTGTAGTTTTTGCGCCAGAGTCAACGCCTGAGTCGGATTCCCTCGCCAATCCGCATTCCCCTGGATCATCAACAGCGGAGTATTTATCTTTTCCGGCCAATAGACCACCGAGCGCTCGCGCAGGGATTCTTCACTGCGCTTGCTAAAATCGGGAATCAATTCTTGATAATTGGTGATCATTCGTGAGCGTTCCTTGCCCCCTGTTATTAGATCCACCGCGCCGCCGATCGTCGCCACAGCATTCACAGGGATGTTATTTGTGAGCGCCAGGTAAGCCATCATCCCGCCGCGCGACTCTCCGAACATGAAGACGTTGCTCATATCTACGTAGCCAAGCGATCTCGCCAGTGGAATCAGGTTCAGCACGTCATGGACATCAGCGCCGCCAAACTCCTCGTGCCCTTCGCCCCCGTCGTTACCCCGATACTGCGATCCGATGACGACAAAACCATTCGAGACAAAGTCATAGAAACCGTAGTGCATCCACGGCATGAGTTTTGCGAACTCACGATTACCGCCGCGATTGTAGATGATGAGCGGCAATTTCTTGCCAGTCGTTTTCGTCGGTTTCCAGATATAGGCGACCACCTTCAACCCATCGCTCAGGTATTTGATCCGCTGGCACTCGAAGCCCGTGTAAGCTCGTCTCCGCTCATACTCATCCTTCGACGGGAGCCGGGATATGAGCCTCGCGTCTGGCTCGATGGTGATGCCTTCACGTTTTGCCGCCTCAACCTCTTGGGTCTGCCTCTCCTTAAACCTTTCAAGGAACTGTTCATAGGCGACCGAATTAGGAGCACAAGGCGCCTGTTCAACGATGACTCCACTATCGGGCACGCTATCTTGCGCGATTACACGAGAGGACCATAGCAACAAAAAGGTTGCTGTAACAAGAGGCTGTGTTTTTCTCATACGTGTCCCTCCTTTCAATGACTCTCACACCAGCTGTCTGGTTAGGTGTAGGGGTGCATGTACTTCCGATGCTGGCGAGCGTCTTCTTCGACGTGGCTCATGCGCGGATGCACTAGATCCTCCTGCAGATTGCGATCCTGCACCATCTGTTTAACTGCGGAAATGACGACGAGAATACAAAAGTATACCCCATAGAAAACGATAAGACCGCCCCCGTCTGAGCCAAACCAGTCGCCTGCGAGCCGACCCAGGAACAAACTTACCCCACCACCCAACAGCAGAAAAGGCATACAATCCAAGATGATGAGGCCCGTCGATGATGGTCCTTTGCGGATTTCCCGAATCGTCATGGAGACTTCGCCACACGCGAAGAATAATGACACGATGATGAAAGCAGGAAGCCGAGCTTCTGGCCAGAGCCATGCAACGGCGCGAGCGATTCCCGCAGCTAGGTAAAGGCCACTCAAAAGCCCCAGTAGGTGAACGACGAGCAAGCGAAACGTGGTGAGCGTGGGCATTTAACGCGACACAAGATCAGCGACGGCTGGCGGGTGGCGCGTGGCTGCGGGTTGAGGGTGGAATTTCATGGGAAGTGAAATGCGGAGGCTGCCAGCCGTTCGCTGCATCGGCATTAACATACTTGCCTCACCCGGCACGCCGGGTATCATGGGAAAGCTGGGACTGGCCCAGACGACGCATCAACCCCCCAAAGGAGGACGAACCCATGACTGTCTGTATAGCGGCAATATGTGATTCTAACACAGCAATTCTGATCGCCGACAGGATGAAAACGGCGGGGGATATTCAATTCGAGCCAACGGAAGGCCCGAACGTGGCAGTTGGCAAAATAATTCCTATGACCAGCTCAATTGCGGTGATGACCGCTGGCGATGCCGGATTTCAAGCTGAGATGATGACTGCGCTTAAGGTCGCGGTTGGGAAGCGGCTTGAGGCAGCCCCAGACAAGTGGATGGACGTAAAGGATGTCGCCGATTTGTATGTTGAGATTTACAACAAGGATAGGCGCACGCGAATCACCAATACGATTCTGAGTCCGTTCGGATTAGACATTGATAGTTTCATTTCAAAGCAAGGTGAGATGTCGGAATACTTTATCCGAAATGTATCAAACCAAATCGCGGATTTCCAAATGCCGGATGCAGCAATCATTGTTGCCGGAGTGGACGATACGGGTGTGCATATCTATCGCCTTTACGGAGCGGATTGCGATTCCGCCGATTCCGTTGGTTTTGCGTGCATAGGAAGTGGCGCAAGACACGCGAACACGCAGTTCATGGCAGCGGGCCATCACCGCCAACTACCATTCATTGAAACTTTGATGCTTGCTTTCGTTGCAAAAAAACGGGCTGAAGTCGCGCCTGGAGTTGGCAAACAAACCGATATGTTCATGATCGGACCCCAAATCGGCACGCTTACATACCTCCCGCCGATTCTTGAGACGAAAAAATTAGAGGCATACTACAAGGGCCTCCAAAAAGGAGAATCAAGTGCGTTTCAGCGAGCCAAAAAAGGATTAGAAAAGTATGTGGCTGAGATTGCGCGAGCCAACGCTGCCAAGCAGCAACAAGTGGAAGCCCAACAGAAACCAACCGCTCTCGCTTCGTCAACACCCCCACCCGAACCCACTACTTGAACGGTTGCCGCTTTACTCGTTTATGTTCGGCTCGCTCGATTTTATATTCGCCCTCGCGGCGATCAATTTCGCGTTTCGGAACAGCGATGACCCGTTTCGTAAAATCGCGGAATTGCTCAAATGCCTTCGAGCGTTTCGCCGGTTTCGGTTCAGTCACCGCGAAAACTACATCCGGTCTGGAAGTCAGGCAAGCGCCTGCTCCTCTTGTCCAATGAGCTTCATGTATTTGAGGCTTTTCCCAAACATGCCGCCAACCGCCGAGAGGAATCGGCCTTGGTCGCCATCCTCATTTTTGCGCTCGTTGAATCGGAACGCTTGCTCGTCGCAATACCGGAACAAATGAAAGGGCTCAACACTTACGTATGTTCCTTTGAGGCACCTCTTGAGGAGCGACCAGAAGTTTTCCAACCCGTTTGTGTGAATGAAGCCCTTCGCGTAGCACTCCAGATGGTCAATAATCTGGCGGTCGTAATCCTTCGAAAGAGCGTCGTAGGACATGAGCGCATCTGTGCAAACGGTCGAACCTTTCAAGACATATTCGCGGACGTTGCCGCAAAGCTCAGGCCGTCGCGTTGTCTTAACCACTTTCAGAACCACGCGAGACGGCTTGTTGCCCTTCGTGCGCTCAAGAATGCCCTGCACCGCTGTCTTAGCTATTCCAGCATCGCCAACCTTCGTTCTGCGATTCTTGTGCATATAGCGCGCTTTAGCACCAATGTAGGTTTCGTCGGCCTCAACAATTCCGCGCAACTTGCCACCGTTGATTCCTCTTTGCATCGCAAGGCGAATGCGATGCAGCAAAAACCAACCAGTCTTTTGAGTTACGCCAAGAGAGCGGTGCAGTTCGTAAGAGCTAATGCCGTTCTTGGCGTTAGCGATCAACCAGAAAGCGCACAGCCATTTGTCGAGCTTGATAGGGCTGTCTTCCATCACGGTTCCAACCTTCAAAGAGAACTGTTTCTTGGTGGTGCAATCGCTGCACTTCCAAATCTTACGGGTGGAAATAAACGTGACTTTCTTGGACTGACAGCGAGGACATTTCACAACGCCATCGGGCCAGCGAAGGCTCGTCATGAAATCATGGGAATGCTGTTCATCCGCAAAATATTTAACCGCTTCAATCAGCGTTTCTGGAAGCCCGTTTTCTTTGTTCATGCGGCGAGAATACTATCTCGCGCGTGGTGTGTCAAGTATATTAATGCCGCTGCATCGCATGGTTAGACCCATCGAGCGTCGATTGAGTGTTCTAAGGGTTTATAAACAACCACGTGAAGGATGTCCCCTCTTCGCTGAAACTTAGTTTGTCCCCATCTCGAGTAGATGTATAAAAGACGCGCTTGCCTCGGTCCTCGATGACCATTCGTCTATCGTCAATCACCGCATATTTCGCATCCGTTCCTGTAATCGCGCCGTCCGTACCAAAGAACGTCATAGCTCGCTGTGGCACGCTTGCCAATCCCGGCCGCGACACGTCCACCGGGCCAGTCTCCTTGGACCACATACCGTTTATTGGGTTGGTACGGCGAGGGCCACTGAATGGGTCGTTCTCTCCCCGAGCCCGTGCCGCAGCACTGTCTCCATTTGACGGGTTGAGTCCCACACGCTTGTAGACCCAAACGACAGGCGTGCCGTGAACTTCTTCTTTGAGAGTAAGTTGATCGCCGTCTACTGCGAACTCGTAAAGAATGCCCACACCGCCATATCCTCCGATCGAAATTCTATCCTTCGCGAGAACCTTGTATGTGGTGCTCTGATTCCCGCCCAGAATGAACGTACCGCCTTCGACAAACTCGATGGAGGAGCCTTGGGCCGTGTTGGCCACTCCGGGTCGTTGGTCGTCCCGCGTGGCTGTCACTTTGGTCCATTTGCCAATCAACGAATCTTTCGACGATTTGGAACAGCCGGCCGTCAACCAAGTCCCCGCAAGGATTGTGGCGATGAAAACAAGTTTAAGCTGTAGGTTCATGGGTTGGATGTTTTTGGGTCTAACGAGAACAAGATCAGCGACGGCTGACGGGGTGGCGCGTGGCCCCAGGCTGAGGGAGGAGTTTCATGGAAACTCAGGAACGGAGCCTTCCAGCCGTTCGCTGCACCGTTTGGTTAGACCTCTCATTTCGGCAATGGCGAGACTTTGGGGCGTATAACGGGAATATACTGTCGAGCTATCGGCCCGTGAGGGATCATTGCTTCGTTGGAGCTAAATATCCATTGCCTATTCTTCCTTCTTAGCTCATAGGAAGCGATCGGTTGATGGCTGGTTTCCCAGTCGTTCCATCCTTTGACGCGCGGAGCACTTGTATAACCTGGGTCCGCTTCAAACCAGAATTCCCGCTCCGCCGCTGAGGAGAAACTGACAGTCCCAACCCACTCAACTCCATTCAAACGATCCGCCTCCGATAGCGGCTTCGCGTCGACTTTCGATTTTCTTCCCTTGATCTGGAATAAAAAAGGAATGTCCCTGGCCTGTGTGATCCACTTATCGTCTTGCTGAATCCAACTCTTTCCCCATTCCTCTTCCGCGCGGCTGAGAGCAGCTGCTCCGGGATCCGTCCGAGTGGGTGATGGCGAAGCCTTGTTCGCTTGCGTCACGGAAGAGTCCGACTTCTGATCGCACGCTTGAACGAGAAGGGCCGTGAATAGGGCTGCGATAGTTGGGTGGAATTTCATATGCGTGTGCCCGGAAGTCTAACGAGAACAAGATCAGCGACGGCTGGTGGGGTAGCGCGGGCCGCGGGTTGAGGGTCGAATTTCATGGAAAGTGAGGAGCCGAGGCTACCAGACGTTCGCTGCATCGCATGGTTAGGCTCCCTAGTTGAAGGTTTCTGGTTTTGCCCGTTCTGTGTGATTGACCCGAATCGTCGTAATTCGCCAACCCTTTTCTGTGTTCTCCAAAATCATTTCGCCTGACATCGAGATTGTGTCTCCCTTGTGTGCCGCAACCTTGCCGAAACTGTCCGAAAAACCAGCGAGCGTGTTTGGATCTGCTATTCCCCGCGTAACGAGGAATGGCCTTTGCCCGGATGGGGGATCGCCCCACATGCAATCGGCAAGGAAATCTGCTTTGGCAGTCCATTCAACGTGATAAACGTTGGGTGCTCCGTCTATCCCATTAGTCTTTGAAAAGCTTAGCATACGCATCAGGTAGTTTGACTGAAGATCCATGCTGGCGTGGAACCAGAGTCGCAGTTCGTCCTCCGTCGGCCTCTTCTGGCCGCAGGCGCTTGTCGCCAATGTGAGCAAAAGCAGCAGCATGGGATATGTCGTTTTCATATATGTGACGTCGAATGTTGGGCCTAACGAGAATTAGGCGTATGTTCGTCTTTAAAGGCGTAAATTTTTAGGTCTATCACCGAGATCAGAGGAGGTACGCCAACCAAGCGCGTGGTCACAGGATAGGAGAGGCCGATTATTGCCGTCAATCCCAAACCCGGTGGAGATTCACTTATGAAAACAAAACTGACGCTTTTGGTCCTTCTCATTCTCCTGACGACAGGGATAAAAGCGTTCGCGCAGCCGTCGGCGGGCGGGATTGTTTACGGACCGAAGGGGGCGTTCAATCTCAGCGCGCCGAAGGGTTGGAAGCTCGATCCTACCGCCGGCTCGGCGGACGGACTCCCGTGCGTCCTTTATCCGGAAGGCGCTACCTGGAAGACCGCCGACCCATTGATGTACGCCAAGATCGCCAGCACGAATTACGAGGATGCCGAAGCGTTTGCCAAGGAGGCGATCGAGGACATGAAGAAGAAGCGGCCTGGGTTCAAAATGGAACGGGTGGCGTCGGGCAAAACGGCGGGCGGCCAAGCTTACCTCATCAATGAGTATCCGCCGACGAAAGAATACAAGCGCTTCGAACGAGTAGCCTATGTGCAACTGCCGAAGGCCGTCGCTTACATTGTTCTCACATCCGACGAGAAGTCGACCTATGCGAAGCACAAGGGCGCGCTGGAGGAAGCGGTGAAGTCACTCCGCTCGATGAGCGTCGATTATCCCGAGAAGCCAAAGTAGACGGAATATCGATGGGAGCTGCAGGCAGTGCCACGATCTCACTGAGACATTCGGAGAAATTGGTTTTCTCGGGGAAACCCCGCTCGTGTTTCCAATGACCCGGCAGAGTTCCGGTTAAGGGCGCGTTTCCATCGCGCCCGCAGCCATGCTTCTCTACCAAGGCCAGTCAGCGCCGGAAATACGAAAGTTCTTGCCACGGCCGATCAAATCTCCCTATTATCGCGTTCACCCCTGTGCGCTTTTTCCCCACCCTGGTAATTACTGTCGTCGCCACCCTCGTGGCGTCGACGGATTTCGTCGCTGCCCAGCAGAAGTTCAATAGCCCGAGCAGCACACCACGAAAACCTATTCACGGATTGATGCCCGATGCTGGTCGCGAGGGGACTGGGCCGGTCGAGAAACAAACGCCATCACAATCCGATCCTACAAAACAGTTACTCGCAATCATCGAGCAACAGGAGAGGCTGATCAAAGCCTTACGGGCACGCATCAAGGAGCTGGAGCAGGCAAACAGAGTTACGCCCGCCGCTAGCCCAACCAAGGAATAGGGTGACCCAGGCGGAAAAAGACGTTCAGGCAGCTGAACAGCAGCTTAATGATGCCGCTACGGAAGTCAAAAACACGCCGGCGATAGAGACCAAATCTAGCTCTCACCCTTCGGCATGGACGCCGGAGCTCGTCTGTAAGTTGAGCCTCGGCATCGGGACTTTTGCTCTTCTCTCATTTGTCCTGGTTGCTTTCTTGATCTGGAAAAACAAGCGCGCCGAACAGATCCTGCGGACTTTTGGAATCCTCATTATTATCTTTGCGGCCGTCTTCCTGGTTGTGGCGGGGTACAGCGACACTCAGATTACGCCGGTCATTGGTCTCCTTGGAACCGTGGCTGGCTATTTGTTGGGACGCAGAATCGAAGATAAGGATGTTAAACATGACACAGAACGTTAGGACACTACGGAACAAGATTTTTGGAGCGGGACTTTGCGCCCAACTTCTCCTTATCGGATGCGCCAACCCTAAGAACAGCCCTGCCCCGGTACGAATGACCCTGCAACAACAAGATCTCTCGCGCGCAGTTTTCACCCAGGAGCAGACGCTAAATGTCCTCCGGACGCGCCTGGATTCTCTCGCGCCTGGAGAATCACGCAAGTTTGGGCCTTACCCCGGAGATTCCGATTTACCAGAGCCGCCCGCGGCAGGCCCCGACATGGCGCAAAACAGCATTCCTGGGGCGGGGCCCCGTGAATCGGTTGCCGAGCTGAAAGAAAGAAACGAGAAGCAAGCCGCGCTGATAAAGGCGTTGAAAGCGCGGCTTAAAGAGCTAGAGAACAAGAAGAGTTAGCCTCGCGCCCTGCGCGCCAGTTGCGGGAGTGATGGTCGAGGCGCTTCGCCAAAAGAAATCCCGCCGGCTGATCAAGCCAAGCGGATTACCGCCGCCGCCGATGTTCTCCGGCCGCTGGCTGCACCTCGTGCAAAGGGTGTCGGAATTGGATGCGACTTTCATTATCTCGTCGGCGCTAAGAAGATCGAAGCGCGGCTACTCCCACTCTTCGACGGGCAACTCGATGCGCACAGCGGTGACATCGCCGAGATACTGGAACCGGCGAACTGTCTTTTCCGCGGAGGGAATGGACGCCAGGTAAACTTTTTCGCCGGCGTCGCGATCCTTCAGCCATTTGCGCTGACCTTCGCGAATGAGTGCGGCCCGGTCCTTGTCTGCCTTCGCGAGGACCTCGGCGTACTTCTTGTTTAACTCCCGATCCAAAGTATCGAACCGTTGCTTCAACTCAGCTTCAGATGGCAGGGGATCGATGGGTTCGGCACAAGCCAATGGCTCGCGGCCGGCCTTGGTCAGTTTCCGCGAGTAATCGGTTACTTCGTATTTATTGGTGCGAGTGTTGAAGTAAAGGAAGCCGCAAAGCAGGCTTCCCTTTTTCTCGCCTCCACAAAGCCGGATCAGGAGGCGACTGGAGTCGAGGCTCCAGTTACCGAAAGCAGTCATCGCATAGACACCGGCAGCCGAGTAGTCCTTCTTCAAAGCTCCAAGCTTCACGGCATTCTCCCAGACCAGGTCGTTGAACAAACCTTGTTCTCCGACAACCTCGATCCGGAGCGGCTTAAGAACGTGGTAAATGTTGCCGTAGCGGAGCCCGGAGCCGACGTGGCGTGTTCCAAATAGCCATTCCTCGTTAGGCGCGAAATGAAACTCGTCGTCGGTCGGCGAGTCAGCGGACTGCTTCGGTAGTTTCGCACGTTGAGCCGGGTCCTTGGTCGAGACTAACCAGATGTCCGCCGTCTCGCCGGTAGCCGAGCCGGGAAATCTGGATTCGATCCGCAACGCGCCGGTCGGGCTAGCTCCAAGAACTTCCGTTTGTTCTTCAGCGCGTGCGCTCGCGGGCCAACCGAGGGAGAGCGACACGACTAACCAGGCAGCTCCTAAAACACTTCCTTTCATGGCTCATTCGGCAACCGGCGAATTTTAAGCACTTCGGCTCGGAGACCGGCCGCGGTTTTCTGGAGCTGCACCGATTCCGCCAGGGAAAAGAGGGTATCTCCTTTCCGCTCCCCACTGGATATGGACCCGGAAGCTCTCAGCTCGATCCTGCCGTCCCTCCCCACCCTCTCAACATGAATCGACAGGCCTGGCATCGTATCCGCGCGCTTCTTCAGAAAAGCGTACGTCGTCGGATTGAGCACCTTGAGTAGGTCAGCGACGCCGCCTAGCTTTGGCCCAGGCGCGATCTGTCCCGCGAGTTCGGCCGCGAGTTTCGCCGCGAGATATTCATAGAGCAATTGCTGGCGCCCATCGATTTCGATCCGCAGCAGATCGCGCCCCACAATCGGAATGACCACGCCATTGGCGATCGATTGGAGAAGCTTGCTCCACTGTTTGGAATCGTCATTCATTGGCCAGGCCAGGTGCGGTCACGGAAGCGAAGATTGTCAGGAATGCCAAAAAATCGCAACTCCCTGCTCCGCCGCGTTTGCAGTTGCATTACCCGCGTGGAATCGCTCTGCTCCGGAAGCGCAATCATCAATCGCCAGCCGAATTCATAAATGATGCCGACCATCGACCCACGAAATCCGCCTAACGAAATGCCCGACATCGTCGGGGCCAAACCGGAAAACCCCTTCCTCGCCTCTTTCAAGCCCTACGTCCCCGCGCACGTGAGCATGCGCGAGCTCACCATCCTGCCGCTCATCATCGGCACGCTGCTCGGGATTGTTTTCGGCGCGTCTTCACTTTATCTCGTTCTGAAAGTCGGATTGACCGTCAGTGCCTCCATCCCGGTCGCCGTCCTTTCCATCACGATTTTCCGGCTCATCTCGAAGTTTGGGGTACGCGACGCCACAATTCTCGAAAACAACATCGTCCAGACCGCCGGTTCCGCCGGCGAATCGATCGCGTTCGGCCTCGGCGTAACGATGCCCGCGATCATGATCCTCGGTTTCGACCTCGAGATCACGCGCGTCATGCTCGTAGCGGTCCTCGGAGGATTGCTCGGCATTCTCATGATGATCCCGCTGCGTCGCGCGCTCATTGTCGATCAGCACGGCCTCTTGAAATATCCCGAGGGCACAGCGTGCGCGGAAGTCTTAAAAGCGGCCGCGGCGAAAGAACCGATCGTCGATGAGCAAGGCAACGTCGTCGAGCATCCGGAAACCGCGAGCGGCGGCAAAACGATCTTTACCGGTTTCGGCGTCGGTTTCCTTTATCAGGCTGCGATGGGCGCCTTCAAGACCTGGAAGGACACGCCCGAGAAAGTTTTCGCGGCGCCATTCAAGGCCGGCTCGATTGCGGCCGAAATCAATCCGGCGTTGCTCGGCGTCGGCTACATCATTGGTCCGCGCATCGCCTCGATCATGTGCGCAGGCGGCGTGCTCGCGTATCTGGTCTTGATTCCCGCCATCAAGTTTTTCGGCGAACACGCCACCACCGTGCTGGCTCCGGGAACCATTCCGATCAGTGAAATGACGCCGAACGCGATTCGCGGCGCCTACGTCCTTTACATTGGCGCGGGCGCGGTGGCCGCGGGTGGCATCATTAGCCTGATCCGGTCGCTCCCGACAATTTTGCACGGACTCAAAGGTGGTCTCGCGGACTTGCGCGGAACGCATGGGCGCATGGGCGCTACGCCGCGGACCGATCAGGATTTGTCGATGAAGTTTGTTATCGGCGGCGTGGTTTTTCTGCTGATCATCATGATCATCGCGCCGCAACTGCATCTGCAATGGAACCTGCTCGGCGCGCTCCTCATCGTCGCGTTCGGTTTTCTTTTCGTCACGGTCTCTTCACGGCTCACCGGCGAGATCGGTTCATCTTCCAACCCGATTTCCGGCATGACCGTCGCCACTTTGCTTCTGACGTGTCTCGTCTTTCTTCTCGTCGGTTGGACCGGGCCGCATTATTTCGTCACCGCGCTTTCGATCGGTGGCATCGTCTGTATCGCGGCGTCGAACGGCGGAACGACTTCGCAGGATTTGAAGACCGGGTTCATTGTCGGCTCGACCCCGAAATTCCAGCAGATCGCCATCCTGGCCGGCGCGCTCGCCTCCGCGCTCGTGCTCGGCCCGATTTTGTTGAAGCTCAATGACGCTTCCACCGTTTACGTCCCGGTCTCGGCGATGGAACCGGCGACCGCTGCCTTGCGCGCGCCCGCCGAGGAGCTTGGCGGCACCGAAAAATTAAAAGGCCCGCAAGCGGCGCAGGATGATAAGGCGTATCGCATCTGGCAGCATACCGATCCAGCGGGCGGCCCGGCCCAGCGGTTCCTCGTGGATGACAGCGGCGCGCCCGTTTACCTCGCCGACCCCGGCATTAACGGCACCCACAAGACGCGGCCCGATGGCACCGCGGTGGTAAAATTCGACGCGCCCAAGGCCACCCTGATGTCGTACATCATCAAGGGAATCCTCAGCCACAAATTGCCGTGGGCGCTCGTGCTCCTCGGCGTGATGATCGCCATCGTCCTCGAGATGAGCGGCATTCCGTCGCTCGCGTTTGCCGTCGGCGTTTATCTTCCACTCTCCTCCTCGAGTCCTATCTTCATTGGCGGAATGATCAGATGGGGAGTCGATCGGTGGTTGCGCCGAAAGAAATTCCGGGATCATCAGTTGAGCGAAACAGAGTTGGTCGCTGAAGGAGACAAGAGTCCCGGCGTCTTGCTCGCCTCGGGTTACATCGCCGGCGGCGCGCTTGCCGGCATCGTGATCGCGTTCATGGCCGGCGTCCCCAGTCTCGTCGGATTCAGCAAACGCGTCGAAGACTGGTCGACCGCCAGCAATCCATTTTTCCAAGGCCCTTACTCCGACTTTCTGGCGCTGATCCCCTTCGCGATCCTGTGCGTCCTTCTTTATCTCGTCGGCCGTGACGTTATTCTGGCGGCCAAGTCCAGAAACTCCCGGACTTAACACTTCGCGCGCGAGAATGCCGAATCCGTCACGGAACGGCACGCGGTAATTTCAAAATAATACCGGGTCGAAAATTCGATCCATCCGCCGGTCCGCCGCGATCCGAATTGTTTGCAATGAAAAACAAACTTATCGCTCTCACTTTCTTCGGTCTTGTCGCAATCATGCTCGGTGGATGCGCTGCAACCACGGAGACGACGACCACCACTCGCACCCGCGAGCAGAGCTCGATGTACGCGCACTAGAGCGGCGCGGGCAAAAACGTCCGCTTAAGGCTGTTTAGCGATTCGCGCGTAGGTACGTCGCGATCGTGAATTTTCTGATTCTCATGCGCTGGTGTCGGCGGTGAATCCGCGTCGCCAGACAAAATAAACGGGAATTCCGGTGAGCACGAGGAGATAGCCGATGCCAGAAGTGGTGGGCGCGAGGTACGCCAGATCCACGATCAGGAACGCGGCGAGCGCGACCGAGATGATCGGAACAATCGGATATCCCCAGGTCCGATAGGGACGTTCCGCCGCCGGCCTTTTTTTGCGAAGAACAATGACGGCCACGGCGAGCAGAATGTAAAAGACGAGGTCGGCTGAGACGATGTATTCGAGCAGTTGGGTGTAAACGTTTCCGTAACTGACGGCGCCGGACGCGGGGTCCGTCGTGACGGTGCGCGGGAGGGTGAGAAACGCAGTCCAGATCGCCTGCGCGACCAGCGCGGCGGCCGGAACATTTCGCGGGTTAAGAGTGGCGACGCGCCGGAAAAACAAATGGTCCCGCGCCATTGCGTAATAGACGCGCGCGCCGGCGAGGATGAGACCGTTGTTGCAACCGAAGGTGGAAATCATGATCGCAGCGGCCATGGCAAGCGCGCCGGGATGGCCAAAGACGGAGTTCATCGCTGCGACCGCGACCCGATTCTGCGGGGCATGCTGGATCTCGGTCAGCGGCAGGACCGCGACGTAAGCGAGGTTCGCGAGGAGATAAAGAACGACGACCAGGGCGCAACCGGACAACAGCGCGCGCGAAAGATTGCGGCCCGGATCGCGCACTTCGCTTCCGATAAAGGTGACGTTCGTCCATGCCGTTTGCGCGAAGAGCGGACCGACCATCGCTTTGCCAAAGAGCAATACCAGCGCGAGCGCGCCCACCGCGGTGAAGCCGGATTGCGCCGTCTGCGGACTCCAGCCGTTCTTCCACGAATCCCACCAGGCCGAGGCGCGCGCCGCGCTCTCGGCTTTCCAGCCTAACGACAGCCCGATCACGATCAGCGCCAGCAGCGCGGCGGTTTTCGCGAAAGTGAATGTGTTCTGGACAAATTTGCCGGTCTCCAGGCCTCGGGTGTTCGTCCAGGTGAGCAGCAGGATTAACGCGATGGCGACGAGTTGTTCAGTCGAAAGACTGATGGCGTAGCCGCCAAAAAGGTGGATCGGCCTGACGAGATAATGATCGGTGGCGATCGCCGGCGCGAATACTCCTGTGAATTTCGCGAACGCAACCGCGACCGCCGCGATTGTTCCGGTTTGGATCACAAGGAACAATGCCCAGCCGAAAAGAAACCCGATGGAAGGACCGTAAGCTTCGCGAAGGAAAACATACACGCCGCCAGCGCGCGGCATCATCGCCGCCAGTTCGGAACAACAGAGCGCGCCGGTGATTGTCATCAGGCCCGCTACGGCCCAGGCAAGGATCACCCATCCCGGCGCGCCGGTTAGCCGTGCCGATTCCGCCGACGTGATGAAGATGCCGGAGCCGATCATCGAGCCGACGACGATCATGGTCGCGTCGAGTGGTCCAAGACCGCGGACTAATTTCTTATCTTCCGGCTGCGGTTGGTCGGATGCCTCCATCGCGCAAAGATTAAATTAGTAGGGCGAGACTCTGTCGAGCGTAGTTGTAGCCCCGGCCCTGTGGGCCGTCCTTTTCCACGCCAACATTAAGGCTCTGCTGACGGCCCGCAGGGCCGTGGCTACAGGGGTTGCCGCGCCGGTGCGGCGATCACGACATCTTCTAGCTCGAGGCGCTCACGCAATTTCCGGACGAACGCGACGGCCTGCGGGTTGTCGCCGTGGACGCAAACCGTCGTTGCCAAAATATTCACATCGACGCCGTCCACCGCGCGCACTTTTCCTTCGTCCAAAATGCGGATCACCCGATCGGCGGCTTCAATCGGATCGTGGACGAAAGCGTCCGAGCGGGAGCGAGGCACGAGCGAGCCGTCCGCGAGGTAATTCCGGTCGGCGAAAACTTCCGACGCCGTTTGCAATCCATACTCGGTCGCGGCCAGATCGAGCTCGCTCGCCGAGGGCGCGAAGAGGATAAGATTCGGATCAATCGCCAGGACAGCGCGCGCGATCAGATCAGCGAGCGGCCGGTCGCGTGCCGCCATATTGTAGAGAGCGCCGTGCGGTTTCACGTGATTCATTTCCGCGCCGGCCGCGCGGGCGAGCGCCTGAAATGCACCGATCTGGTAGGCGACGAGCGAATACAGCTCCGCCGGTTCCAGCGTCATTTCGTTTCGGCCGAAGTTTTCGCGATCGGCAAAACCCGGATGCGCGCCGACCGCCACGCCGCGATCGTGCGCGGCCTGGATCGAAGCGTAAATCGAAGCCGGGTCGCCGGCATGAAATCCACACGCAATGTTGGCCGAGCTGACGAGGTCCAGAATTTCTTCGTCGTGTCCGGCGCCTTCGCCGAGATCGGAGTTCAGATCGACGACGAGGTTCATGATCTATGGAGATCGAGCCCGACGCGGAAGCGGGCGAAATCGTTTTCGCGCTCGAGAAACAGTTGCTGCGCCTCAGCCAGCGTGACTTCGTGAAAACGAACGTGATCGCCGGGCCAAAGTTGCGCCGCGATCGGAAGGTCCACCGTGATCACGTGCGCGATTTGGGGATAACCGCCGATCGTTTGGCAATCGCCGAGCAAAAGAATCGGCTGGCCGCTGGGCGGAACCTGTAGCGTGCCGGGCGCGACAGCTTCTGAAAGAAGATCGCCGGCCTCGTTGCCGTCGAGATTCGGGCCATCGAGCCGAGCGCCCATGCGATCCGAATCTGGCGTGACGGTAAACGACGCCGTAACCAACGAAATCTGTGCTTCAGGAGTGAAACGATCCCAGTTCGCGCCTCTCACAATTCGTAGAAAGCGGTCGCGGGGGGCGGTCACGGCCCACGGCGCCGGCGCGCTCCACTCGGAGATCCAAGGAGCGGCGATTTCCAAATCGCCGTGCTTTCCCAGAGGAAGCACATCACCATCGCGAAGCGTTCGCCCGTCATGCCCGCCGAAGTTTCCTCGCAGATCCGTGGAACGACTTCTGAGAACGAGCGGCACATCGATCCCGCCAGAAATCGCGAGCCAACCGCGGCTGCCTTCATTTGGCGCGGCCATCACCAACTCTTCGCCGGCACCGATGAGCCCGGCGTGACCCGGCGGCAAATTTTCATCTCCGATCCTCACCGTGAACGGGCCGCCGCACCAGGCCACAATGCGTTGATCGTCAAACCGCAAGCGCAACTTGCCCAAAGTCGCTTCGAGCCCCGCGGCATTGTCATCGTTGCCAACCAGCGCATTCGCCACGCGCATGGCATGCGCATCGAGCGCGCCACCAGAAGAAACACCGGATTGCCGAAAACCTGTGCGGCCCAAATCCTGGACCGAAGTCAGAAATCCCGCCGATGCGACGGTGGCGTTCATTGGCGAAGCGAGTCGAATTCTTCGCGAGAGATTTGGCGCAACGTGATGCGATCGCCGGCTTGAAACATTGCAGGCGGCTCGTGTTTGACGTCGAACAAACGCAGCGGTGTGCGACCGATTACATTCCAACCGCCCGGAGATTTGCTCGGATAGATCCCGGTCTGCGCGCCGCCAATCGCCACCGAACCCGCCGGAATTTCCGTGCGCGGCGTAGCGCGGCGAGGTGTCGCCAGTTCGGTCGGCAGTCCGGTCAGATATGGAAAGCCCGGAGTGAATCCGACACAGTTGACGCGATAACGCGCGCCGGCATGGCGTCGAACGACCTCCGCTTCGGACAAGCCGCCATGGACAGCCACGTGACCAAGATCGAATGCGAATTCCGGATCGTAGCAGACCGGAATTTCCAGGGCCCGCGACGATGCCCCCTCGCCTGCGCCGCGTGATTGATTCTGGAGCGCGCCTTCAATCTTCGCTGTGAGGCAATCGAACGGGGATGGACTCAATTCGGTTCTCGAGATCCGTGCCGGATCGTAGAACACCGCGACCGTGCTGTAAGCCGGCGCCAACTCGATCACGCCCGGGATCGCCGCAGCTTCCAGAGAGTGGAAGACGCGGAGCACCGCGTTCAAGGCAGCGTCCGGACCGTGCTCGAAGTTATTGACGACACGGACGATCAGCGCGGAATCTCCGAGCGGCTCGATTTCCATGGCTGATTACCCAGCGGCGGTCGAGGACCGCCGTCTCATCGGCGCACAGCCTTGCCGGAAGAATCTTCGGCGGCCACCGCGACGGCCACATCTTTTACCGACTCCTTGATTTCCTCGACTTTCGGATGCACTTCGCGAATGAGGTCGTGCTCGGCCTTCGAAAGTTTTTCGATCCGCTTGGTCACATCGTGCAATTCCCTCAGCATGGTTTCCTGGCGCGAGGACAATCGATGCATCCACCAGAAACAGACAGCCCAGCAGGCGGTCCCGATCCAGGCCAGGATCAGCGCCGTCATTTGGAAATCGAAACGCGTATTCATCTAAACAGCGATCGGACGTGATTTGAATTGTCGGGCCATCGAGATGATAGGCAAATTCACCGTTCGCTCCACTTTGCCCGAAAGCCAATCCATGACCAGCCTCATCGCCATAGCCGTTAATCTCGCCGGCATGTTCGTGATTTATTCCTGGATGGCGTTTGCCCTTGCGCGATGGCGCTGGAGCAATCGTGGCCTTATCGGCGTCCTCGCGACGGTCGTGATCGCCGGACAATTCTGGATCGTACCAGCGATGCTTCTTTTCGGGCGCAACGAGACTGACTCAACGGCGTACGCGATCTGGTTCGGTAACTGGTTGGTCGCCGGCTTCGGTGTCGCGCTCTTTTCCCAGACCGCGGGCCGAATTCCAAACGAACTGCACGATTCGGCGCGACTGGATGGATGTGGTTGGTTCGCGACTTATCGGCACGTGGTTTTTCCATTCGTCGCCCGCGAGTTCGCGATGATCATCGTGCTAACGATCATGGCCACGTCGGTCCATTGCCTGAGTCCCTCCAGCAATTTCGCGAACGGAATCAGACCGCCGCCATGGTTCGCGTTGCCTGGACAATTACTCGCGGCTTCGAGGTCAATGGAGGCGATCGGACTTATGATCCTCGCGTCGCTTCTCATGACGCTGCCCATCATCGCGATCGTCCTCCTGGCGAAACGCCGCGTGCCGGGCGGTTAGAATTATCGCGCGCGGGTCGCTTCGATTTCGATATCGACCGAGACGTCGTCGCTGATCATCGACACGGTCTCGGCGCTTCTGCTGAAGACCAATCCAAACTGGCTTCGCTTGATTGGAGCGGTCGTAACCCGCCAGCGACTCGTTGGACTCTTGGCGAGCGCTTCGGAATTCGACAGCAACTGGACATTTAACGTAATCGCGCGCGTCACGCCGTGCATCGTCAGGTCGCCCGCGATCTCTCCGCTATTGGCGCCGGTTTGTTTCACACGCCGGCTCTTGAACGTGATCTCCGGATATTTGGCGACGTCAAAAAGTTCGCCGCGCAAATGGTCGTCCCGTTTTGTGATCGCGGTGTCGATGCTGGCGGCCTGGATGGTGACGTTGACCGATGACTGTTCCGGGTGTTCGCGATCGACGTCGATTGTCCCGCTGAATTTCGTGAAGTTGCCCTTCGCAGTGCCGAGCATGTGCCGGACTTTGAAGACGATCATCGAATGCGACGGATCGATTTTGAAGGTGTCGTTCGCCTGCGCGGTCGCACCGAAGCAGACCACGGCGAATAGAACCAGACGAAGCGGCTTCATGATGATTTAGCCAGAGCCTTCATAAGGTCGGCGCGCGATGAAGGCAACCGGCCAAAGAGATTGGCCAGGGCCAAAGCAGGATTGCTCTTGAGCATCTTCGTATCGTGAACGCCGGCGATTCGCGCCAGCTCTGTTTCGAAATGCAGGACGGCGCGCAGGTTCGGATCGTTCGCGTTCAGATAAGTGAAGGCGCGGCGCAGGAGCGCGAAGAGTTCCGGCTCATGATGATCGGACTCGGTGCAAATCTCGATCAGCTCGACAAAATACGAGGCGGCCTGAGTCCGCCGGAAATTCTCGCGAATGCCGCCGAACGGATTGTTGAGCACGACCTCGGTGAGGGTGTGAAGATTCGATCGCTTGCTGCGCGAGATCTGGATCTCCGCTTCAAAAAACAGATCGAGCTTTCCAGCAAAGGGACTTTTGGCGCGCCGCGCGCCTCTGGCGACGGTCTGGATGCAACCTAACGACTCCGTGCACCACGAGATAATCAGGCTCGTATCGCTGAGCTTCCGCTTTCGGAGCAGAATGCCGGTGGTGCTTTCCATCGAAGGCTAACATGGTGGATCGAGCGCTCCGTCGCTCGATGTTTTTGCGTCCCGGCTTCGCCCGCAGTTGTCATCGAGCGGCGGACCGCTCGATCCACCTAATTCCACTTCTTCATTTTCGGCCAAAGTTCTTGCAGCGTCGTGTTTAAGCCGCGGCACAAAAAGATTTCGAAGTGCTCGTCCCGGCGCGAGTAGGGATGGCCGGTGCGTCCAACGGTCTCCACGCTCGCAAAGTGCTCGCGATCTCCCGTGCCGTCGCTGCCGAGCACGATCACCGTTTCGCCAGTGTAATCGCGCGGACCCCAATACCAGTAGTTTTGATGGTTGCTGATCGCTTTCGGCAATCCGTATTTCTTCCCAAAGAAATCGATCGCGCCCGCCTGGCCGTAACTGTTGGCGAAGATCGCGGTCATGGCGCGTTCCTCGGGCGGAAGCTCGTTAAAGATGCGCGCGACCTCTCTCGTCATTTCCTCCCAGCCAAACTCGTCGGCGAAATATTGCGGTAACGGACCCGTCGGCTGATTTTCAGCCTTGGGAGGCTCGAGCCCGATTGCTTTTTGATAACGGATGTAAGTCTCGACCGGCAAAATGGGCGAAACGGTCGGCGCTAGAAAACAAGCCGACACCACAATCACGCCAACGTAGAAAGCGCGGCTCCAACGCCACCTTTCGCGAGTCATGTTTTCAAACGCGACTGCGCCCGCGGCGAAAAGCATCGGATACGCGGCGGAGAGATAATAGTTTTTCCCTTTCAACGCGATGAACGCCACCAGCATCAGCAGATAAATCCAACCGAGAATGCGATACCGGTTCCCCTCCCGATTCAAAAAAAGCCAGCCCAGGCCGGCGAGCCAAAGCGGCAGCGAGATCGGATTCAGGAGCATCGCTTGATCGGCCAGGAAGGCGACCGGAGCGCGCGCCACATCGCGCCCGGTGCCGCGGATATTGTGCATTAATTCGAGGAACGGGAAATCGTGGCGGACCAGCCAGATCAAATTCGGCAAAAAGATCAGGAGCGCGCAAAGAGCGCCGATCCAGATCCAAGCGTTTGAAAGAAATCGCCGCTGCGGCGTGAGCAGGAGCGCCCCGAAAACCGCCAGAGCGAAAAATGCGGTCGTGTATTTATTTTCCAGGCCGAGGCCGAGAAGCAGACCGAAGCAAAGCCAATAGCGCGGTTCGCCCCGATTGATCGCGCGGACAATGCACCAGGCGCACCCGAGCCAGATCAGCGGCTCGAAGGCGTTCATCGTCAGCCAATGATGAAGCAACAGGAAAACCGGCGCCGCGATCACCGCGAGAGCGGCCAGGGTCTGGGCAAAAACGCGTCCGCCCATTTCGCGCGCCAGCTTTCCCGCCAGCCAGACCGTGACCGCGCCAGCAAGCGCGGGCAGCAGCCGTAAGCCGAGAAGCGATTCGCCGAAAAGATGACGCGCGATCCAGGTGATGAAGGCGATGAGCGGCGGCTGATCAACGTAACCGAAGTCGAGATGCTCCGAGCAGGCGAGATAATACAACTCGTCGCGAAAGATTCCGTAGCGGCCTGTCGTGAAAAGATGGAAAGCGAATTTCGCGGCCGCCAATGCAAGCACCATGGCGGGCCCGGAGAGATGGCCGGAGCGCGGGCCGGCGCGGGTAAGATGAATTGCCCTTTCCATTGGTGTTTCTGATCAGCAGGAAACCGGCCCGTGTCAGTCAGGGTTCCTTGCGCACGGCAACGGTGACCGGAGTTTTTCCCGGCCGATAGATGGAGGCTCCGTAGCAAATCGCGGCGGTCCCGTCGCGAGCATAACGCGCCCTTTTTAGGCTCGCGTCCCAGCGTTCCAAAAAGCTGGAGTTCGCGGTTTTCTTGCTGCCGGGAATCGGGACATACCGCACATAGGTCATGGTCAGGAACGCAGGCTCGCCCGGTAACGGAAGCGGTGCCGCCCAATTCGGCGATAATCGGACGAAGCGCCGGTTCGTCAGGTCGAGGGCGTAATCAGTATCGCCGTCGGTGCTGTTCAGATGAACGCCAAAAAAAGCGAGACGCAACGGCGGCTCGATTAGAAAGCGGTCCTCCTTCCCTTTCAACTGGAGTTGGTCCACCGCGCCTTCAAAGCCGGGCAGCTTGCCGAACTCGATATCTTTTCCCGATTTCAAATCGCGCAGGAGATAATGCTTTCCGTGGCCCGGCCCATTTTCCTGATCGGCTTCGTCCTCTTTTACTTCGCGCAGAACCAGCTCTACCGAACCATCGGGCGCGCGGAAGTGCGGACTGCGCTGACCGAAGGGCGTGGCGCCTTCGTCGTCGCCCGAGCCGACATCAGGCCAGGCAAAGTAGTTCAAACTTTTCGTGGCTGAATACCATTCCGGGGCCGCGTCAAGGCGCTTCAGGCCTGCGCCCTTTGGCTCGATGCTCCAAAACTCAGACTTCGTCTCGCTGAGCTCCCGCGTGAACACGATCGTTTCGCCGTCGGGCGCGAAGATTGGATCGAGGTCCTGGCCGGAATTCTCTTTGGTTAATTGGCGAAGGAAGGTTCCGTCTGCACGATAAAGAAAAAGGTGGGCATGGCTTTCGCCCTGCGCCTGAAGATAACGAATCGCGACGACGATCTCCGGGGCGGCAAATGTTGTCGTAACTGCGAGGATGAACGCGAGAACCGCTATGAAATGCCGGATCATTCAGTCGGTTTGCCGAAACGCTCGGAGTTTGTCAATCGCGCCTCAGCGATTGCCGATATGCAACGCGCGCTTCTCCACCGCCAGCGCCGCTTCCTTGACGGCTTCGCTCAGCGTCGGGTGCGCGTGGACGGTGCGCCCAAGATCTTCGGAGCTGCCGCCGAATTCCATCACCGCCACTGTTTCCGCGATCAATTCCGAAGCCGCATGCGACAGAATATGCGCGCCGAGAATCCGATCGGTCTCCGCGTCGGCGACGAATTTTACAACGCCTTCGTAATCTTCGTTCGCGACGGCCCGGCCATTCGCGCGGAAGGGAAACTTGCCGACGCGCACCTTCATCCCTTTTTCTTTCGCCAAATCTTCCGTGAGGCCGACGCCCGCCAATTCCGGATTCGTGTAAATGATGCCGGGGATCACTTCGTAATTCACGTGACCGGCCTTGCCGGCAATGTTTTCCACGCAGGCAATCCCTTCCTCCTCGGCCTTGTGCGCCAGCATCGGCCCGGCGATCACATCGCCGATCGCGTAAATTCCTTCGACGTTCGTGCGGAAATGCTCGTCCACTTTTATCCGCCCGCGATCATCGAGCGCGACACCGAGCTTTTCTCCGAAGACCCCTTTGGCAAAAGCGCGGCGTCCGACCGAGACGAGCACTTTATCGGCTTCGAATTTCAGCTCTTCGCCGCCTTTCGTCGCGGTAGCGATGGCGCGTCCGCTCTCCACTTTCACCGAGCCGACTTTGGTTTCGAGATGAAAGGCCATGCCCTGCGCCGTCAAAGATTTTTGCAACATATTCGCCAGCTCGAGATCGAAGCCGAGCGCGATCCGCGGCAGGAATTCCAGCACAATTACTTCCGAGCCGAGCCGGCTCCAGACCGAGCCAAGCTCGAGGCCGATCGCGCCGCCGCCGATGACGAGAAGTTTTTCCGGCGCCTTTTCGAAAGTGAGCGCTTCCGTGCTGCTGACGATCACGTCGCCATCGAACTTCATGTTGGCCAATTCCACCGGCACGCTGCCCGTCGCGATCACGATGTGCGCCGCCTCGATTTCCTGAGCGTCGCCTTCAGCGGGCTTGATCGCGACGCGGCCCGGCGCCGTGATCGTGCCGAGACCCTCGAAGGTCGTGATCTTGTTCCCTTTCATCAGCATCTTCACGCCGCTGTTCATCGTTTTCACGACCTTGTCTTTTCGCGCGAGCATCTTCGCCAGATCGAGGCTGACGTTTTCCAGGACGATGCCGTGCTTGCCCGCTTCTTTTTTCGCGAAAACGAAATGGTCGCTCGACGTGAGGAGCGCTTTGCTCGGGATACAACCGATATTAAGACAGGTGCCGCCGAGTTCCTTGTCTTTCTCGACGATGGCGGTCTTCAATCCCAACTGCGCCGCACGAATCGCCGCGACGTACCCGCCTGGACCGGAACCGATGATGACGACATCAAATTTATCCATGGAGCTTAGAAATCGAGCGGCAACTTGGTCGTGTCTTCGATGCACTGCTTCACGGTGATGAGAAACGTGACCGCCTCTTTGCCATCCACCGCTCGGTGATCGTAGCTCAGGGCAAGATACATCATCGGGCGGATCTCGACCGCATCCTTCACCGCGACCGGACGCTTTTGGATTGTGTGCATGCCCAGGATCCCACTCTGCGGCGGGTTGAGGATCGGCGTGCTCAGCAACGAACCGTAAACGCCGCCGTTCGAAATCGTGAAGGTGCCGCCCTGCAAATCTTCGATCTTCATTTTCCCCTCGCGCGCTTTCGTCGCGAAATCCATGATGTCGCGTTCCAATTCCGCGAAGCTCTTTTTGTCGGCATCGCGCACAACCGGTACGACCAATCCGCGTTCGGTCCCGACCGCTACTCCGATATCGAAGTAGTGATTTTGAATGAAATCCTCGCCTTCGATTCGGCTGTTGATGGAGGGCACGGCCTTCAATCCTTCGACCGCCGCTTTGATGAAGAACGACATGAAGCCGAGCTTCAGCCCGTTCTTTTTCGTGAACGCGTCCTGCGATTTCGCGCGGAGCTCCTGCACCGCAGTCATGTCGCATTCGTTGAAAGTCGTGAGGATGGCCGCGGTATGCTGAGCCATCACCAGCTGCGCCGCGATCTTGCGCCGGAGCGGCGACATTTTCTTGCGGGTAAATCGGCCGCTCTCCGGTTGAACCGGCTGCGGCTGTTTTTCCTCGGCGTGATCGTCTTTCGTTTTTGCGGCCGGCGGTTCCGATGCCCGGGGCTCAGCTCGATTCTGCGCGGCGGTGAGCGCGTCTTCTTTGGTTATGCGCCCGCCTTTTCCGCTCCCGCGAATCTCCTGCGGATCAAGTTTTTCTTCAGTCACAACCCGGCGAACGGCCGGTGAAAGAGCGTCGGAAGATTTCTCCGCAGGAACGGACTTCTCTCCGCCTTCTTTTTTGGCCGGCGCGGGTCTCTCCTCGGTTTTGGCTTCACTGCCACCGCCCTCCTCAATCGTCGCCACGACATCGCCGATTTTCACTTCGGCTCCTTCCGGCACCATCGTTTGCAGGACGCCATCTTTTTCGGCGTTGATCTCGGTGGAAACCTTGTCGGTCTCGAGAGTGAAGAGCGGATCGCCGGCCTTGACCTGCTCGCCAGATTTTTTGTGCCAGACGGAAACGATCCCGCTCTCGATCGATTCGCCGACGGCGGGGATTTTCACTTCGGTGCTCATTCGGGCGTTACATTATGCGCAATCAATGGGCGTGGTCGAACAAGACATTTACAAACTGAAGGCCTCGGCGATCAATTGCGCCTGCTCGCGCTTATGGATCGCGAGCGAGCCGACAGCGGGACTCGCGCTCGCGTTTCGCCCGGCATAAGTAACTTCGCGGCGGAAAAGCGTCCAGAGCCGCGGTTCCATGAAACTCCACGCGCCCATGTTCTGCGATTCTTCCTGGCACCAGATCAACTTCGCGGTCTTGGGAAACCGTCTCACTGCTTCCAGCAACTTCGCTTCGGCGAGCGGATAAAGTTGCTCGACGCGGATGATCGCGGCGTTGGTGATCTTCTCGGCCTCGCGATGATTGATGAGGTCGTAATAAACTTTGCCCGAGCAAAGAATGACGCGCTTCATTTTTTCGGGCTGACCGACTGCCGGCGACCCAAGGATTTCGGAAAATCCGCCGCTGGTGAAATCTTCCGTGCGCGATGAGGCTTGCTCGGATCGGAGCAAACTTTTCGGCGTCATGATGACGAGCGGTTTCACGAAATCGCGTTTCATCTGGCGGCGCAAAACGTGAAAATACTGCGCGGACGTCGTAACGTTGCAGACCTGGATATTGTCTTCCGCGCACGCCTGCAAAAACCGCTCGAGCCGGGCGCTGGAATGTTCCGGGCCTTGGCCCTCGTAGCCGTGCGGAAGCAGCAAAACGATTCCGCTCGGCCGCTGCCATTTCGATTCGGAGGGAACAATGAATTGATCGATGATCGTCTGCGCGCCGTTAGCGAAATCGCCGAACTGCGCTTCCCAAAGGCAGAGCATGTTCGGGTAATCGAGCGAGTAACCGTAATCGAACCCGAGCACCGCGGCTTCGGAAAGCAGGCTATTGTAAATGCAAATGCGCGCCTGCTCGGATCCGAGATGAAGCAGCGGCATGTAGGGCTGTCCGCTCTTTGCATCGTAGATGAACGAATGCCGCGTGCTAAAGGTGCCACGACGGCTGTCCTGTCCGGAGAGGCGAACGGGAACGCCTTCGAGCAACAAAGATCCAAACGCGAGCGCCTCGGCGTAATGCCATTCATATGGACCGCCGGCTTCGAAAACTTCGCGACGTCGGTCTAGCACCGTCCGCTTCACCTTCGGGATGACGTCGAAGTTTTGCGGCACGCGAGTCAGCCCATCGACAATTTGCCGCAACATCTCGGGACTGATCGCGGTCGGGTTGCATTCACCGGAGTATTGCGGCTGAAAGACCGCGGTCGATTCCTTGAAACGTTCCTGTCCCCCCGCCTGCTCTTCCTCGATCGACTTCACTTCCTGCAAAACCAACTCGAGCCGCATCTCGAACTCCGCTTCCAGACTGGCCGCTTCGTCAGCGCTCAATCGTGCGGCGTCGATCAACTCCTTCTTATAGATCTGTGCGACCGAGGGACGCTTCTGGATCTTAGCGTAGAGATCGGGCTGGGTGAACGAGGGCTCGTCGCCTTCGTTGTGGCCGTAGCGGCGGTAACAGTACATGTCGATGACGGCGTCGCGGCTGAATTCCTGTCGAAAATCGAGCGATAGTTCCGTGACGAATCTCACCGCGAGCGGGTCGTCGCCATTCACGTGGAAGATCGGCACCTCGATCATCTTCGCGATATCGGTGGCGTACATCGACGAACGCGCATCTTCGGGCAGCGTGGTGAACCCGATCTGATTATTCACCACGATGTGGACCGTTCCGCCCGTCCCGTAGCCGTGCAGTTGCGACATATTCAGCGTCTCCGCGACGACGCCCTGGCCGGCGAAAGCGGCGTCGCCATGGATGAGCAAGGGCAGAACTTTTCGGCGCAACTCCGTGTCGCCGCGCATCCGCTGACGGGCGCGCGCCGTCCCTTCCACGACCGGGTTGACAGCTTCGAGATGGCTCGGGTTTGCCGAGAGACGAATCTCCACCTGAGCGCCCGATTCGAGCTTTCGGATGGTGCGATATCCCAGATGATATTTCACGTCGCCGTCGCCGGCCACCAGGTCTGGAATGTAGTTGGTCGAAAACTCCGTGAAGATTACCTGGAGAGATTTCTTAAGAAAATTCGCGAGCACATTGAGCCGGCCGCGATGCGCCATGCCCATGCAGATTTCCTCGATCCCGTCCCCCGGGCATCGATGCAGAATGGTGTCGAGGATCACCATGAGCGACTCCGCCCCCTGAAGTGAGAAACGTTTTTGGCCGACGTAGCGCGTATGCAAAAAAGTTTCGAAGGTTTCTGCTTCGAGGAGCGCGCGGAGCACGGCGATCTGCGCTTCTCGCGTCGTGCTGTGTTTCGGAGGGCGCGATTCCAGCCGATGCCGGACCCAGTTGCGAATGCGCGGGTTCTGGATGTGCTGGAATTCCGCGCCAATTGAATCGGCGTAAATGCTTTCGAGCAGCGCGATCATTTCGCGCAGCGTCATCTTGCGGCCGTCGAAAAAGAACTTCGACGAAACCCGGAGATCGAGATCCTTTTCGCTGAACCCGAGCTCGCGCAAACTGAGAAGCGGATTCTGCGGACGCTTTTCTGCCAGAGGATCGATGCGCGCAATCGTGTGTCCAAGAGTGCGGTAGGCGTAAACCAGGCCGTCCACCCGCGTTTGGAGCGGCCCCTCGCCGGTTTCCTGGCGCGGCCGGTCGTCGGCGACGGCGGCGCCATTGCGGAGATGCAAATCGCCCAGCTCAAAGCCTTCGAAAAACGCGGACCAACTGGAATCGACCGACTCTGGATCGGCCTGCCAACGCTGGTAGTTTTCCTCGAGTAATTCGAGATTTACATGGGTGGCGAACGAGGGACGCATGGCAGATTCAATCTGCAAGGCATCCGAAGCCACGGCAAGTTGACAGTGCCAACGCCGTTCCGTTACTTGCAGCGCCAAGTGAGTCATGCAGCTACGAAACGTTTGAACGTGAAGGGAACATTAACGAATCTGGGTAGCGCACGCGTCTCGCGTGCTGGCGATGGCGTCTCGCCATCGCGAACTTTTCGTCTAGCGCTACCGCAAAGGGAAGTTCGTTTCGGCGAGACGCCGAAACCAGCACGCGAGACGCGCGCGCTACCCGGAAAATTCCGAAACTGCGCCGTTGCTGTGGGCTTCGCTTTTTCTCTTTCGGTTGGCGGCCTGCTCGCGCAAACCGATCCGGCGTCAGAACCGGCAGTGCTCGCGGTCGCGAAGGTCTTGCCGGCGGTAGTGAACATCAACACCGAACGCGTGGTAAAGCGCCGGGTGCGCGATCCGTTTGAAGATTTCGCGGCGCAATACTTTGGCAATTACCGGAGCCGCCCGCGGGAAATCCGGCAGACCCTGCAAAGCCTCGGCTCGGGATTCATCGTTGACTCCGCCGGCTACATCGTCACAAACGAGCATGTCGTCCAGCGCGCCGCCGATTTGAAAATCGAGGTAACCATGAACGACGGGAAAACCTACAACGCCCGTTACATTACGGGCGACGAAAAGAAGGACCTCGCCTTCATCAAGATCGAAGCGAAAGCGGAGTTCCCTTTCATCGACCTCCAGAATATTTCGCCGAACCTGCTCGGGCAGACCGTGCTCGTGGTGGGTAACGCGCTCGGCTACGGCAGCTCGATCAGCCGCGGCGTTTTGAGCGGAACGAAACGCGACATCACCATCGAGGACGTCGATTACAAGGATCTCCTCCAAACCGACGCGGCCATCAATCCGGGGAACAGCGGCGGTCCGCTGGTCGATATTTCGGGACGGCTCGTCGGAATGAGTTCGGCGAAAATGGCGTTCACGCCGCAGGGCGTTCCGACCCAGGGCCTCGGTTTTGCCATCCCGGCAGAAGCGGTGCGGAACAGCGTGACTGAGTTCAAAAAAATCGCGCAGAACCAGCCGCCGCCGAAAAACAAACTCTCCGATGCGGAAGCGACCGGCTCGAAAGTCGAACAACTCTTCGGGATGCAATTGCAGAACCTCACGCCTGACCTGACCGACGCGCTTGGCTACGCGCCGGGGAAAGGCGTGCTCGTGAGCGCGGTCGAACCGGACGGCCCGGCCGATCGCGCCGGGATCCAGCGCGGCCTCGTGATTTACCGGGTCGGCAAATACAACGTGACTTCGGTGAAGCAACTGGAAGGGTTGCTCGCGCGCGTGGGATCGGGGGTCAGCGTCGAGTTTACCGTCGGCATCGTGCGCGCGAACGGGCAGGGCCAGCAGGTCGAGACTGTGCCTTTGACCGCTCGCTGAAATCGGCAAAATATTCGCAACGCAACGCCGGGTTCAGTTGTCTGACAGCATTACCGTCCCATGATCAAAGTCGAAAATCTCACGAAGCGCTACGCCGGCCAGACCGCGATTGAGGATTTGAATTTCGAGGTCGGCAAGGGCGAGATCATGGGATTTCTGGGGCCAAACGGCGCCGGCAAAAGCACGACGATGCGGATTCTTTCGAGCTTCATGCCGCCCACCTCGGGACGCGCGTCGATCGCTGGCTTCGATATTTTTGACCAATCGCTCCAGGCGCGCGCGCATCTCGGTTACATGCCCGAAAACGTCCCGCTCTATAACGACATGCGGGTGACGGAGTATCTCGATTATCGCGCGGCGCTAAAAGGCGTAGCGCATCGGCGAATAAGCGAGCGCGTGGGTGACGTAAAGGAATTGTGCGGGCTGAAAGAGGTCGAGAAAAAGATGATCGGCGCGCTTTCGAAAGGTTACCGGCAACGCGTCGGCCTCGCGGATGCGCTCGTGCACGAGCCCGACTTGCTCATTCTCGACGAACCGACCAGCGGCCTCGATCCCAATCAAATCCGGCAGGTGCGCGACCTGATCAAAAACCTCGGCAAGCAGCATACCATTCTGCTTTCGACCCACATCCTGCCGGAAGTCGAGATGACCTGCAGCCGGGTGATCATCATCAACAAAGGCCGGATCGAGGCCTGCGACACTCCGCAAAATCTGCTGGGGCGGATTCGGACGGCCAGCGGGGTGGTGTTGGAGGCGAAGGTCGGTTCGGATAACGGCGCCGAGGAATTGAAGAAGATCGCCGGGGTGCGCGATGTAATCGCGTCGGAGAAAGGCGAATGGAAAATCTTCGCGCTGCGCGTCGAAGCCGACACCGATGTGCGGGAAGAAGTTTTCCGGCTGGCGACGGACCGGCGCTGGACGGTGCGCGAGTTATCGCAACGGAAAGCAACCCTCGAAGACGTGTTCGTAGAGATCACCCACCCCGACGCGGTTTAAGGCCATGCGTAAATTTTACACACTCCTTTCCCGCGAAGTGCGCAGCTACTTCTACTCGCCGATCGCGTACATCGTTCTCGTCTTTTTTCTCTTTGTCAGCGGCGCGGATTTTTACTTCCAGCTTTCGTTCATGAACCAGCGGCCGGTTTCGTACTCGGTCCAGGAAGCGTTCTTCAATTCCGTCTTCTTCTGGTTCGCTTTCGTCCTGATCTTTCCGCTCATCACGATGCGATTGTTCGCCGAGGAATTTAAGCTGGGAACGATTGAGCCGCTCATGACGGCGCCGGTGCGCGACTGGCAGGTGGTGCTCGCGAAATTTTTCGGAGCACTGGTGTTCTATGTGATTCTTTGGGTCCCGACGCTGATCTACTTCTGGGTGTTCCAGGCGGTCACGCATCAGCCCGCGGCCAATTCCACCGGCGCGTATTTTGGTGCTTACCTCATGCTGCTGTTGCTCGGCATGTTTTATCTCTCGATCGGCTGTCTCGCCTCGGTGGTGACGAAGAACCAGATCGTGGCTGCCGTCATATCGTTCTGCGCGATCACGCTGCATTTTTTCGCCGGCCTCATTTCGTTCGTGCTGCAGGAGATCAGCTCGAGCACGCGGCAATTACTCGGCTACTTCTCCGCGATTGAACAAATGGGAACGCTTTCCCGTGGCGAGATCGATACCCGCCCGATGGTCCTTTATCTCAGCATGACCATCGTAATGCTGACGCTCACCTATCAGGCATTTCAGTCACGGAAGTGGAGACTGTAAAAATGGCCAAGGACGAGACGAAGCCGCAGAAAATCCATCGCGTTCGGATCGGGTTGAACCTGGTGGTTCAGGTCGCGCTCCTCCTTTTTCTCGCCGTGATGGCGAACTACCTCGGGTTCGAGCATTACCGGCGCTGGGACCTTTCGCGCGACAAAAAATTCGCGCTCTCGGACAAAACCAAGCGCTTCCTTCAGAGCATGCCCGGCAAGGCGCGGATCACCGCCCTGTTCACACCTTCCAATCCGATTGCCACTGACGTCCAGGGAACGCTGACGGAATATCAATACGCCGCGAAAGGGAAACTCGATGTCGAGACCGTCGATCCCGAACGCAATCTCTCCCGCGCGAAAGCGCTTCTCGATAAATACAAGATCGTTCCGGGCGAAGAACTCCTGATCCTCGATTACGACGGCCGCAACAAAACCGTGAAGGCGTCCGAGATGGCCGAGGTCGACCAGGGGAATCCGATGTTGGGTGAGCCGCCGAAGATCGCGGCGTTCAAGGGCGAGCAGGCTGTGACCAGCGCCTTGATGGAGTTGGTCGAAGGCAAGAAAAACTCGATCGGTTATGTTCTCGGCCACAAGGAGCCGCCAATCGCGGAACCGACTCCCGCCGCCCCGGCGATGATGCAAACCGCACCGCCGCCCAATAGCCCCATCAAGGTGGTGCAGGCATTCATCGAGAGCGAAAACATCAAGTTCCAGCAGCTTAATCTTTTTGAAGTCGGCGCGATTCCACCCGAGCTCAGAATCATCCTGATCAACGGTCCCCAATACGACTTCTCCGATCGCGAAATGAAATTGCTCCGGGATTTTTGGGAGAAGCAGGGCCGCATTCTCCTCTTGCTCGATCCCAGCGCGAAGACACCGAAGCTCAACGCGTTTCTGAATGAGCTCGGAGTGAAGGTGAACGACAACCGGCTCATGGCCATGGTGAAAACTGGCATTCAGGAAATCGGCCTGCTCCGCGACGTCCAAGCGCGGTTCCTGGGCGACAATCCCATTACGAAACGCCTCGCGGATGCGCGCGGTATTTTTCCCGGCGGCGCCTGTTCGCTTACCCTCGAGCCCGACCGCGTTCGCGCCGCGAACATCCGGCTGCAACCGCTCGTGCAGGCGGAGAAAGGTTACTGGGCCGAGGCCGACTACAATTCCGGAGACCAGGAAAAATATCAGCAAGATGCGCTGAAGAACGGAGACGCGATCCATACGATCGCAGTGTCGATCGAGAAAGGCGGCAGCGCCGACGAACGGGTCCAGGCGAATTCATCGCGCATGGTGGTCGTAAGCAACGCGGCGTTCATTCAGGACAGCGTCCTCCAACAGGACCAACAGGCGCTCGACTTCGTTTCGGGCGCGGTGAACTGGCTCTTGAGCCGTGAGCAACTCATCGGCATCGCACCGAAGGTTTCGCAAACCCTCGTTTTCAGCCTGGATGAGAATGCGATGCGAAATCTGCGTTGGTTGATCCTGGTTCTGCTGCCTCTGATTCCGGCGGTCCTGGGATTTGCGGTTTGGTGGCAGCGCCGGACGTAACCGCGCCGCGTTTGGAATTTCAGACTCCATGAAAACGAAGACGACGCTTTTGTTGCTGGCGCTGGTGGTGGCCGTCGCCGTTTACATTAAATATTACGAGAGCCAGGGGCCGAACACCGTCGAGGCGAAACGGCAGGCGGGGAATGTCATCAATTTCGAACGCGACACGCTCGACGGGATCATGATTCAAAACGGCGACGACAAGATCGAGCTGCGCCGGCAGGATTTGAAGTGGCGGATCGAAGCGCCGTTCAAAGACCAGGCGGACCGGGGGGCGATCGAGAATCTCCTGGCCGACCTGGATGCGTGGCAAAAATACGACGCCATTCCCGCGAAGGAAATCGCCAAGGACAAAAACAAGCTCGACGAATTCGGGCTGAGCAAAGCGAAGCTCCGGCTGAAATTGCTCGGCAAAAACGCGCCGCCCGAAATCACTTTCGGAAACGACGCCGCGCTCGAGGGCAAGATGTATGTGCGCGTCGGTGATGGAAACGAAGTCGTGATCGCCGCGCAATCGGTTCGCAACGATATCGCAAAAAAGCCCGAGGAATTCCGCGATCGCAAACTGACGGACCTCGCCACGGCCCAGGTCACGCGCGCGTTGCTCAAAACCGCGGCGGGAGAAATGGAAATGGAAAAGAAGGCCGATCACTGGGAGATCGTCAAACCCCTCCGCGCCCGCGGCGACGATCAGAAGATCGCCGATCTCCTGGCCCAGGTGACGACAGCGCAGATTCAGCAATTCGTCGCGGAAGACCGGGGCGATCTGCGGCCGTACGGACTGGCTGAGCCGCGCGGCTCGATCACGCTCTTTTCGAGTGACGACAAAAATGGGCAGGTTCTCCAGCTCGGCGGCATTCCCGAGAAGGAGAAGGACCAGGTCTATGTGCGTTTCACCACGCGCAACGCGGTCTATACCTTGCCGAAGAAGATCGAAGAAATTCTCGCGGTGAAGCCGGCCGATCTGCGCGATCGCCATCTCGTCCGGATCGATCCAAACATGCTCGATCGCATCACGATCGATGCGACCGGCAAGGGCAAAACCGTGCTGGCGCGCAAAGAGGAAAGCTGGACGATCGCGAGCCGCAATAACCAGGCGGCCAACTCCGCTGAGGTCGCTCGCCTGCTCGATCTTCTCCGCAACGAACAGGTGACGAAATTCGTGGAGGATGTCGCTTCCGATCTGCCGAAGTACGGCCTCGATAAGCCGCAGGTCCAGTTGACCTTCAGTTCGTTCGCCTCGGAAAACACCGCGGAGACGACCGCGGGCGAACATCCTTTTGCCACGATCGCATTCGGAAAAGTAGAAGGCGACAGCGTCTATGCGCGGCTGGGCGATGAGCCTTTCATCGTCGCCGTGCGGCGCGGATTGCTCGACAACATTTTTGGCGACCCGTTGCAATGGCAGGAGCTCGCGATCTTCCGGTTCAAGCCGGACGAGGTGCACAAACTAACGGTTGTGACCGATCGGGAATCGGCGCTCATTCGGAACGAAAAAAAGGAGTGGACCTGGGTAAAAGCAAACGAGCCGATCAATCAAGTGAACGTGCAATCGTTGCTGAATACGCTCACGGTGTTGCGCGCGGTGCGCTGGACGGGAGCGATAATTCCGGCGCATGGTTTCGACAAGCCGCAGATCACAATCACGTTCACGACTTCGCCAGACGACAAAGCCATTCACAAACTGGTCGTGGGCAACCCTGCCGGCGAAGGAATGTGGTTCGCGCGGATCGACGAGCGCGAAGGAACGTTTGTGATGAGTAATCCGGATTTAAATGCGCTGCGCTTGCCGCTGATGGCTGCGCCCATTTCGTCTCCGACATCGACGCCCAATCCGTCGGCGAGTGCGGCCGCGACGCCGGCACCGACCGCAACGGCGTCCCCGCGTTAGGTGGATCGTGCGCTCCGTCGCGCGATGCTATGAATGTCGCCGAAGGCGCGTCTATCTCTTATCGCGCGACGGAGCGCGCGATCCACCTGCTTTCTCTGCGGTGTAGATCGTCGCGATGCCACCGGTGAGCGGCTCAGCCGAGGCCTTCGCGAAACCATTTCTCTCGATCAGTCCCACCATTGCCTCGCCGCTCGGAAATTTCTCGATCGAACCGCCGAGATAATTATACGCGGCCTTCTGACCCGTGACGAGCGAGGCCAGGAACGGAAGGCAACGGTGTAAATAGAAACGATAGGCAGGCCGCAGCGCTCCGACCGGCAAGGAAAAATCCAGAAGGAGCAAGTGCCCACCTGAGTGCAATACGCGCGCCATTTCACCGAGAGCCGCGCTCCAATCCGACATGTTGCGCAAGCCGAACGCGACCGTCACGCAATCGAACGACGCGCTCTCGAATGGAAGTTGAAGAGCGTCGGCCAGAACCGTTTCGCGCACGCCCTTGCGTCGAGCGATCTTCAACATCTCAGGCGAGAAATCGGCGGCGATGATTGCCGCGTTCGGTAGCCGGCGCTGAATCGCGAGCGCCAGATCGCCGCTGCCAGCCGCCAGATCGAGCACGCGCTTAGGTTGCCAGTCTTCGACAATTTTCGCGGCCCGCCTGCGCCACAAAAAATCCGCGCCACCGCTCAGAACGTGATTCGCCAGATCGTAGCGCCGCGCGATCCGGCCGAACATCGCGCGAACCGCCTGCGGATCGCGCGAGACGTCAGTTGTCACTCCAGCGGCGGTTCGACATTCTCTTCTTCGCGCGGAACCAGGCGATTCTTGTCGATGATCCGCGCGCAGGTGTTCCAGCGCAGAAGCGCATCGTCGTTTCCCGGAGGGCGAACTGCTTCCGCTTTTTCGAACCACACCATCGCGTCGCGAAAACCATCGTAGGCATAATGACGCGAACCCGGCGTGCCTTGCGCGAGCTTCGCCTTTGCGCGCCGCTCAGCCAGGATGCCCGTGTAATAGCTGCGTTCGTAATCGCCCTTCACCCGCGAAAGCAATTCTTTCGCCTGAGTATCGCTGACGCCATACCCCTTCCCGAAACGATCCGTCACCGCGAGGAGTAGCGTGATCAGCGCCGTCTGGTTCTCCGGATCCGTCCGCAAGACATCGAGGCAGATGCTCTCCGCTTCGCCGGGCTCGTTGAGCAGGCGGTAACGCTCCGCTTTTTCCAGCGCGGCCGGAATCGCTTCTTTCGAAAGTGGCTTTAGCTCAGACATCGCTTCAACGGTTCCTCTTCAACTTCCGCCAAATCCAACCAAGCGGATCGTAAAACTGATCCACCACGCGCTCCTTCAATGGAATGATGGCGTTGTCGGTGATCTGAATGTTCTCCGGGCAAACCTTCGTGCAACATTTCGTGATGTTGCAGTAACCGATGCCGTGCGCGTTCCGCAATTCGTCGATGCGATCTTCGGTGTCGAGCGGATGCATCTCGAGCGCGGCGACGTAAATCAGAAAGCGCGGGCCGATGAATTCGTCGTGCTTCCGGTGATCGCGCAGAACGTGGCAGACATCCTGGCAAAGAAAGCACTCGATGCATTTCCGAAATTCCTGGACGCGATCGATATCTTCCTGCGCCATCCGCCAGGTGCCGTCCGCCGCATCCGGCGAGCGCGGCTTGAATTTCTTGATCTTTTTCTTCACCCGAAAATTCCAGGAAACGTCCGTGATCAAATCCTTCACCAGCGGAAACGCTTTGATCGGCTCGATCGTGATCGGTTTATCGAGGGGGAGGTCACTCAGCCGTGACATGCACATCAGCTTTGGCATGCCGTTTACTTCGGCGGAACAAGAGCCGCACTTGCCGGCTTTGCAGTTCCAACGGCAAGCGAGATCGTTCGCTTGTTTGGCCTGGATGTCGTGGACGGCGTCGAGCACCACCATGCCCTCGGATACTTCACTGCTGTAATCCTCGAACGCGCCACCCTTCGCGTCCCCGCGCCAGATTCTGAAAGTGGCTTGTTTCGACGCGGTCACTTCATTTCCTCGATGATCTGTTTCAGATAATCGGGCATTTCTGGCAGCGGTTCCAGCGCCACTTCCATCGTGCCGTCTTCCGCTTTGCGGATAATCGAATTCACTTTCGAGAAGCGCTCGTCCTTCTCCGGATAATCGTCGCGGAACTGCGCACCGCGGCTTTCCTTGCGTTCCAGAGCCGCGCGCGTGATCGCTTCCGAAACCGTCAGCAGATTCTTCAGATCGAGCGCGGTATGCCAGCCGGGATTGAAATCACGATGGCCGATGACACCAACTTTGGCAGCGCGCTCCCAAAATGTCTTCAGGTGATCGAGCGCCGCAAGCATCTCTCCTTCTTCCCGCACGATGCCGACATTGTGCTGCATCACCTCCTGCAAATCGCGTTGGACCGAGTACGGATTCTCGCCCGCGCTGTTCTCGAATGGCCGCAACGCCTCCTGCGCGTATTGGGCCAGCATCTGGTCGTCGATCTTGCCGTGCTGATTCTCTTTCGCGAATTGCGCCGCGAATTCGCCGGCCCGTTTTCCGAAGACAACGAGATCGGAAAGCGAATTTCCGCCGAGCCGGTTCGCGCCGTTGATCCCGGCGGCGCATTCGCCCGCGGCAAATAATCCGGGCACGTCCGACATCTGGGTGTCCGCATTCACATGGATGCCGCCCATGATGTAATGCGTGGTCGGACCGACTTCCATCGCCTCCTGCGTGATATCGATGTCGCCGAGGGCTTTGAACTGGTGATACATGCTCGGCAGCTTGCGCTTGATATGCTCCTCCGAGTTGCCCAGCTTTTTCTTGATCCAGGCGATGTCGAGAAACACGCCACCGTGCGGGCTCCCCCGCCCTTCCTTGATCTCGCGCACGATGCAGCGCGCCACGTGATCGCGAGTGAGTAATTCCGGCGGGCGCCGCGCGTTCTTGTCGCCCTGGGTGTAACGCCAGCCTTCTTCTTCGTTGTCGGCGGTCTGCGCTTTGTAGTTGTCCGGAATGAAATCGAACATGAAGCGCTTGCCCTCTTTGTTGGTGAGGATTCCGCCTTCGCCGCGCACGCCTTCCGTCACGAGCATGCCGCGCACGCTGGGCGGCCAGACCATTCCGGTGGGATGGAACTGGATGTACTCCATGTCGATCAAGCCCGCGCCGGCATGATAGGCGAGCGAATGCCCATCGCCCGTGCAATCCCAACTATTGCTCGTGATCTTGTAGGCTTTGCCGACCCCGCCGGTGGCAAGAATGACTGCCTTCGCGCGAAAAATTTTGAACCGGCCCCGCTCGCGATCGTAACCGAAGGCGCCGACGACGCGTTCGCCATCCTTGAGCAGCGCCACGATGCAAATCTCCATGTGCACTTCGATGCCCTGATGGACGCCGTGGTCCTGTAAGGTGCGAATCATCTCAAGGCCGGTGCGATCGCCGACGTGCGCGAGGCGCGGATATTTGTGGCCGCCGAAATTGCGCTGGAGAATTCGGCCGTCTTGCGTGCGATCGAAGACGGCACCCCAGGCTTCGAGTTCACGGACGCGATCGGGCGCTTCCTTGGCGTGCAATTCCGCCATCCGCCAATTATTGACGTACTGCCCGCCACGCATCGTATCGGCGAAATGGACCTTCCAGCTATCGCGATCGTCCACGTTCGCCAGCGCGGCGGCGATCCCGCCTTCGGCCATCACCGTGTGCGCTTTGCCGAGCAGACATTTGCAAACCATCCCGACCGAGACGCCGGCGGCCGACGCTTCAATCGCCGCGCGCAAACCGGCGCCGCCGGAGCCGATCACGAGAACGTCGTGCTGAAAGGTTTCGTAGTCGGACATGGTGTCGCCGTGAATGTCTACTCGTTGCGCGCCAGGTGAACAACTATTCTCCTGAATTTGTCTTTACATTGCTTCGAGTTCGGAAGCAGCATGCCGGCGCGTCAAGTCCGTTAGGCATCTTCAGCAAAGCACCTGGCCTTCTTCTCGTCCAGGAACTGCGATCGAATGGTTCGCTCGCATAAACGACAATGCTGACTATGAAGATCGCCTCGAAAAAATTACCCTTACTATCGTTGATCATTGCCTTTGTCGTTGCGCAGGCGCTCGCTCAGCAAATGAAGGCGGATGAGACCGCGCGAACTCAGTTGAATCAGGCGTACGGCAAACTGCCGCTGGCCTTTGAGGCAAACCAAGGTCAGACCGACCCGCACGTGAAATTTTTGTCACGTGGCAATGGCTACAGTTTGTTTCTCACCCCAACCGAAGCAGTGATCGTTTTAGGAAAAACAGCTCGTGATGACAACACTCTCCCAGGAGTACTGCCAAACCAGGCGATCAAAGACCAGCGCGAGGCCCCAAAATCCTTCGGGCCGGCGACAGTGCTGCGCATGAAGCTTATGGGCGGCAATCCCACCGCCAAAATTGCAGGTACCGGCGAGTTGCCTAGCAAGAGCAACTATTTGATCGGCAACCATTCCGAGCAATGGCACACCAACCTCAGCAATTACACGAAGGTGGAGTACCGCGAGGTCTATCCCGGAATCGACCTCGTTTATTACGGCAATCAGCGCCAGTTGGAGCACGATTTTGTGATTGCACCCGGCGCTGATCCCAAGGCGATTAGGCTTGCTTTTCAGGGCGCGCGAAAGATTTCCATCAACTCCGCGGGTGATCTGGTGCTCGATACCAAGGGAGGAGAGGTCCAGCTAAAGCAGCCCCGTGTTTATCAAAACGTGGACGGCGCGGAGCGGAAAATCGCCGCGCGCTACGTGCTCAAGGGGAGGCACCGCGTTGCTTTTGAGGTTGCCGAATACGACCGCCGCCAGCCCCTTGTCATTGATCCTGTCCTCAGCTACTCCACATATTTGGGCGGCGGCGGGTATGATCAACCCTTGAATATTGCGGTGGACATCTCCGGCAATGCCTACGTCACCGGCTACACTACTTCTACCAACTTCCCAACCACCCCAGGCGCCTACCAGACGACCATTGGTAGTTCATCGACCGCCTTCGTGACCAAGCTAAATCCCACCGGCAGCGCCGTGGTCTACTCTACCTATCTGGGCGGCAATGGAAGTGAAACCGGCTTCGGCATCGCGGTTGATGCCTCCGGCAACGCTTACGTCGCCGGCCTCGCATCTTCCACGAACTTCCCCACCACCCCAGGCGCCTTCCAGACTACCTTCGGCGGCGGCGGCGGCGGGGACTGCTTCGTGACCAAGCTAAACTCCACCGGCGACGCCTTGATCTACTCCACCTACCTGGGCGGCAGTTTGGGCGAAGGTTTCGCCGCGATCGCGGTGGACGCCTCCGGCAACGCTTACGTCACCGGCTTCACTAATTCCACCAACTTCCCTACCACCCCAGGCGCCTTCCAGACTACCTTCGGCGGTGCCAGCTATTATTCTTCTACCGGCGACGGCTTCGTGACCAAGCTAAACCCCACTGGCAGCGCGTTGGTCTACTCCACTTACCTGGGCGGCAACAGGGATGACTACGGCCATAGCATCGCGGTGGATGCCTTGGGCAACGCTTACGTCACCGGCTTCACTGAATCCCTCAATTTTCCCACTACCTTCGGCGCCTACCAGACCGCCAATGGCGGCGGAATCCCCTCGCGAGACGCCTTCGTAATCAAGCTCAACCCTACCGGCGACGCCTTGGTATACTCCACATATCTGGGCGGGAGTGGGGAGGAGTATGGCCTTAGCATAGCGGTGGACTCGGCGGGCGATGCTTACGTCACCGGCTACACAATATACGCCGACTTCCCCACCACCCCGGGCGCCTTCCAGACTACCCGTGGCAGCCTTGCCCTGTTTGACGCCTTCGTGACCAAGCTGAACTCTACCGGCAACGCTCTGATCTACTCCACCTACCTGGCCGGCAGTGGCGATGATTACGGATTTAGCATCGCGGTGGACATCTCCGGCAATGCTTACGTCACCGGCTCCACTTCTTCCACCAATTTCCCCACCACCCCAGGCGCCGTCCAGACTACCTACGGCGGTAACCCCTTTGACTGCTTCGTGACCAAGCTAAACCCCACCGGCGACGCCCTGGTTTTTTCCACCTACCTGGGAGGCGCTTCGGACGACTTTGGTGCGGGCATCAGGGTGAATGCCTTCGGCAATGCCTACGTCACCGGCTATACTACTTCAACTAACTTCCCCACCACACCCGGCGCATTCCAGACTAGCCACGGCGGCGGCTTCCGTGACGCCTTTATCGCAAAGATCTCCGAAGCGACGCCGACCCCAACACCTACGCCCGCATCACCGTACCACGCAGACGTTCAGCCGCCTATCAACGCCGACGGAACTAGCGTTTTTACTGCTATGCGCGGGGTAATTCCGGTGAAATTTTCTGTAACTCAGAATGGAAGCCCCACGTGTGCTTTACCGCCGGCAAATATTGCTGTGACGCGCACTTCGGGCGCAAATCCGGAAGATATTAACGAGTCGGTTTATACCATGTCCGCTGACTCGGGTTCCAATTTCAAAATCGCGGGATGTCAGTACTCGTATAACCTCAGTGCCGGCGCGTTGGGACCAGGCACCTATCGCGTAGATATCAAAATCAACGGTCAAGTTGTAGGCAGCGCTATCTTCCAGCTTAAATAGCCGTTCACCCTGCCGAGAGAAAGATAGACGGAGTTGGCATCCTCGTCTCTCATCGGCGAGGTCTCAGATAGCTGACGCGTCTGGCTTGTCACCCCTAGAAAATTCTCCAGTCGTGCCAAATTCCCATCGAGCAAAGGCGAACGTAGAGATCGCTGAACCCGACCCAGAACAAGCTGAGCCAGGCGAAAAGCATGTGGCGGCGATTGAAGCAGCTCACGCAGCGATAGGCCTGATAACACGTGGGTGATTTCGAAAGCTGGTCGCGAAAGCCGCCGATCAAGTGGCGCAAGGCATGACAGCCGAACGTGAATGCTCCCAGTAAATAGACATTCAAGGCCAGAACGAGCGTACCGAGGCCGACGCCGAAAGAAGTTTTTCCCGTGGCCGGCTCGACGAACCAGAGCGCTTTCCAAACATCGGTCGCGAGCACGATGACGAACAGGATCGCGAGATAGAGGAAATAGCGATGCACGTTCTGCATGATCAGCGGGAAGGAACGTTCGCCCAGATAAGTTTTTCTCGGTTCGCCGACAGCGCAGGCGGGCGGATCGGCCCAAAACGCTTTGTAATACGCGCCGCGATAATAATAGCATGTGAGCCGCAATCCGCCCGGCGCCCAAAGAATCAGGAGCGCCGGTGAAAACAATAGCCAACCCGGCCACCACGCCGGCTTCGGTCCGAACAAACTATGGGGTGATGCGCCAAAGATTTCCGGCGAATAAAACGGCGAGAGATAGGGACCGAAATAATAATGGTTTCCCTGGAACGCCGCCCAGGTGGAGTAAACGATGAATGCAGATAAGCCGAGAAAGATCAGAAGCGGCTGACTCCACCAGACATCGGGGCGCATCGTCTGGCCAAAGCCGTGAGGCGCGAGAGTAGTGGTTTGTGCTTGGGCCATCAGCGAAAAGTTTCGTTACTTAGATAGCGACACGACTTTCTTATTTCAAGTGTCATCCCGAGCGGAGCGGAGCGAAGTCGAGGGACCCCCGCAGTCGCTCCACGATCGCACAAGCCAGAAGCATCAGGTTCGACAGTGCGACATCGTGGATCGCGAAAGCGTTCCTTGCGTAACCAGCCCTGCGACTGTGGGGTCCTTCGCCGTCTGGGCGGCTCGGGATGACAATGCATTTCAACGCAACGGCTCGGTCGTCGTCATCCCTTCGGCGGGCGGGGTCGGAATCGGCTCGAATCCGGCGAACATTGTCTCTGTCTCCGGAACCGTCTTCAACGGCACGCAATCGCAGACGGCAAAGAATTTATCCCACATCGCCAGGACGTGCGGATTCCGGTGCGCCTCTTCGATCGCTTCGTGCGATTTCCATTCGGAGACTTCGATGATCGTGCCGTCTTTCGCGCGCATGATTACCGGCACGCGATCGGTCACAAGACCTTCGTTGCGCAAGGTCGGGACGCGGCCCCGCACAATTTCCAGCAGCTCATTCTCGCGGCCGGCCTTCGGTCGATACGCGACGATGACAATGACCCCGTCCATTAGAACCAGAGTTTACAACTTATCCGAAAAGATTGCGTATTTTTTCTTGACTGGTTGATTCGCGGCCCGCACGATTGCTGCACTCACATTCCCCCAGATGGCATTCCTCCTCCAGAATTTGCCGTTTTCCCGTCCTCGCCTCAGAGGGCGTCCAGCCATTCTCCGTGTTCCCCACCCCCGGGTTTCTCCACACCCCAAGACCCCAAAACCCCAACCCTAGAAAGAATGACGTACATGAAAAAAGAAATCGTTTCCCAACTGAACTCCGAAAAGCCGGCTCGCACGATGCGCCTGCCGGGCCGGCCAGTGGCCACGTTAATGGCGATTTTGGCGCTCATCGCCTTCGCATCCTCTTCCGCGCTCGCTACGCAGTGCGAGACAGCGGAATTCACTGAGAACGGAAACCATTACCCGCAGACGATTTACGTCTACGTTACGACCGCTACCCCCGGGGCGACTATCTTCGCCACAGTTGGCAATCATTATATCCCGGCGGATCCGACCCACAGTGGCGGCACACCGACCGGCAGTAGCTTCATCTGCGGCGGAACCTTTGCGGTCTTTGCCGGTGACCACAAGTGGATCAAGGCCGTTGTCTACAAGGCCGGTATGACCGATTCCCTCATAGAAATTTACGAGATAGACAACAGCGGGCTCTAATCGTCGCTACCCCAGAACATATCGCCTGTGCGAGGCAAGGTCCCAGCCCTCGCCTGCGCAGGAACGGTTCCAGAACGGCGCGCCGCTACCAGCTGCGCAAGTTTTCGGCCCCGATCAGCGGCAATGCGGTGAGTGAGTTCGTCTCGACAAAGGCTTTTGCGTCTCGCTAATTTGAGCCGAGATGGCTACGAAAGACCCACGAATCGATGCTTACATCGCCAAATCCGCTGATTTCGCGAAGCCGATCCTGAAGCATTTACGCAAAGTAGTGCACGCCGGTTGTCCACAAGTGGAGGAGACCATCAAGTGGTCGATGCCCCATTTCGATTACAAGGGCGTGATGTGTGGGATGGCGGCGTTCAAGGAACATTGCGCGTTTGGATTCTGGAAAGAGTCCCTGATTTTCAATCGCGACAAGGCGGCGGAGAAAACCGCGATGGGCAGCTTCGGCTGCATCAAATCGATCAAGGATTTGCCTAACGAGAAGATGCTCATCGGTTATCTCAAAAAGGCCGCCGCCTTAAACGAAGCCGGCATCAAAGCGCCAGGACGAACGGCGCCGAAAAAGCGCGAAGCGATCCCGGTCCCCGATTATTTCGCCGCCGCTTTGAAGAAAAACGTGAAGGCACGGAAGACCTTCGACGCGTTCTCTCCGAGTCATCGCCGCGAGTATCTCGAATGGATCACCGAAGCGAAACGCGATGAGACGCGCCATGCACGAATCGCGACCACGCTCAAATGGCTCGCCGAAGGCAAGGCGCGGAATTGGAAGTACCAGCCGGCAAAGAATCAGGTCCGATAAAGGAGTTGAAGTGCCTCCTGTTCCTCCTCGCACTTTCCCGGGCGTTTACCTCGAGGAACAACCCACCGGGGTTCATAGCATCCCCGGAGTTCCGACATCGATCACAGCCTTTATCGGCCGTGCCAGGCGTGGGCCGTTCGAATCACCCGTCGCGATCCGCAGCTTCGCTGATTTCGAACGGCGCTTCGGCGGACTCTGGAAGGAGAGTGCGCTCGGTTTCGCCGTGCGCGATTTTTTCTGAACGGCGGAACCGAGGCGCTGATTGTGCGCCTTCGCCGCTCGGACGGCGGGTCTCTCCGGAAGAGCGACTTCACTGGCGCGGAAAAGGAATTCTCGAACAAAGGACTCTACGCTTTGGACAAGGCGGAGTTGTTCAATTTGCTCTGCATCCCCGGTTACAAACATACCGTTCTCGGCTTCGACTTGGATAAGGAAGTTGTTTCTGCCGCCGCCACGTATTGAGGAAGCGCGACGCGCGTCGCACGTGCGCCACCGCACCACGGTTTATGAGAAGTGGGGATTCTCCGCCACAGACTCACGCGCGTCCGGCACCAGCGCGCTTTTCGCGGGAGAGAGCAGCACCGGCAAGACGCTGGCCGCCGAGATTCTCGCGAACTATTTGGAAGTCGATCTGTACCACATCCATCTCTCGTCGTACCGGCAGGCAGCCGCGATCAGGCAAGTTGACAGCGCCGACTCTTTATGTTCGAATCGGAAGTTCTATCACCTGATTTGCCCCGAACAAATATTTAATTTTTCATGAAATCCAACAACCGCTTTTGTTTAATAACAATCGTCCTGACCACCGTGACCGTTGCTCTTACATCAGGCCCGGCTCACGCCCAAAGTAACAACACCATCTATGCGTGCTACCAACAGGCGAATGGTCAGTTGCGGCGCGTGAATGGGCCGGGCGAGTGCAAGGCTCCGGAGATCCCGCTGAGTTGGAATGTCACCGGCCCGCAAGGACCGAAAGGCGACAAGGGAGACAAAGGCGATCAAGGCGTCCAAGGTGTGAAGGGCGATAAAGGCGACAAGGGGGACAAAGGCGATCAAGGCACACAGGGCGTTCAGGGCGTGAAGGGCGACAAAGGAGACAAGGGCGATCAAGGCGTGCAGGGGATCCAGGGTGTGAAGGGCGACAAGGGAGACAAAGGCGATAAGGGAGACATGGGCGCGGAAGGCTCGCCCGGGACAGGTACTGGCCGCGTGGAAGCCGGTGGCGGCCCTATGTCTGTGGGTGGCACGTCTGGCCCACGCTTCCTCGTGCGCACGGGTGATTTCGAACTCTACGCGCAATGCGGCCCCAACGGACCATCCTTCTTCGTGCACAACCTGGCGACCCTCCCGCTTGATATTCTTCAGGAGTTCCCCGGGCAGGAGCCAACAGTCGTGCCAGTGCCAGGTGGCGGTACGTCCCCGGCGACGCCCGCGAAATCGGTACCGACCGTGACCTTCCTATCCGGCACCCGGCAGAATCCTTTTATCTTTACGGCTTGGGGGCAAAAAACAGATTTGGGTTGCGACGTCTCGGCAACCTCGGTCTCGGCAATCGACTAGTTAGCTCGAGCCGGCTGGCTATCCGTTGGCCTGCCGCCAGAGGTAGCGGCCGCTTCTACTGGCCGGTAATCTGCCGTTTCGCTGGTCAAACCGCTGGCCAGACACGCCGGGCAAAGCCGAACGTCCGGATTCGCTCGCTCCGCCGTTTCGGCGACAAGAAAAAGTTTATGACACGGATCGTGGAGGCAATTCACGAACCGGCTCGTCGCCTCTCCGGTGTGGGCGCAACGCCCGATCTGCCTGAGCCCTTCCTCCACCCTCACTGTCATCCGCTGATCGAAGACGAAGCATTCGCCTAACCAGTGTTCGTTCCCAAACTGTTCCTGGTAGCTGACGATTCCACCCTGGAGTTGATGGATATGCTGAAATCCGCGCTGACGCAGCAGCGCCGACGCCTTCTCGCAACGAACGCCACCGGTGCAATACATCAGGACGTGCTTCTCTTTCAACGGCTCGAGCTGTTCGATGTAGCCAGGCAACTCGCGGAAATGTTCGATCTCGCAAACGATTGCGTTCTCAAACCGGCCCGCGTCGGTTTCATAGCGGTTGCGCACGTCGAGCAACGCGGCATTCGGATCCAGCTCCATCTTCTCCTTCCATGCCGCCGGACTTAACTGGTTGTCGCGATCGGGCGCCAGTTCCCCGGCGTTGAGGGTAACGATTTCCTTCCGAATTTTGACCACGAGTTTCGGGAATGTGCCCGGATCACCCGCGCTGAGCTTGAACGTGATATCGCTAAAGCGCGCGTCTCGCTTGAGCGTTTCCGTGTATCGATCAATGGCGCCGCGGGGACCGGCGAGCGTGCCGTTGATCCCTTCCGTCGCGATAAGCACCCGGCCTTTCAGCCCCAATTCCGAACAGAGCTCGCGCTGCGAAGCCGCAAATGCAGATGGATCGGCGACCTCGACGTATTTGTAAAAAAGGATGACGGGAAACGCTTCAGTTATGTGCGGCTGCATCTTACGATGGAGCGCGTCCTCGCCAAACTCGCGGCCGAGCAATCAATGCTGTGGCGTCGACAGCCAGTACATCCGCGATCAGGACGCTTTCGCGGCGACTTTCTTCTTGCCGCTCTTCTTGGCAAGCGCGAGACGCTCAGTCTTCTTCCGGCGGGACGCGCGTTTCCTGACGTTATCTCTGCCTTGGCTGTTTCCCATAAGAACGTAACCTCGCCCTTCCCCAGCCGATACCCAAGCTGTTTCGCTTCGCCGGTTACCGCCTTTCAGATAAATGGCCAGGAGGCCGATCTGTGTGCTAGCGTCACTCGCATCCTATGGCCAAACCAAATTACTCTGGCGAGAAACGCCGCAAAGAACTTGAGAAGCAAAAGAAAAAGGAAGAGAAGAAGCGACGAAAACTGGAGAACGCTTCCCGGCCCGCCGACACCGAGCCGGCGACCGACGCGGACGAGCAACCTGAAGTCCCTCCCTTGTAGGGCGTTTCTGTTGAAACGCCGTGGGTTCTTGATTCCGGTTCACTTGCTCGTTCAGGCGCTTGGTGCTCACGCCGTAAATCCGGGCCAAGTCCACGTCGAGAATGATCTTCCGTTCGCGGACTTCGTGAATCAAATCCTCGAAAGCAATGATCGGTGCGGCAATTTCTTTTCGAACCATAGGGGGACGCGCGGTTCTTTGGCGGATTGGGGACGTCGGAGGCGCTGCGTTCCCAAGTTCAACTTGGGAAGGAGGAAACCCGAACAAGCAAGTGGTGCTCACGAGAGGAGTCGAACCTCCACGGGTTTCCCCATACGGTCCTGAGCCGTACGCGTCTGCCATTCCGCCACGTGAGCTGTTCGCGCGCGGTTGCTAAGGTGCGCGGGGCGCGTGCGGGCGCAAGAATAAAGGACCCGCTACGAGCGGCCGCGCTTTTTGCGGGCGCGTTCTTCGAGCTGGTTCGCCTGGCGGGCTTTGCCTAACGAACGCAACAGGTCGGCATAGTTCGACGCGACGATCTCGTAATCTTCCGGCGGCTTTTCCATCGCTTCTTCCCAGGTCTTGATCGACGCGCGGTAAAGCTCCGAAGCGCGGGCGTAGTCGCCGTTCGAATGATAAACCACCGCCAGATTGCACTTCGATTGCGCGATGTCGGGATGCGTGGGCGGATGGAATTTTTCCCGGATCGCGAGAGCGCGCAGGTGCGTTTTCTCGGCTTCGGCGAAGCGGCGCTCGTTCGTGTAAAAAACGGCGAGGTTGTTCAGGACCGAGGCGACGTCAGGATGCTCGGGGCCGAGCTGTTTTTCGTAGATTTCGAGCGCGTGGAGGTAATACGGCTCCGCCGCTTTTTGCCGTCCGGTTTTGCGATAGATCAGGGCGACGTTGTTCAGGATCGTGCCAAGATCGGAGTACGGAATGTCCGGCAGGCGCGCGCCGGCTTTGAAGGCGTTTTCGTAATAAGCGAGCGCGGCGTCGGTTTCGCCGAGGTTATCGCAAACGAAACCCAGCCGCCGGGACGAGCGAAAGAGCGCGCGATCATCGGGCGGATCGGCTTTCTCCAAAAAACCGTGCGCTTTGACGAGGTACGGTTTAGCAGCGGCGCGATCGCCCGCCTGGTCGTGAAGTTGACCGAGCTTTTCGAGACTGAGCGTGTAGGAAGCGTCGCCCGGTTTGAAGGCGCGTTGGGCGAGGGTGAGCGCGGTCTCGGCGACGCGGATGGCTTCAGGAAACCGATTGCTGGCACGGAGCATGTCCAGCTTGTCGTTGAGGATGCCCCACAACTTTTCGTCGCCCTTCATTCCGCATTACCAACCCTCACTCAACTGGCTGACCAGGCTCGTCGCCAACTGTTCCACCGCCAGCGGCAACGCCTGGCGTTCGTCCGTGCTCACATCGGTGCCAACGAAGAAGCTGGTTGCGCCGGCCGCGCTGCCAGGCCCTGCGATGACCTTGCCATCGCGCCCGACGAGCTTGTAGCTCACGGTCACGGAAAGATTAAACTCCGTGGTCGATAACACATTGCCGCGCACGGATCGCGCCGGAGAACGGCCGACCGAAACGATCTCAGCTTTCAAGGTTGCGTCCGCGTCTTCCTCGCGCGCGATCCGATAGGTCCCATCCTGTTGAAATTGCTTTATGACTGTCCCCGTGACCAGGGCTTCGATGCGAGGAACCAGAGTGTTGTTGCGAAACATCGGCACGGCGATCGCATGGATTTGGCTGAGCTGCGCGGGTTTGGCCGGGCCGAGATGATAGCCCATGCATCCACTGAGAAGGCAGGCCAGCAAAACCGTGGGAAACGCTTTTTTCACACTGCTAAGGCGTGGGCGTCGGCTCCGGGCTGGTAGCGGTGTTCGGCGTGGCCGAAGGAGCGGGGGTAGAGTCGAAAGTGGATGAGGGCGGCGCCGTGGTGATATCCGGCAGCAGCGACGCGGGCGGCGGCAATGAAACGTCGGTGTCCGGAGGTGGCAACGGCGCATTTTCATTCGCAGAGGGCTGCGTGCCGTCGGGTCGGTTGCCGGAGGTATCGGGTCTCTTTTTTCTGTTCGCGGCGGCGGCGGTCACCGTGGGCGCCTGCAACTTATCTTCGCCCACTTTGGCGCGCAGTTCGCTGATCCGCTTTTTGGCGCGCTCGCCTTCCGTCGAGCCGGGCTGCTGACGAATCACTTCGTTATAATAAATGGCGGCGGCGCGATAGAGTTTTTGTTTGTCGTAAAACTTCGCGATGTTGTAGGCGGTGCTGGTCTGTTTGTGTTCGAGCTGTTTCAGGTTTTCGCGAGCCTGGGCCGATTTCTCGCTGTTCGGATGGCGATAAAGGAAATCTTCGAACCCGGTCCTGGCGTTCTTTGCGGCGGCGGGATCGTAAGTGCCGGAGCGTGAGGCCTGCGCCCAAATGTATCCGATCTGATATTGCGCATCCGCCGCAAGAGGATCGTTCGGAAACTTCTCGACCACGGCCTGGTAGGCGGCGATCGCCCGCTCGCTCGCACCCTGCTTTTCATGGGCCCGGCCCAGATCAAATTGTGCCCGCGCCGTGTATTTCCCGTAGGGCGCGTTACGAATGATGACGGTGAAAATATCGATCGCCCGATCCATCGAAGCTCTAAATGGAATGCCGAGGATCTTCACCTTCCGCCCGGCCAGGTACATTTCGCCGATACGAAACAGAGCTTCGATCGACTCATTGTAGTGCTCGGTCTTCGGATACTTTGAGACAAGCACGGCATAGCTTTGCGCGGCCTGGAGGTAATCGCGGATCTGCTCCTGGAGCTGGCCCATCCGGAAAGCTGAGCCGGCCGCCAGGGTATCTTTCGGATGTTTTTTAACGATCGTCCGGTAAGCCTTGATCGCGCGGCCGGGATCGCCGCGTCTTTCGGCCTCCTGCGCCTTCTCAAAAATCTGCGCCGCGGTGCCGCTCATTTGTTCGTCACCGGGCGCGAGATATTTCGCTTTTTCCCCCGGCTTAAAGATGACCGAGGCGGGGAGCGCCCCGGGCAAAACCAGGCAAATGACGGCGGATAAAAAAAGTATGCGAAATGCGGATTTCATCGCGTTGCGCAGGGTAAGTAACCTTGCCTGTCCCGTCAAGTTGACCAGGCCAGAAATGGCATGGCGGCCGCGCTGGCGATCGGGCCGGACCAGATGGCTTTCCGCGCCGCGGCATGCGACAGTTTGGGCAAGGGAAATTGAATCTCACCGCACAACAAAAAATCCGGCTTGGCAGTTGTGCCTGGAGTTTCGAGGAGTGGCGCGGAAATTTTTATCCGGCGGAGTTGCCGGCCGCGCGCTGGCTCGAGTTCTATTCCCATTATTTTCCGGCGGTGGAGGTCGATTCCACTTTCTACCACGTGCCGGCGGAGGCGGCCGTCCGGCGCTGGGCGGAACACACGCCGGCCTCGTTTCGTTTCGCCTGCAAACTCCCGCGCGAGATCACGCACGTGCGTCAGCTCCGCGATTGCGAGACGGAATTGGCGGCATTTCTCCGCGCGCTCGAACCACTCGGCCCGAAACTTCAGGTCATCCTGGTCCAGTTGCCGCCATTCTTTGCGCCGAAAGAAGGCCGCACCGCCCTGCGCGAATTCCTGAAACAGCTCCCGCGCGATTTCCGCTTTGCCTTCGAGTTTCGCCATCCGGGCTGGCATCGGCCGCAGATCATTCATCTTTTGGAAAAACATCGCGTTTGCTGGGTCTGGGCCGACACGAGCCCATTGAACGAACGCAATCTTGCGCCCTTCGAGTTCCTCCCGCGCACGACCGACTTTCTTTATCTGCGACTCCTGGGCGATTACGCCACGAAATACGATCGCGACGGCGAGCGGGTCCATCGTTACGGCAAACTTCTTTGGAAACGCGAGGCCGCGCTGGAGAGTTGGGCGCTAAAGATCGAGCGGCATCTGGCCGAGACCCGCAGCGTCTGGAGTTTCGTGAACAACCACTTCGAAGGCTTCGCGCCGGAAACATGCCGGCGTCTCGCTAGCCGGCTCGGCTTCGATCTTCCGCTCCCTTCCGCCGAAGAGACCGCCTCCGCCGATCCCGGCCAGCTCGATCTTTTCCGCTCCGAGCTGTAGCGGCGGTCTATGACCGCCGATCGCACCTAACGAATCTCCGCGGCTCCAAAATACGGCTGCAATATTTCCGGAATCCGGACCGAGCCATCTTCCCGTTGTCCGGTCTCGATCAGCGCCGCGAACAATCGCGGGAGCGCCAGCCCGGAGCCGTTCAGCGTGTGGCAAAATCGATTCTTCCCCTCGGCGTCTTTGAAACGGAGATTCATCCGGCGCGCCTGAAAGTCCTCGAAGTTCGAACAACTCGATACTTCGAGATAAGCCTGCTGTCCCGGCGACCACACCTCGATGTCGTAGGTCTTCGCCGAGCCGAACCCAAGATCGCCCGTGCACAGCTCGATCACGCGATAATGCAATCCGAGCAGTTGCAAAACACGCTCCGCATTTTCCGTGAGCGACTCATGTTCCGCGTAGGAGCTCTCCGGCGTGGTGATCTTCACCAGCTCCACCTTGTCGAACTGATGCACGCGAATGATCCCGCGCGTTTCGCGGCCGGCCGAGCCCGCCTCTCGCCGGAAGCAGGGAGTGTAGGCGACGAACTTCTTCGGCAACTCGGACGCGGCCAGGATTTCTTCGCGGTGAAAATTCGTCACCGGCACTTCCGCCGTCGGCGCGAGGAAAAGCTCATTGTACTCCAGCCCATACATGTCCTCTTCGAACTTCGGTAGCTGCGTCGTGCCGATCATGCATTCGCGCCGGACCAGAAACGGCGGACTCATTTCGAGATAACCGTGCTCCCGGGTATGGAAATCGAGCATGAACTGGATCAGCGCGCGCTCGAGCTTCGCGCCCGCGCCCGTGAAGCAGATGAAACCGCTTCCGCTCAATTTCGCGGCGCGCTCGAGATCGAAGAGCTGCAGCTTCGTCCCGAGTGCGACATGATCCAGCACCCCGTTCTTTAACTCCGGCCTTTCCCCCCAACTCCGAACCACTGGATTGTCTTTCGGGTCATTGCCTACCGGCGCGTTGGCATGGGGCAGATTTGGAATTCCGAGAAGAAGATCTTTCTGTTGCTCGTCCACGGCGGATGTTTGCTCATTCAAAAGAGCAATCTGATCGCCGATTTCCCGGACGCGCGCTTCCAGTTCCTCCGTCGCCTCGGCCTTTGCCCGTTTCGCCCCGATCTCCTTGCTTAATCTCTTGCGATCGCCGTTGAGCTGCTGCAAAGCGGTCTCCGCTTTGCGCCGCTCCGCATCCACGCGCAGCACTTCATCAATCTTCGCGACCTCATCCGCCCCGCCGCGCGTCGCGAGCCGGCTTTTCACAAAGTCGGGTTGTTCGCGAATGAGACGGATATCCAGCATGCCTTGCTGTAGCCACGGCCCTATGGGCCGTCAACCACGCCAACGCGCGCCGCACAGCGGCGCGGCTACAGGAAAGCAGATGACAAGCACGAGCCCTGTTTGATATTTCCGCGTGGATCGATTCAACCTGCTGAGTGTGGCGCTCGGGCTAGCCTGTCTCGCCGGCATCAATCTGTACCTGACGGTTTTCGTCACCGGCCTCGCCATCCATCAGCATTGGATCGTTCTCGCGCCGAATTATCAATCGCTCGAAATCCTCGGCCAACCGTGGATCATCGCGATCGCAGGCCTCTTTTATCTACTCGAATTTTTCGCCGACAAAATTCCGTGGATCGATTCGGCATGGGACACCGTCCACACCATTATCCGGCCGATCGGCGGCGCGCTGCTGGCGATCCAGGTGCTCGGGCATTCCACTCCCGTTTTCGACGTGCTTGTCGTCCTCCTCGCGGGCGGCACCAGCCTGATCACGCATACGGCAAAAGCATCCTCGCGGCTCGTCGCGAACAGTTCCCCCGAACCGCTGTCGAACATTGGGCTCAGCGTCGCCGAAGACATCGCGGTCTTCGGCGGGCTCGCGCTCATTCATTACAATCCCATTCTCGCGCTGTCCCTTTTCGTTCTCGCCATCGCCGCTTTTCTCTACTTCGCGCCGCGCGTCTTTCGCTCGATGAAAGCGAAAATCTGGCTCGCGCTCACGAAACTAAACGCCGCGGCCGATGTCCGCCGGCCGCATTCTCTTCCCATCTCGCTGCCCTCACGCCTGGCGCCGATTTTCAGCCGGCACAATGTCCTCGGCGAAACAATCGCCTGGGCGACTCCCTGCATCAGCGGACGCGGCCGAAAGATCCCGGCGAATCTTTTCGGGGCGCTCGTCGCGACGAACGAAGAGCCGCACAAGATTGTTTTTGTCGCACGGAAAGGCGCGCGAGGGTTTTGCCAGACGATCGACCTCGAAGGTTCGACCGTCGCGCACGCGCCACAATTTCTCTCGGAGAACCTGGTTATTCTTCCGAGCGAAGGACGCGGGCCGAAGTACTTGTTTCTCTTCACCCGTTCGCGCGGCGCTCTGGTCGAACAGATCGCCGAAGATCTGCGGCAGAAACTGAGTGCACCGGCGCCCGCTCCCGTCGGGACCCTCGCGCCCGAGCCAGTCGCGCACGTTTAGCGGCTAAGAAATGAGAGGCATGTCATCCCGAGCCGCGCAGACGGCGAGGGACCTCGCAGTTGCAAATTACGCTTACGCGAAGCATCACGCATTCGCTGACGGATAACGCCTGTTGTAACGCAGAGCGATTGACCGCTTGAGAGATCCCTCGGCGCGCTGCGCCAGCCTCGGGATGACACGCGTAAATTTTCTTGTCGCCAAGAGATGCTCGCCTCTCCGACAATTGACGCTCCCCCCATGCAACTGGCCGGCCGATATTCCGAGCTCCGAGATTCCGCGCGTGTTCATGAGCGCGGACTCTTCCCTCCCCGCCGAATCCCGAGCGAACTGGAATTGCAGGCGCGATGGTTTGCCGGCGATTTCGGCAGAAATTTTCGTTCCGTGGCCGGCGACGACGTTGCAATCGTTCAATTCGGCACTTGGAATCGCGAGGCCGGACCGGATTTCTCCGATGCGGTCGTTCGGCTGAATAACGGCGAAGCGATTCGCGGCGCGATCGAGTTCGATCTGGCCGATCGCAGTTGGGAAACGCACGGCCATTCCACGAACGCCGCCTTCGACGACGCCGTTCTCCATATTTTTGTCGAACAAAGCGAGCGCCTCTTTTTCACGCGCACGAAATCGAATCGCAACGTGCCGCAAATCCGGGTCGATCCCGCGGTGTTGTCCGACAAATTTTCCGCCAACATCCCACTGGCGCGGCCGGGCCGCTGCCAGGCGCCGCTCAAGGATTTGCCGCAGGAACGACTCGAAACCATCCTCACCGCCGCCTCGCAATTCCGGCTCCAGCGGAAAGCCGCCCGGATCAAGAACATCGTGGAGACGCACGGTCGCGACGCGGCGCTCTTCCAGGAAATCGCGGCGGCGCTCGGTTACAAGCAGAACAAACTCGCGTTCACACTTCTGGCGCAACGGCTGCCCCCGTCGTCGCTGCGCAAAGAGACTGACGACATTGAGGCGATGCTCTTTGGCGTGGCTGGATTTCTGGAGTCGCCCGATCTCGCAGTTTATCCGCAGCAAACGCGCAGTTATGTGAGAAAGCTTTGGGACCGCTGGTGGCCGCACCGCGATGAAATGCAAAGGCTCGTGCTCCCGGCAAAACTCTGGCGGCTCAGCGGCGCTCGCCCCTTGAATCATCCGCAACGCCGGCTCGGCGCGCTCGTCATTCTGGCGAAGGAATGGCCTTCGTTCATGAAAGCGCTTGCCCGGAAAAATACGAAGACCACGTCCAATTTTTTCCTCGGATTGCGCCATCCTTTTTGGAACTTCCACTACACGTTAAAATCTGAGGCGTCCACGGTTGAGATGGCCGTCGTCGGCGAATCGCGGGTCGCGGAGATCCTCGCGAATGTGCTGCTGCCGTTCCTCCTGGCGGAAGGCTCCGATATCTGGCCTGCCTACGAAAAACTGTCCGCGCGCCTGACGAATCGACGGTTAGAAACGGGCGCGACGCGCCTCTTTGGGACCGACCCACGCCGCCCGCGCTTCACGAAAACAATCGCCCAACAGCAAGGGTTGCTTCAAATTTACGAAGACTTTTGTTTGCAGGACAACTCCGATTGCGCCCAATGCCCTTTCCCCGAGCAGATGCAGAAATGGAAATAAAGTTTTCTCGACAACGCGTTTTCGCCTTCACCCTCATCGAGCTTCTCGTCGTCATTGTCATCATCGCCGTCCTGATGGGCCTCGCGTTCCCGGTTTTCCAGGGTGTGCAGAACCAGGCGAAAAAGACGCAAGCCAAGAACGATCTCACGCAAATCGTGACCGCGGTGAATGCGTTCTACACCGAATACGGAAGGTATCCGACAACAGCGGCCAGTGATTCCGAAGCAACGCTTGGTCCTTCCGGCGCAAACACAAACAACACGCTTTTCAGCGAGCTTCGCGGACTAACGACGGCGTTGAACACACGCCAGATCGTCTTTCTTTCTCCTCCCGATGCAAAGGATTCAATCAATCCCCGCAACGGAATTGCGGGGACAACGTCTGCGAGCGCGGGGCAGTATTTCGATCCGTGGGGGATTGCTTACGCAATCCGGATGGATTGGAACTATGACAATCAGGTTGCGAATCCTTATACGGCTGATACTGGAGCCGGACCCGCCCAAATCCGGCAAGGCGTCATCGCCTGGTCATTAGGCAAAGACAAATTGGGCGGCAGCGGAAGCAAAACCTTAGCAAATTCAAATGACGACGTCATTTCCTGGCAATGACAAGAAGCGGCGGTTTACAAATCGCCGGTCGTATTAAAATCGGCGGTTCGGAAAGCGCCGCTGCTGACGCGATTCAAAATGCCCGCGCTTGACATTTCCGCCTTCATCCTTCATCCCTCATCCTTCCTTCCGCGGGTGTAGTTCAATGGTAGAACGCCAGCTTCCCAAGCTGGACACGAGGGTTCGATTCCCTTCACCCGCTCTTCGATAAGAGTGAGGTGGTGTGGCGTCACGGGACGCGGTCTATCGGCCCGGCAGAACGGTCCCGACGGAATGTCCTTGCCGTCGAATCGAACGGGCCGCTAGGATCGACGAAACCCCGCCATGATTGCTTTCGCAATCGTGGCAACAAAAGGACTCCCGTCATGCGCACCCTGAATGAAAAAACTAGAGCCGCCGCCAGTTGGTGGAACGCGCCGGCGTTAAACAAACTCGCCGCTTCTCAGCAAGGCGGGAACCGCGGAGCACAGCTCTGGGGTACGCAATACAACGGCGCTCTTCACACGATTTACCAGGAGACGCCCGGCGGGCGGTGGAGCTCCTGGCTCGGAAAAGATTGGGCCGGACCGGGCTACCCTGCCCAGGTGTATGAACTGACCGCCGCCCAGCAGAACAACGGATGCGTCCAGTTTTGGGCCCTCGATATGAAGCTCCAACTCTGGACCACGTGGCAGACTTCTCCCGGCGGCAATTGGGCACCGTGGTCGGGACCGAATTGGAACTCGGCGCCGAAAGGAATGAAACGGATCGCGGCGTCGCAACAGGGCGGCTCGCGTGGCGCCCAACTCTGGGCCGTCACCGAAGATTACTCGCTGATTACCTGTTACCAGATCACAGCCGGAGGAAATTGGAGCCCATGGCAGCCATGGGCAGCTACTCTTCAGAACTCGCAATTCATCGAAATCACCGCAGCCCAACAGAATGGCGGGATCGTCCAGCTCTGGGCTCTCGACACCAAGCGGCAACTCTGGTCCTGCTACCAGACTTCGCCGGGAGGAGACTGGACCGGTTGGTCGTCACCCGGGTGGGATGGCGCGCCGCTCCTCAGCAACATCGCCGCCTGCCAGCAGAGCGGCAGCCGCGGACAGCAACTCTGGGGCATTACGGAAGATTATGCCCTGGTGAGCGACTATCAGGTTTCAGTAGGTGGCGGTTGGAGTGGATGGTCGACGGGAAGCTGGTTGAAAGCTCCTCCGGTTTACGAAATAATTGCCGCGCAGCAGAACAATGGCTGCGTCGAGCTCTGGGTCGTCACCTTGGGCCAGGTCTTGCTGAGCATCGCGCAGACTTCGCCCGGCGGTGATTGGGGACCGTGGGGGCCGGCCAGTATGAGTTTTTGAGCTGACGGACGGGAACGATTACGAACGGCGTTGCGATTAGTTCGAAATGCTGAGTTCCGCTTTGCGACGTTATGGGCTGGCCGCGGGTCTGCTGGTTCTCATCGTTTTCAAGTTTTGGCTCATCCATACGGACGAGATCTACGGGAGCGCGACAGAACACGACGCGCTTTGGTATTTGGGCTCGGCCAAGAATTGGTATTGGGGTTCGCCCTATAGCTGGACGGCCTTTGCCCGGCCGCCGGCTTATCCGTTGTTCATCGCTCTTGTCCACCTTTGTGCGATTCCTCTTCGAATCGCGATCGAGCTCCTCCAGATCACAGCGTATCTCGTGTTAATTGTCGCCTTTCGCAAAGCTGGCGTTCCCCGCTCGGTTTGCCTGTTGGCTTTCGCAGCCATGGTATTTCATCCGGCCAGCTTTGTGTTCAATAACCATACGATGAGTGATTCCTTTTATGCTGGAGTTCTTCCTCTAGCTCTGGGCGGGCTCCTCCTGACTCTCTTCACGAGAAAGCTTGGCCACGCCATCTGGACAGGAGTCGCGCTAGGCATTCTCTGGAACACACGGGAAGAAAGCATTCTCATTCCCTGCATGCTCGTCGTCTTCTTCGGGATCGCGTTGCTACGTCACCATTCTGAAACGGGCTCATGGAAGGAATCCGCCCGTTTTTGGAGAAAGCCCGCCGCTTTGTTGCTTATGACTCTCGCTTTGTTAGTGCTCGCGGCCGGTGCCGCCAACTACCGGGCCTTTCACAGCTTTTCGAAATCGGAACTGACATCGTCCAGCTTCCAGGCGACTTACAAAGCGCTGCTTCGGATTAAGCCCAGCCGCCAACAGCGCTTCGTCTCAGTATCCACCGAGGCACTCGAGATAGCGTACAAGGTCAGCCCCACTTTTGCTCGGTTGAAGCCGCAATTCGAAGGTGACATGGGCCACAACTGGCAGGTCCCGGCCTTTACTGCCCTTGGCATTCATGAAATCGGCGCGCCGTGGTTCTTTTGGGCTTTGCGCAGTGTCGCCGCAAACAGCGGAGACATTCACAACAGCGCCGCCAATGCGAACCGCTTCTATCGCGATGCGGCCAGGGAAATCAATCGCGCCTGTGATGAGGGCCGGGTTGCGCAACGATTCGTGCTCTCCGGTTTTCTAGATCCGGGAGCGCTCGCGAGCATTCGTTATCTGCCTCAATCATTTCCCCGGATCGCCGGCCTGTTTCTGCTGCCATTTGAAAAGACTCCGGGCCGTGACGATGCCATTCTCACTGCATCCCAACGTGCCTTGTACGATGACATGACTGGCCGCGGCGCCGCTTCCAGCGGCCAGGCGGGATTGCCAGCGGCGCTGGAAAGCGTCATCGGTCGCAACTATCGCATTTCTGTCGCAGGCCTGTCCTTGTTTGGTTTTGCGGCAGTCCTGATAGTTGTTTGGCATTGGCGTCAATCCCGCCTCAGAAACCCCCTCAACTCCGTCCTCGTTCTCCTGGCGGCTTCGATTCTCCTCAGGGTAACTCTCTTTTCATACCTCGACGCCACCTGGTGGATTGGCGGGTATGACCGCTACCTTTTTCCGGTAATGCCTCTCTATTCTTGTTTTCTCATTCTGCTGATCTATCAGGCGATCGCCGCATGGCGGCAACGCGTCGCGGCATAACCAGCATCCAAGAGTTATGGCGAATAGATTTCAAAGCAGCAAACGACCTACCACGGGAACAAGCGCAGCCGCTCCGGTTACCTTGCCTGAGTTAGTCCCGGCAAGGCTCGTCTTGTTTTGCGCTGGAGCAGTGTTCTGCGTTGCGCTCCTTCTCTACGGCCGGACTCTGGCGCCAACCGTGACCCTCATTGACAGCGGCGAACTGATCGTCGCGGCCCGTAACCTTGGCATCGCGCACCCGCCAGGTTTCCCCCTTTACCTGATGCTTGCCCATCTGGCGTCCTTGGTGCCACTCGGGAATATCGCCGCGCGCATCAACTTTGCCTCCGCGCTTTTCGCCGCGCTCGCTTCTGCCACGCTGACTCTGGTAATGGCGGAATTGCTGATTACCGCACAATACCTTGTCGGGTCTCACAGACATCGGCCGTCCCTGCGGAAATCCCAAGCCGCAACTGTCAGGGGCAGTCTTACCGAGGCGAGAAGCAATAGCGTGATTGTGCTCGTTCCCGCGGTCACATCTGGATTGCTTTTGGCTTTCTCCCGCACCCTCTGGTCTTACGCGACGATCGCTGAAGTCTATTCGCTCAATACGCTGCTCGTCCTAATCATCTTCTTTCTCATGCTGAGGTGGCGAAGACGGATCATCGAGTCCCAAAAACGAATGGGCAACGCCAGAGCTACTATTTCTGATTACGACTATCTTCTTTACACCGCCGCCTTCCTGTTTGGGCTCGCGTTGGGCGTCCATCACGTCACGGTAGGTCTAATGCTTCCGGCTTTGGCCGTCATTGTTTACGGCAGCCAAGGACCAAGGTTCTTCGTTAGCGCCAGGCTGCTCTATGCCGCTGTTCTATCTTTTGCCGCGCTGCTCGCCGTCTATACCTATCTTCCTCTGGCAGCGGCGCACTCCCCGATCCTGAACTGGGGCGATCCTCGTTCGCTTCAGGCGATCTGGAATCACATTACTGGCAAACAATATCAGGTGTTCTTCTCATTTGCCTCCCAATCCGCCGGCGCTCAATTGCTTGAGTTCGGACACTTGGCCGCGCGTCAGCTCGGCTTCTGGGCCTTTCCGTTAGGAGCCGCTCTCGTAGGAGCCGGCCTCGCTAACACTTTTAAGTACGCGAGAACCACCTTCTGGATGGTTATCGTCATGATCGCTTGCGATATGGCTTACGCGCTCAGCTACACCATTGAGGAAGACAAGGACGCCTATTACCTTCCAACGTTCATCGCCTTCGTCATCGCCATCGGTTTCGGTCTCCGTTCGCTGCTTCGATATGCCCTGGCTCGGTCGCTTATTTCGCGGAGACCCGTTGCCGCGGCTGTGCTAGTCGGGCTGATCCTGCCTGCATTGGCTCTTGCCGGTAACTGGTCATTTAACAATCGCAACCATTACTGGATCGCGGAGGACTATGTAGAAAACATTCTTGGCGCAATCGAGCCAAATGGCCTTTTGCTGAATCAGGATTGGCAGGTCGAATCTCCGATGCTCTATGCGCAGGAAGTCGAAAAACGCCGTCGCGATGTCAAAATCGTCGACCTGAATCTCTTGAACCATTCCTGGTACATCGAGTACCTGCGAGCTGGTTACCCTGACTTGATCCAGCGCTCGCGCGATAGGGTCGATGCTTTCGTCACACACCTGGTCGCGTGGGAACAGGATCCCGCGTCATACGAACGCGACCCGATTCGCCTGCAAAAGATCAACTCCGCCTTCAATGAAATGTGCCAGGCGTTTGTGACGAACGAGCTAAGGCTTGCACCGGTTTACATCACTGCCGACCTGCTGGAAAAGACGCCGCAAAATAAGGAAGTGACCGATTGGCTGATTAAGAAGTATCAGCTCGTGCCAAGGGGACTTGTCTTCCGGCTTTTTGCCGATCAGGATTTTCACGCGCCCGGCGAGCCGCCCTTGCAGACTCGCGGTCTCGCAGATGGGACCTTGTCGTTCGAGAAGGACGACGTCGTCCGGCTCAAGGTCTTGCCGGTCTATGCCGGGATGCTGGTGAATCGCGGCCGCTACCTCGCAGCGGCGAACCAGCATGGCGCTGCGATTGATGCCTTTCGTCAGGCGTTGAAACTCGATCCGGAGCTCGACCTGGCGCGGCGCGAACTTGCCAAGAGCCTCGATAAGATGCGGGAAGGTGAGACAGCGCGGCCTTGAAATCCTATCGACTCTGCGAACTCCTTCTCTAGCGTTGAGGCAGTGATGACGACGCCAAAAATTCTCATCGCCGACGCTATTTCCCAGCGCGGCGTGGAGGAGCTCGCCCGCGATGGGAGCCTCGAGATCTCGACCCAGACCGGATTGAGCGAAGCGCAGCTCGTGGAAATCATTCCTGAATTCAGCGCGATCGTCGTGCGCAGCCAGACCAAAGTCAGCGCCGCGATAGTGAATGCGGCGACACGCTTGCGGGTCATCGGACGCGCGGGCGTGGGCATCGATAATGTGGATGTCGAAGCGGCCACGCGGCGGGGCGTGATCGTAATGAATGCGCCCGGCGGCAACACAATTTCCACGGCCGAGCATGCTTTTTCGCTTTTGCTCTGCGTCGCCCGAAAAATTCCGCAGGCGGACGCGATGTTGCGCAGCGGAAAATGGGACCGAAAAAATCTCGAAGGCGTCGAGCTCTTCAACAAGACACTCGGCATTATTGGGATGGGCCGGATCGGCAGTGAGCTGAGCCGACGCGCGATCGCGTTCGGGATGCGGGTGATGGCTTACGATCCGTATCTCTCGTCCACGCGCGCGCGGACCCTGCAAGTGGAGCTGGTGGAAGAACTCGATGATCTCCTCGCCGCAGCGGATTTCATCACCCTGCATACGCCGCTCACCCCGGAGACGCATCACTTACTCGATGGCGCGCGGCTCGCGAAAACCCGGCGCGGCGTGCGGGTGATCAATTGCGCGCGCGGCGGGCTGATCGATGAGCCGGCGCTTGCGGCGGCGTTGCAATCACAGCATGTCGCCGCGGCCGCGCTCGACGTTTTTGAAACCGAGCCGCTTCCGCTAGATTCTCCGCTGCGCAATTTACCGACTCTCATTCTCACCCCGCATCTCGGGGCTTCCACCGCCGAGGCGCAGGAAAGCGTCGGCATCGAGATCGCGCAATCGATCCGGGCCGCGCTCCTCGAAGGCACCATCCGCAACGCGGTTAACATGCCGAATCTCGACGCGAAGACGCTCGCCGTCGTCGGACCGCATTTACGATTCGGGGAAAAGCTCGCGCGGTTCCTGTCGCAGCTTGCGCCGAAACGGGTCGAGCGCCTGAACATCAACTACAGCGGAAAAGTAAATGAAGTGGATACCACCGCGATCACGCGCTCCATTCTGAAAGGATTCCTCCAAGGGGCCGCGGGCAATGAGATCAACGAAGTCAACGCGCCCGCCTTCGCGGAAAGTCTCGGATTGAAGGTGACGGAGACACGTCTGAGTGCGGCGGGCGACTACACCGATCTGCTCGAACTCTCGGCGGTGGCAGAAGGCAAAACCGTTTCCGTAGCCGGCGCATTTTTTGGGGTGACGCCGCGTATCGTGAATGTAAACAGTCGCCCGGTGGAAGCGCGTCCGCACGGCGTCGTCCTGGTGCTGGAAAACACGGACCGCCCCGGCATTGTGGGCCGGATCGGGACCCTGCTCGGCGATCACGGAGTGAATATCGCGACGATGTCCTTGAGTCGAAATCAGGCGGGCGGCACCGCGCTGACTGTCCTTAATCTCGACACGACGCCCGATGAGGCGTTGCTCGAGAAGATCCGGAGCAGCGAAGACATCCGGTCCGCGCAGGTGATCGAGCTATGACGCAAGACCGTTTCAACTCCGGGCCACGATTAGTTTTGGGACGGACAAAATAATTTATGGGAGCACTCATCTGGACGTTGGTAATCGGCTTGATCATCGGCGCGGTCGCAAAACTTCTCACCCCGGGGCGCGATCCGGGTGGCTGCATTATCACGATGCTGATCGGTATCGCCGGATCGTTTGTGGCGTCGTATCTCGGCCAGGCGCTGGGCTGGTACCAGCAAGGTGAGACGGCCGGATTTATCGCTTCGGTGATCGGCGCGATGCTTCTGCTTTTGCTCTACCGGTTGATTGCCGGCCGGCGAAGCTGAGGCGCGGCGGGTTCACCTCAACGCATTGGTGTGCCACAGTGCGGTCACATGCCGCAGCCCAGTCGATTCCTCATCCTCTCCGCCTTCGCCGCGCTCTATCTCATCTGGGGCTCGACCTATCTCGCCATCCGTTTCGCGATCGACACGATTCCACCGTTGCTCATGGCCGGGACGCGATTTCTCCTCGCCGGATTCATCATGTTTGCGATCGCGCGCTGGCAAGGGGCGCCAAAAGGATCGCTGGCAAATTGGCGCACGGCGTTGATCATCGGCGGTTGCTTGTTGCTTGGCGGCAATGGGGGCGTCACGGTCGCGGAACAATATGTTTCGTCCGGCCTCGCCTCGGTGATGGTGGCAACGGTCCCGATCTACATCGCGCTTCTGGCCTGGTGGAGCGGAATCGCGCCGAAGCCATCGCCTATCGTTTGGCTGGGACTCGCGGGCGGCTTTGCCGGTGTCGCCATTCTTATCGGACCCGCCCTCTCCTTTTCGCCTAACGAACAAGGCCACCCGGGAATTGGAATGCTGATCCTGCTTTGTTCCTCCTTCATCTGGTCGGCAGGCTCGATCTATTCGCGGAAAGCGAAAAGCGCATCTCCTCCCCTGCTCCTGGCTGGCCAACAGATGATCTGCGGTGGCGCGCTGCTCACTCTGGCCGGATTGCTCAGCGGCGAGCATCACCGCTTCGATGCCAGCCGCATCAGCCTCCTTTCCATTGGCGCTTTCGCTTATCTTGTTATCATCGGCGCTCTCGTGGGATACACGGCTTACATCTTTCTGTTGCGGCACTGCGATCCGGCGAAGGTCGCGACTTACGCTTATGTGAACCCAATCGTCGCCGTGATCCTCGGCGCCCTTTTCGCGGGAGAATCGCTGACCGGCCGCGCTGTCCTAGCCGCCGGACTGATTATTGGTTCTGTTGCGCTTGTCATCACCGTGCAGCAAGCGACGGCGAAACCAGTGCCGGTGGACGCCGCCTACGCGCCGGCCGATTGATACATCATGCCTAACGACCCCGAATCAATCGAAGCGCTGAAGCAAAACTGGAAGGCCGAAGTGCAAACGGCGCGCGTCTATCGGGAGCTGGCCGGGCGCGAGACCGACCAGAAACGCAAAGACATTCTTATCCGCATGGCGGAGGCCGAGGAACGGCACGCCGCGCGCTGGGCGGCGAAATTGACCGAGCTTGGGGCCGCGCCTCCGGAGTTGAAGGATTCGTTAGGCCAGCGGCTCAATCGCTGGTGGAATCGCGTCGCCGGAATCGAAGTGGCGATTCGCCGGATGGAAGCGGCGGAAGATCGCCATGAAGCGCGTTACCGCGCCCAAAGCGAACGCGCGCTCGCCGGCGATCGCGACGCGCAGGAATTTTTGCGCGAGGCGGCGCTCGAGGAAAAGGCCCACGCCCGCGTGTTGAACACGATGGCGGCGCCGGCCGCCGGCCCGCGCGCCGCGCTCGACACCATTTTGAAACGCGAGCGCTGGCATGGCCGCGGCGGGAGCTGGGTCGCGGACGCCATCTATGGCGTCAACGACGGACTAGGCGCGGTGTTCGGCATCGTCTCGGGCGTGGCGGGCGCCACAAACAACCAGCAGCATTACGTGCTCATCTCCGGTCTCGCCGGGATGCTGGCTTCCTCCCTCTCGATGGGCGCCGGCGCGTATCTCGCAGCGAAAAGCGAAGCGGAAGTTTACGAAGCCGAGATCGCCCGCGAAAAACGCGAGGTAGAAGAAAATCCCGAAGAAGAAATCGAGGAGATGGCGCTTTTCTATCAGTTGCAAGGGTTCACCCCCGAGGAATCGCAGCGCATGGCCGAGCGCCTCGCCGAGCAGCCCGACCAAATGGTGCAAGCCATGGCGCAACACGAGCTCGGCCTTTCCGAACATCGCTTTCCGAATCATTGGAAGTCCGCGACCTCCGCCGCGATCTCGACCGCGGTCGGCGCATTCATTCCGATCATTCCGTTCTTTTTCATGAGCGGAGTCGAAGCCGTGATCGCATCGTTCGCCGTCAGCATCGTCGCGCATTTCGCGGTGGGCGCGGTGAAATCGCTGATCACGATCCGCTCCTGGTGGGCCTCCGGCTTGGAAATGACGATGGTGGGCGTCATCGAGGCCGTCGTGACCTACGGCCTCGGGCTCGCCTTCGGCGCGATGGCGTAATGGGTCAGCGCATGCCGCTGTCGCCCGTCCACTTTACGTGGGCGATTTCACCAGCAAGGACATCCACTTCGAAACGCCAATGCCCGATCGCTGCGCCCGCGTCTTCTCTCGTCACAATGTAGTGCCCGGGTAGTAATAAGATCCGAAAGCGACCCTCCGCGTCTGTGGTGAAGGATGCCATCCGCACCTCCCCCTTCTTCACCACGAATTCGATGTTTCCCGCCGGTCCTTTGCTCGGGCCATCTTTCCTGATTGGACCGGGCCGGTTGGGCGAAACGGAAATCACGCCTTCGATCCCACTCGGAGCTGGCGTTGGGGAATCAGCAAAACTCTTCAGTGGAGAGGAGCTGACAAGGACCGCTGCGATCAGCAGGCAGTGGGTTCGATTCATAGCTGATGATAACCCTGCGCGCGCTCGAGATGCGGACGCAATCGTCGCCATTCCAGCACCGACGATCGCGTCCGAGCCGACGCTCGATTCTAGCTATTTCTTTAAGAGGGTCGCGTTTGCCGAATGCGTAATCACAGGACTGCCGCCAGATCCAGTAACCACCAGAGAATATGTTCCCTTCGCGACTGAACCGGGCGCAGTCACGGTCAGCGTCGTTGTCGAACCGGTTGCAGGATTCGGTGCGAAACTTCCGGTGGCTCCCGCAGGCAAGCCACTGACCGACATCGTCAGGCCCGAGCTGAAGCCGCCGCTGCGTGTAATCGTCACCGTATAAGTAGCGATTCCACCATTATGGGCAATCGTCGCGGACGACGGACTGATCGCGAGCGAGAAGTCCGGAGCTGGTGTTGGCGACGGAGTAGGTGTCGGAGTTGGCACTGGAGTCGGCGACGGTGTTGGTGTCGGTACCGGCGATGGTGTAGGTGTAGGAGTTGGCACGGGCGACGGCGTCGGTGTTGGAGTCGGCACCGGCGATGGTGTAGGTGTTGGAGTCGGCACCGGCGACGGTGTAGGCGTCGGAGCCGGTGTCGGGGACGGGTTACCTGAGCACGCGCCCGGTCCGGCGGTGTTGTCTACGAAACCGGAGACTGTGCCGCTAAACTGGGACGATGTCGTCGTGCCAGTCGTATTCACGACCACGATAAAGTTATGCAGAGCCGGAACCGTAAAGGAGTAGGTCGCGCTCCCTACTGTCGTGCCGAGTCCGCTGATTCCGCTGTCGCCCAGGTAATTCGTGCTGAGATTCGCGGGGTCGTAAGTTTGGTCGTAGGCCGCACTTTCGATATCGCCGGCGCCGCCGAGCGCCGCATTGATCGTCACGGTAAAGCAGCGAGGAGCGCCGCTGGTGTTCGTAAAGGTAAACTTCTTGTAGTACTTGGTTCCCGCGAAACCGCCGCCGGGGCTGACCTTGCCGGAGCAGGTGCTCGGAACGCCGTCGCGGCCCAACCGATCTGCCTGAGTAAGGTCAGTCGTGGTCAGGGAGCTGCCTGGGATCGCCTGATTAGCGCCGCCTGCGCAACTGGGTACTGTGAGCGCAATCGTCTTATTCCCACTCGCGTAGGTTACGTTGAGCGACAGCGCGATGTCCGTGCCGCAGGCGAACGTGTCCGACGTAGATATTCTGAACGGGACGGAGTTCGCGCCGGTTCCGTCGATAGGCATATCGGGATAGCTCGCGCTGCTGTCGACTACGGTGACACCCGCAGTCGAAGTCGTGAGTGTCGCAGAAATTGCCGTCTCTGCGGCGCAGCCGTTATTTTTGAGGCCAACGTTCAGCTTGACGCACTCGGCTCTGTTCACGATGCCGTTGCTGTCACCGGTAGAATCGTCAATCGTCACGCCGTTCGCCTCGACCTTTGAGGCCCCGGCCATGGTAAAGTTCTGGGTAACGGTGCCGCCGCCCTGGGGCGCGACGCTCGCAGAAGCAGGCGCTGCCGTAGCGCAGTTGCGGTCGGTGCCGGCGGCTGTGGCGGTGTAACTGCCCGCTGGGACAGTGATGGTGTAAACGCCGTTCGCGTTGCTTGCTCCCGCATAGCCGTTGCTCAATGTCACTGTTACTCCGGAAATCGGAGCGCCTGTTTCGGTTGACGAGATCGTGCCGGTAACTGTCCCATAGGCTGCGGCCGCGGAGCTGCACGACGGGAATTTGTAGGTCGCGATTCGCGTGGACCAATTGAAGGCGCCGTTCGTCTTCAGGTACTCGTTGGTATAATAGAAGGTGCACTGATCGATCGGGTCGAGAGTCATCGCCGTGTAATCGCCCCAGCGGTTACCCGCCCCAGCCGTCTGCACCCCCAGGCCTAATTGAACTGTCGTTTCGGCGCCCATCGTGCCGGCCGCATCAGTCGCCAGACGGCCGGTCATGTAGATGCCGGGCTTCACGGTCGTGCTCGATTTGCTGTAGCCGAGCGCGATGTTGCGATCTTTGTCCATCGCGATCGAGGACATGAAACGATAACCGCTATCCGGATCGAACGTACCGGATTGGAAGACAGTAGGTGTAGTCGTGGAACTTCCCGCGTTTCGAAACTCCCACCACTTCACTGCGCCGTGAGCAGGTGTACTCGCGCCTCCAGGAACTGGCGCCGTGGCCACCAGAGATTCCTGCGGCGCGGCCTGGGTGCCGTTGTTACGGTAAGCGAGCCGATACATGAAATGGCCCGACAGGTTATCGAGATAGTCCGCTCCCACTGCCGGCGCGGGCTGCGGAACGCAGTCGCGATTTTGCTGGGCGGTCGTGTTGTTGACGCACGGCGGTGTGCTGATGCCGGTCGTTGAGATGACCGCCGACGTGAGGGCGATTGTCGGAGTAGTGCCCCATGTGACTTTAACCCTTGTAGAGTCAGTTCGATTAGTGAACTGCGCATTCGGCCCGAGGACAAACGCAGCCTCACCCACAGGCGGGGGAGTCAAACTGTCGAGATCAGCGGGCAGGAAGCCGTATTGGATGCCCGATCCGTCGTGGGCCAGGTCTGCCTGGAGTTTCCGCGCGGGAAGACCCGCGATCATCTTATCGCGCTCGAAGACGTAAACGCGGCCGGCGAGATAGGAGGTGCCCGCTGCGTTGAATACGTGAGCGCTCATGTAGTAGCCGTCCGGCCAGACACCCGTGTGCGGGTAATCGACGAAGTTCGTCCCGTCCGTCAGGAAATCGTAAAGGTAGTAGGCGCCAGTCGCGTCCGATGTTGTCGAAACCGCCACACACTGGTGGGAGTAGCTCCCCGTCGGACCGCCGACAACGAATTGCGAAAGGACCCAGCGGCCAGCAAGAATGTCATACGAGACGACAGGATCGCCGTCATTGTGTGAAGCGCAGACGCCGCCGAGCGCCTGGAAGAGGGTGTTACCCGCAGCCGGACCGTACTGCAAAGCGCCAGTGGTCTTATCGAAAATCGCGAAGCTCGAGTTATTCCACTGGACGAATTGCGTGGAGCCCACACGGCCGTTCACGTCTGGCGGATTGCTTGAAGGGACAAATCCTCCAGTCCCAGTGCCTACACCGTCGAACCCGGTGCCGACCGGCGCTGGAGCCGAGAACTGCTGCCCTTGCGCGGCCTGAAGCGGGCCGTCAATGCCGCCGTTTTGCGAAGGGGGCACAGGCCGGATCGGTTCCGGATGATCGTGCTTCGGAGCCTTGGAGGGGTGGATAGGTTTTATGTCGCGGAGCTCCCCACTGCGAACGGCGTTGACTGGGCGCGTGTCGTGTTGCGGGCCATTGTAGGCCGCGTCGGCCTGACTCTGAGCCGCTGCCTGTCTCGGCTCTGCCGGAGAATTGCTCAGCGGTGCGCCGCCGCCGCCGCCCACCGTGTTTTCGCCAGACACGCCGGCAAACTTTTTCGAGGGGGAATTGTCGCCGACTCGGACCGCACCGGAGGCGAACAGAGCGAGAATGACGCCCGCGACGCAGAGCAGCAGAGCGCTGACCGAGCGGAGGTTAAAGAATGCAGATCGACTGTGGGGTGTTTTTTTCATGAGTGATCCTGCCGGAGAGCCGCAATGCAGCAGAGCGATCATCGCCCCGGCGCTTGGGTTGGAGAGGATCTATCCTTCTACGAACTCCGCGTCAAAACTTTTTATGAAGTATTACGTAAATATAATGTGAGCGAATCCCTCTCTGGGGTGGCCATCGACTCAACACACCACGCCGTCGGACTTTCTTTGCGTATTTGTTGATTGAAAACGGCGACGCGACAAGCTCCTTGCTCGCCTCCGGTTTACAGGTTAACTCTTGGGCCTCGAAAAGATTTGGGGGTATAGCTCAGTTGGTAGAGCGCGTCGTTCGCAATGACGAGGCCTGGGGTTCGAATCCCCATACCTCCAGTCTTCGCTCGCAGTAGGTGCGCGAAGAGGGCATCGCCGGGCCCTAATTATCTAGTTTGTAGGCCTCGGCTAACGCGATGCCGGTCGATCGATTGAAGCCGCGCACGATCGAGGTGTAGTTGCCGGCGGGAAGCGTCATGAGAATTGCGCTCTCGCGATCGTCGGGCGGCGCGAGGCCAGTCATCTGGATCTCCGTCATGTTCACGGCGTCTCTCCAGTCATCGTTCATTCGCAAAGCCGCGCCGTTGCCATCGTGCAGTTCGAGCGTGGGATTCTGCAACGCGCCCGTCACCGGCGTGCCATTGACTTTCAGCGAGGGACCCAGAGCGCGGAAGAGCACGCGCTTCGGGTTCCCACCTTGCAGGATTAAACCGTCGATCAAAACATTGTCGTCCGTCCGAACATCGGCGCGCACCGACAAATTGCCGAGCTCGCTGTTTGGATTCGACGCGGCCAGATCGTAAATCTCGATCAACGCGATCCCTGAGCCACCCGCAGCATCCTTGACCAGAGCAGTAAAGTTGCCGCCGGAAATTGTCACGATGATCGCGGCTTCGCGATCGTCTTTGGGGGCAAGACCGGTCTGCTCGATTTCGGTCGCTTGCGATGACTTGCGCCAATCATCATTCGAAACCGTGGCGCCATTGCTGTCGTGCAATTCGAGGAATGGATCCTGTAACGCGCCGGCCACAGGCTGACCGCCAACTCGGATGGAAGGTCCGAGCGCACGAACAATGACCCGCTTGAAGTCGGCGCCTTTTACGATGAATCCGCCGATGCCGACTTTGTCGTTAGGCTGGGTGAAGACGCGGCCGGAAATGTTTACCAACTGAACGTTAACCGGCGTGGCGGTCGGCGTCGGTGTTGCTGTCGGTGTTGCGGTGGGGGTCGCAGTTGGCGTGGCAGTGGGTGTCGCCGTGGCCGTAGCTGTTGGTGTTGCTGTAGGCGTCGCGGTTGGTGTTGCTGTCGGGGTTGCGGTAGCTGTCGCAGTCGGCGTTGCTGTGGGCGTAGCCGTTGGTGTTGCAGTCGGGGTTGCGGTAGCTGTCGCGGTCGGCGTCGGACTTGGCGGCGGCGCGGGATCGAAAGTGTAGCCCTGCGCGACGTCGATCAGATTGAAGAGCGAGCCGCCGATGCCGCCGAACGACGGCGTGCTGTTCGCCGGCTGGGCGAGCGTCATCGTGCTCGCGGTCACTTCATGCAGTTTATTATCGATCGGGTCCGTTTCCGTGACGGCGGAGAACGGCACATAGATCGTGATCGTGCCGTTCGCGCCGAGAGTGGATTTACAATTATTCGCCGGCAACGTCGTGGCGCCGGGATAGGTCATCACGCCGCCGCCGCCGACCAACTGCACCGCGTTCTCACCGACAAAGCATTGCAGCGCGCCGCCATTAGTCGATTCGGCGTAGGCGTGAAAATTCTTTCCGCCGTTCACATCGCTCGTCGACGGAACGAACCATTGCGTGAGCCAGACCAGATCGGGATCGGGATCCTGCGCCGTCGTCGGCGCGAGGCTCAGATTATTCAACTGCATCGCGATCTTGTAACAAGGATCGGCCGTCGAACAGGGCGAAGCGGTTTCCTTCGAGATGGTCGAACTCAGGATGTCGAGCTGCGGCATGCTCGCGCTGCTTGTACCGTTGACTTCATACTTGCCGTCGCCTGACGGATCGGAGACGCCGTTGATCGGCGTGAGTCCGGGAATGTTTATCGGCGATTGCGTCGCGAAGAGTCCGTCGCCGCCATTCTGCCGCACATACACGGCGTGGCCAGCCGCGGACCCGACGATGTTGTTCGAATCGGCGTAAGCAATCTGCGCCTCGCCGAAAAGGCCGGCCCGCATCTGGAGGTAATCGCCTAACGAACGGCTGGAAAGCTGATTTTGTCCGCCAATGAGAGACTGAACGTTCCCGCGATGAGCGTGATGCTCGCTGGCCAGGATCGGCGCGGTGAATGCCGGC
>JBEEHU010000001.1:0-11719 GCA_041167565.1 Verrucomicrobiota bacterium | reverse complement strand
ATGACGGCGAAGTGAAAGTCAGTGTCGGCAGCGGCCAGATCGCATTCGATCTCAACAACACGCTCCTGGTATCAAAGCTGATCGAAGGAAATTACCCTAACTACAAACAGGTTATCCCCTCGGAGACAAAGGAGCGGGTGACCCTCGAGCGCGAGACATTTTTGAATTCGCTGCGGCGGGTCTCGTTGCTCGCGAGCGATAAATCGAACTCGATCAAACTGAATTTCACTAAAAACAATATCGACATTACCGCGAACACTCCGGAAGTCGGCGAGGCCAAGGAATCGCTGGCGGTCGTTTACAAAGGCCGCGAGTTCTCGATCGCGTTCAACCCGGAATTTTTCATGGCGCCGCTTCGGGCGCTGACTGAGGACGAGGTCTTTCTCGATTTGATCGATGAAATGAGTCCGGGCGTGCTGAAAATCCAGACGCCATTTCTTTATGTGCTGATGCCGATGCGCATCAGTTCGTAGGGATCGCAGGGATTACCGCTTCGACGTCGAGCAAACGCATTTTTCCTTCGGGCGCTCGCAGCACCGTCACGTTCTTGTTCGCGGGCGCCCAGATCGCGGGATCGGTCGGGCCGAAAAGCAGAACGCACCGCGCACCAACCGCGGCGGCGATGTGAGAAATGCCGCTGTCGTGACCAAGGAAGATCATGTTCTCCAAGAGCGCAGCGAGGTGAGGCAACGGCAGATTTCTTGCGAACTGGACGGCCTTCCCTTTCCAAGCAAACTCCAACTTTCGGGTCCGCTCCTCGTCGGCTTCGCCCGAGATGACTATTAACTTGTGATCCTGCGCGAGGAGACCCTCGCCAAGTTCCTGCCAGGTCGCGAGCGGCCAATTCTTGGTCTCGCTTCCGCTGCCGGGGTGAATCGCGATGCACCGACAGGATTGATGGCCGAGAATCTTCCGCGCGGACGCGCGATCCGATTCGCTGGGGAAAATTCTGGCGGCTAAATCTTCCAAATACAAACAGAGCAGTTCAAGTGGGCGGGCTAGTTGGTGCGCCGCGTGTTCCCGGTTATCCAACCTTGCCGGTCCGGCGACGAAAGTCCCGATTCGGCATCGCTTCAAATTGGCTTCGAAAATCCCGTCCGGATCGGAGAGGTAACTGACGATCACATCGAAACTGGCGAAGTAATCGACCAAGTCAGCCGGAAGCTCGCAATCTTTCGAGAAGAACCTTGCTAGTTGTCCCGATTCAATCGAGCGGACGTCGTTCGCGTAAAACCGCTTTTCCGCCAGCGCGGCGATGTGTTTGTAACCGAGGATCTCGAGCTGTGCGTTCGGGAAACGATCGCGCAAGAGTTTTAGCGCCGGCAGGGTGAGGACGAAGTCCCCGATCGCGCCGCCGCGGATAACGAGAATCCGGTTCAATAGCGCGTGAACGCGCAGGCGAGGATCGCCATTCCGTAAAGCAAAACGACCGCGTGGGTCAAACGCCAACGGCTCGTGGTCCGCGCGCTCCAGTTGATCTGGTCGCGCAACAAGTACGGCATCGTGACCCAGAACAAGCCCAGCACGATCAGGAGATACGCAAAGACCGTCACGAGAAGCCGGCTGTTTTCGTTTCGAAAAAAAGCAGCATCGAGGAGCGGCTCGGCGCCGAGCAGAAAAAGGATTCCCAGCGCGCGCACGGCGAGGAATTCGTCCACGAAGCGCAGGACAAGAAGAAAGCCGATCGGCAGGATGATGAGGAGCGGCTTGCGAAAGGTGGAGAATTCTCCCATCTCCATCGTGGCCAGGAGCCAGAAACTCCAGACGAAACCCACGGTCAAAAGAACGAAACCGGTCACGCGGGATCGCGGCAGGCTCCGAGCAATTTGCTGCGCGCGATTCGGATTGATCAGCCCGGGAAGACTCACGAGCAAAAGGAAAAAACCGGCGATCAACCCCGCCATTTGAAGAGACAAATGATAGATCATGCGAAAACCGTGGACGTTGGCACGACCGGCATTCCATACAAGCTGAATCCGTTCGCCTGTGTCACGCTCACGTCGAAGATTTGATTCGCGTGCTCCGGCTTGCCTTCGAAGACGACGATCTTGTTCGTGCGGGTGCGTCCCATCATTCGTGCGGCGTTGGTGCGACTCGGTCCTTCGCAGAGAATTTCCACTTCGCGTCCGACGAGACGGTCGTTCGCCCGATGGGCGGAGGCGTCGACGACGGCAAGCAAGTCACGATTGCGTTCCTCTTTCACCCGTTCGTCGATCTGCTCCATCGCCGCCGCGGGCGTGTCGCTGCGAATGGAGTAGCGAAAGATGAACGCGTTATCGAACCGGATTTCCTCAACCAAATCCCGCGTCTGCTGGTAATCGTCTTCGGTTTCACCGGGAAAGCCGACAATCACATCGGTCGTGACGGCAATCTCATCGCGTGTTTGCCGGATGCGTTCCACCAACGCGCGGTATTTCTCAACGGTATACGGGCGATGCATCGCCTTGAGAATGCGATTGGAACCGGATTGAAGCGGGAGATGGACGTGCTCGGCGAGCTTCGGCAAATCAGCCAGCGCCCGGAGCAGATCATCGCGGAATCCAATCGGATGCGGCGAGGTAAAACGGAGGCGCTGGAGGCCGTCGATCTCATGAACGGCTTCGAGTAATTGCACGAACGGACTCTTGCCATCCACTGCCGGGAATTCATGGCGGCCGTAGAGGTTCACGATCTGGCCGAGCAGCGTGACCTCTTTGACGCCGCCGGCCACGAGAGCACGGACCTCCCGCACGATTTCTTCGATCGTGCGGCTGCGCTCCGCGCCGCGCGTTCGCGGGACAATGCAAAAGGTGCAATGCATGTCGCAGCCCTGCATGATCGAAACAAAAGCGGTCGCCTGGCGATTTTTGAGATCGTGATCGCGAATGGTTTCCACCGAACCGGCTTCGTCTTCGGTATCACAAATGGAGAAGCGCGGGTCGTCCATCCCGCGCGTCCGTTTTTTCTCGACCAACTCTTCGATGTAATCCGCGACGCGATGGAATTTTTGCGTCCCGACGACGAGATCGACGTGAGGCAACCCATCCAAAAGTGCCGCGCCGCGCGCCTGTGCCATGCAACCGAGAAAGCCGAAGACGACATCGCGCCGGCGCTTCGCGATTTGGCCGAGCATTCCCATCTTCCCGAGCGCCTTCTGGTCCGCCATGTCGCGAACACTGCAGGTGTTCAGGAGCACCACATCCGCCACGGCTTCTTCGGCCGTGCGCTCGTAACCACGCGCGATGAGCGAGTGAGCGACTTGTTCCGAGTCCCGCTCATTCATCTGGCAACCGTAGGTTTTGATGAAAAATTTTGGCATCGCGAGAGCGGAATAGTGACACAGACGGGGAGGCCGCGCCATAATGAGCTCAATGAACGGAGAGACTTCGGCAATCGGCATTATCGGCGGAAGCGGGCTTTATCAAATGGAAGGCGTCGAAAACGCGAGGGATCTCCGGATCGAAACGCCCTTTGGCGATCCGTCCGATGCGCTCATCGGCGGGCAAATGTATGGACGGCAGGTTTACTTCCTCCCTCGCCACGGACGCGGACATCGCCTGCTTCCGCACGAGCTGAATCACCGCGCGAACATCTACGCGCTCCGTTCGCTCAACGTCCGGTGGATCGTTTGCGTCACCGCGGTCGGCAGCTTGCAGGAACAATACGCGCCGCGTGACCTGCTCCTGCCGTCACAGTTCTTCGATCGGACCAGCCAGCGGACCAGTCACACCTTTTTCGGGAACGGCATCGCGGCGCACGTCGGCTTCGCGGAACCGATCTCGACAAATTTGCGCAATATTCTGGCGGAATCGGCCCGCAGTCTGGCGATCAAGATCCATAATGGCGGAACCTACGTGAACATGGATGGCCCCGCCTTTTCGACGCGCGCGGAGTCCGAGTTGAATCGCCGCCACGGTTTCGACGTCATCGGCATGACGAACCTGCCTGAGGCCAAGCTGGCGCGCGAAGCCGAGATCGCGCTCGCCACGATGGCGATGATCACCGACTACGATTGCTGGAAGGTCGACGAAGAGCCGGTCTCGGCGCACACCGTTTTCGAGCATTTGGTTGCGAACGCGCAAACGGCAAAAAAAATCCTGGCTGAAGCCATTCCCCGCATCCCGAGCGAACCCAACTGGCCGGAACATCGGTCGCTCGATTCCGCATTAGTGACTGATCGAAAGCTCTGGCCGGCTGCCACGAGAGGTAATTTGGCGGCTATTTTAGGCCGGTTTTCATAGGAGAACTGCCCCTTTCGCAGAAATGAGTCGCGAAAAGAAAAAATCCTGCTTGCCAATCGGAAGGGAAATATAGTAATTATAAAGACCGTCGGGGGAAGCCCGGCGAATAAAGCCACTACGGAGTTCCTAAAATGATGATCAAAATTGCCGCCTGTTTGCTCGCAGTAACTTTTCTTGCCTCGTGCGAGACGACCAAAACAACTCAACGCACAACCCTCCGCGAGATGTACAGCGCTCGCCTTGCCAGCAACGACACTTCATCGAATCTGAATGAGCCGGCCCCGCCCGCTGAAGGGCCAGAAACCGCGCCACCAGAACGTCTCATGGACCCAGTTAAGAATCCGGCGCTCGTTCCTTCGCCTTTGCTGCGGAGTAACGCGGCCGGCAGCCCGTAGGTTCCGCTGTCTCTTCGCGACCGCGCGCATCGCGGTTCGCGCCGCCACAAACCTACATCCAAAGGCCCCACGAAAGCAGCGCCGAAGCATCCTGCCAGACGCCCGACTTGCTGTCGCCGAGCACGACCACAATGATATCGCGGCCCGGCCGCGCCCCACTCGCGATCAGACAATGGCCGGCGGCTTCGGTGTAGCCGGTCTTCATGCCATTGCAGTAGGAAAGCCGCTTCAAAACTTTGTTGGTATTCTCCAGCTCACGCGTGCGGCCATTGGCGTAGCGGAAAACAAGATTCGGCAGACAGACGATCGAGCGAATGGTCGAGTTGGCGTAAGCAGCTTTCGCGATGATGGAGAGATCGCGCGCCGACGAGTATTGCCCGGGCATCGGCAAACCGTTCGGGTTGACGAAATGGGAATGTGTCGCGCCCAGTTGCCGCGCCTTTTGATTCATCAGTTCCGCGAAGTCTTCCACGCTTCCCGCCGCGTCGCGCGCCAGACAACGGGCCACATCGTTCGGGCTTTTCACGAGGAGGGCGCGCAACAAATCGATCCTCTGATACACCTCGCCGGACTTGATGTTCAACTTTACCGGTTCAGCCTGGGTATCCACCGGCTGGACCATAACCGAGCGATCGAGAAATCCGCGTTCGGCCACGATCAGCGCGGTCAGTAATTTCTGCGTGCTGGCCGCCGCCCGCGGCGCGTCTGCGTTTTTCTCGTAGAAAATTTCACCGGTCCTCGCATCGATCACCATCACTGCGGCCGCGCGCGTTTGCGGCGCGATTTTTGAGACTACGCCCGGAGGCACATTGGTGACGGCCTCAGCTCTCGGGGCTTCCGAAATGGAATCCGGGATGCCGGTTGGACGAACGGGCTTGAAATTATGTTTCGACTTTGCGGCGACGCAGGTCAGCGCAAACGCCAGTGCGCAAAAAAGTGCGGTCGTCTCCCTTCGGCGTCTCATGGGTAGCAATGTAGCGGCAAAATTTTCGTGCGCGCAAGCGCTCGCGTGCGGCTAATCGTCCGTTCCGCGTTGAATCAGTTCGATCTCGTAGCCTTCCGGCGCATCGATGAAGGCAATCGCGCCATTCTTGCCGTTCGGATGCGGCCCGTCGGAAAGCGGATAGCCTTTCCTGGCCGACTCGCGGGCAAACTCTTCGATGTCGTCCACTTCGAAGGCGAGATGAGTGAGATCTGGACCGACCACGACCGGACCGCTTTGATCGAACTTGCAGATCTCGATTTCCTCCTCGCTGCCCGGGGCTTTGAAGAACACCAGCTGCGAGCCGCGGCCGGAAGTGTGGCGGCGCGTTTCTTCCAGCCCGAGAACATCGCGGTAAAACGCGACGGTTTTCTCGAGATCGGTCACCCGATAGCGGGTATGAAGGAGCTTCTTAATCATGCGGTCACTAATTGCGCGTGCTTCCGGGGATTTTCAAACACAAATGCCGCGCGACTAGTGTTCCTTCCCCGAATGTGATTGGTTAGGCGGATGAAACTCGTCATCGCCGCGACTGGCGCCAGCGGAACGATTTATCTGCAGCGGTTGCTTTCGCAGATCGATTGCGCGGCGAACGAAGTTCATCTCGTCATGAGCGGCCACGCGAAACAGGTCGCGGCGCAGGAAGTCGACCGGCTCGTCGTTCCCGCAGGCGTGCGCGAGCATGCTGACAACGATCTAAATGTGCCATTCGTTAGCGGCTCTGCGCGCTTTGATGCGATGGTGATTGCGCCTTGTTCGATGGCGACGCTCGGACGAATAGCGTCGGGCTGCAGCGACACGGCGCTCTTGCGCGCGGCCGATGTTTTTTTAAAGGAACGCCGGAAGCTCATCCTCGTCCCGCGCGAAACACCGTGGAGCCTCATCCACGCGCGCAACGTTGTGACGCTCCTCGAAGCGGGCGCCATTGTCCTCCCGGCCATCCCGTCATTCTACAGCCGGCCCGGTTCGGTCGACGCAGTTGCTGATACCGTTGTCTGGCGCATTCTGGACCAGCTTGGCCTTCCTAATCCTTCCGCGTATCGCTGGCGCGATGATGGCGCGCACTTCAAATCAAAGTGAAGCTCGATAGCTGGCGCGCGCGCGTCTTGATCGAGCTCGGCTTCGGGTTGTATCGGCTCTGGGCGCGCACGCTTCGTTTGAAGGTGGAAGATCCGCACGACGTCGTGAGCTTCGTCCGGAAACAACCGGTCATCTTCGCCATTTGGCACAATCGCCTGCTCATGTTGCCGCGGGTCTTCGATCCCTCTTTTCCCACCCGGGAAAGTTACGGCTTGATCAGCGCCAGCCGGGATGGCGATCTGGTTTCCATTCTCATCGAACGGTCCGGTTATGGCACGATTCGCGGCTCGAGCTCGCGCAAAGGCGTGATCGCGTTGCGGCGGCTGGTGGAAACCCTCGCCGCCGGCGACAACGTCCTGTTGACCCCGGACGGTCCGCGTGGGCCGGTCTATCAAGCCACCCAGGGCATTGTCTTTCTTGCCCAAAAAACCGGGGCGCCGGTCGTGCCGATTCACATGGAGTATTCAAGCTGCTGGCGTCTGAAAAGCTGGGACCGCTTCATCCTGCCGCGCCCGTTCGCCAAACTGCGCGCCATCTTCGGCGCTCCGATCGAGGTAGCTCCGATCGCAGGCGCGGAACAATTCGAGGCCGAGCGCCTGCGTTTACAAGAGGCGATGATGAGCCTGGTGGAACAACCATAAGTCCGTCGTAGAATTTCTATTTCATGTCCCATCTCATCGAAGGCCGCGCGATTGCCGACAAAGTTTACGCGGAATTGCGGGGCGAAATCGCCGAGCTCAAGAAGCGCGGCCGCACGCCGGGTCTCGCGGTCGTTCTCGTGGGCGACAATCCCGCGTCGCGCGCCTACGTGCGGGCAAAGGACAAAATGTGCCGCGACCTCGGGCTGCATTCCGTAAGACTCGAATTGCCGGCGGACACCTCGCAGGCCGAATTGCTCGCGCGCGTCGATGAGTTGAACAGCGATCCGGCGATTCATGGGATCCTGGTGCAATCACCGCCGCCGAAGCAAATCGATGAAGCCGCCATCGTGCGCGCGCTTGATCCGGCAAAAGATGTCGACGGTTTTCATCCTACAAATGTCGCGAAGCTCGCGCTCGGCGACGACAGCGGCTTCGTTCCGTGCACGCCGCTCGGCTGCCAACGCTTGCTGATCGAAAGCGGAATCGAAATTTCTGGAGGGCACGTGGTTATTCTCGGGCGCAGCATGATTGTGGGTAAGCCGCTGGCGTTTTTGCTGATGCGGAAAGGCAGCGGCGGAGATGCGACGGTGACCGTGGTTCATTCGCGCAGTCGTCGTCTGGCGGAGATCACGCGCACTGCCGATATTTTGATCGCGGCCATCGGCCAGCCCGAATTTGTCCGAGCGGAACATGTGCGCGACGAAGCGGTGGTGATCGACGTCGGAATCAATCGCGTGGACGACCCGACGATGGAGCGCGGCTACCGGTTGGTCGGCGATGTGGCGTTCGATGAAGTATCCGCCAAAGCTTCCGCGATCACACCGGTGCCTGGAGGAGTCGGTCCGATGACGATCGCGATGCTGATGGCGAATACGGTCAAGGCATGCCGGCAATCTTCGCGGTAAGAATTCGAAGCAGCGCCGGTTGGAATCGCGCCGCTGCCAGAAACGCCGAGGCAACTCGCGGCGACAGGACCGCGGCGCGCGCGAGCCGGTTAATCCAAAGCCGGCCGCGATACAATTGTGCGTGCGCTGCTGAATAGGCGGCGGCCACTTCTTTCGCGGTCCCATGACTGCATTGCAAAGCAATCGCTTTCGCCGCGAGCTCGCCAGAAGCGAGCGCATAATAAATTCCCTCTCCCGTGAAGGGCTCGACCACGCGCGCAGCATCCCCAACAAGAAAAAGCGACGGTTGTCCGGCGGAAATCGGTTCGCGGCTGAGCGGCGTGATCGTGCGCCACGCGTGATCGGACGGAATGTTGAAACGCGCTTCCGCCCAAGCGCGCAGCGCAGGCATTCGGGCAGCAATGCTCACGAGACAAAGATTCCATTCATCGCGGCCGACGGGCGCCTGGCCGGAGTAACCTTCCGGGCGGAATTCCAGAACAATGCGATCGCCGAAACCGGGCGGCAAGGACAGGTGAGTCTGGAGCGCGATCCGCTCCCTCGCGACGCGCGGAAGCAATCCGCAAAGCCGCGCCACGGTGGAGTTGCGGCCGTCCGCGGCGACAAGCACCCGGGACGGGAAAGTGTGCTCGCCGGCGGAAATCGACCAATGTTCCTTGCGCGGATCGGGCGACGAAAGTGCGGTGACGGTCGTATTTTCAAAAACTGTCGCACCTAATTCTCGCGCGCGATCGAGCAGAAGTTGATCGAGCAAACTGCGCTTGATCGCAATCTCCGCGTTGTCCCCTCGCGGAAGTTCGACGCTCAGGCGCCGGCCGTTGATCCCGATGAAGTCGACGCGATCCAGCTTGCCATGCCGCAAGCTCCGAACGCGTTCCGCCACTTCGAGCCGACGCAAAATCGGCCAGCAGGCGGGATTCAAACAATCACCGCAGACTTTTTCGCGCGGGAAATTCTCGCGCTCGAGCAGCAACGTTCGCAGGCCGGCCTTCGCGCAAAATGCGGCGCAGCTCGAGCCGCCCGGGCCGCCTCCGACGATCGCTACATCGAACATGAGCGACTATCTTCCACGGGCCGTGAATGCAGAACGTCTTTTTCTGACGTAAAATTATCCGTGCCTCGCCCCGACAAAGAAAGACCCGACCTGACGAAGAAGGTGCACGAAGTGCCGCATAAACCCGGTGTGTACCTGATGCGCGATCGGTTCAACCGGGTGATCTACGTGGGGAAAGCGCGGGATTTGCGCAAACGCGTCGGCTCCTACTTCATGCCGTCGAAGCTGGCCCAGGCCGATATCAAGACGCGCGCGATGCTCGATGCGGTTTGGGATTTTGAGACCCACACGGTGCAGAGCGAGCCCGAGTCGATCTTGCTGGAAGGGAAGCTGATCAAGGAATACCGGCCGCGGTACAATATTTCGTTTCGCGACGACAAGCGCTTCCTTGTAGTGAAGGTCGATCCGACGGAAGAGTGGCCGCGGTTTCGCCTGGCGCGTTTCAAGAAAGATGACGGTGCCCGCTATTTCGGTCCGTACGCGCACGCCGGTGCGCTCCGACAAACGCTCAACTTCATGCGCAAGAAATTTGGCGTGCTCACGTTCGGCCGGGGCTCACCGACGGAACGCGAACTCAAATCGGCGACCTACCAGGTCCCGACCCGCTTGAGCGAGATCAGCGCGGAGCTCTACCGCGAGCGCGTCGCGCAGGCATGTGATTTTCTCGAGGGGCATTCGCGGGAGATGATCAACGCGGTCGAAGAGGAAATGCAGAAGGCGGCGGAGAAATTGGATTTTGAAAAGGCGGCGGAGCTCCGGAACATGCTCGAGGACTTGCGCCGGACGACGAAGCCGACGCGGCGCTTCACTCGCCATAGCCTGCCGAGTTCGATCGATCCGGTCAGCGACGTGCACGCACTGGGCGATGCGCTCCAGCTCACGCGTCCGCCCGTGGTCATGGAATGCTTCGATATCTCGAACATCTCGACGACGCACGTCGTTGCCTCGATGGTTTGTTTTCGCAACGGCGTTCCGGACAAGGACAACTATCGGCGCTATCGAATCCGCACGGTGCAAGGCCAGGATGATTTCGCGAGCATGGCGGAGGTCGTGCGGCGGCGATATTCGCGGGTCTTGCTCGAAGCGCGGGACGCCAATCCGGACGCGGCGGAATTCTCGCAGGAAAATCCGACAGAAACCCTCGACCGCGGCGCAGCTACGTTTGCGCCAGTTCGATTGCCTGACTTGATCATCGTTGACGGCGGGAAGGGCCAACTCTCCTCCGCTTGCCGCGAACTGCAGCGGCTCGGCTTGCACGAACTGCCGATCATCGGTCTCGCGAAGGAGTATGAAGAAATTTACCGGCCCGGCCGCGCCCTACCGCTCGTGTTGCCGCCGGATTCAGGCGCGCTCCGTTTGTTGCAACGCATTCGCGACGAGGCGCACCGTTTCGCAAACACGTATCACCAGCTCCTGATGAAGAAGCGGATCGGCGAAAGCATTCTCGACGATTGCCCCGGCGTAAGTCAGAACCGCAAAAATCTGCTGCTGCGCAAATTTGGATCCGTGAACCGGCTGCGGAAAGCGACCGTGGAACAGATCGCGGCCACCGAAGGGATCGGCCCGAAGCTGGCCGAGGACGTGCACCGCTTTCTGGAGCGGCATTGATATTTTAAGCTCCTTTCCGCTTGTCGATTAGGGCGCGGCCAGCACAGTTGCCGTTGTGAATTTGCCACGCGCGTACCTCCAGCGATTCGCCTTCGTCCTGGCGGCGACGCTGGCGATGTCTTCTGTTCAGGCGCAAACGGAAAGCCCCTCGCCCGCGCCAGGCACCACGGCGTTCGAAGAGACGATCGTTCCGACCTTTGAAACGCAGAAGCTCGCCCGCACTTACGTTCTCGATATCCCCGCTCCCCGCGGTTTGATCACGGACCGCAACGGAGTGCCGCTCGCGCAAAACCGGTTGAGCTATAATCTCGCGATCAGTTTCCCCACGCCGCTCGATTTCTCCGATCCGCAACTGCTCGCTTTCGCGCGCGAGAAAATTCAAGCCGCGGAAAAATTGCTGGGGCGGTCGCTGAAGATTTCCGACGAACTGATCAAGCGCCATTATCGTAATCGCGGCATCCTTCCATTCGAGATCGTGCAGAACCTCACGACGAAAGAGTCCGAGCAGATCAAGTCGCGGCTGCCCACCGGGATGGCGCTGCGCCCGTATTACGTGCGCGTTTATCCGAATGGGAAAACGGCCGGGCAGATCGTGGGCTACAGCGGCAAGACCGGGCGGAATCCGGATGGGATCATCGACAACCACGAAGTGCTCTGGCCGGAAACGGAAGGCCGGGAAGGGCTCGAACAAACTTTCAACCAGGTCCTGACCGGAAAGCACGGCGAATACAAAATCACGTTCGACAAGGACGGGCGCAAAACTTCCGAGAAGATCACGACGCCGCCGGTGCCCGGGCACACCGTGGTGACCACGCTCGATCTGCATTTGCAGGA